>CAZKPR010000168.1:0-8575 GCA_964554685.1 uncultured Leptospirales bacterium | reverse complement strand
CGGTTTTTTGTTTCCCCCCAGGGTGTGTGGCAACCCATTTTCGCGGGAACCAAGTTTTACGCAAAAGTACTACGGGGATACAATTAGGTAGCCCCCCGGGAGAAAAAGAGATCCCGGGGTTTCCCATTGATTTCGCGCTGCAGGAGAAAGACCTCCTTCACGCCGGGAACCGCGTCAATTCCCTTTCGGCGGTAGAGAACACCACCCGGGGCGCCCCTGCCCATCGCGACCAGGAAATCCGGAAGACCGTCTTCCTGGAATGCCCGCCTTGTCTTTTCAAGGATCACCGTCGCGAAGCGGTCAAGCCCCTCATCTCCGGTTCCGGACGATCGGATCCTGATGTAGAGGGGCCCCCACCGTGCATGCGCGGAACTACCCGACCGGAAAACCGCCCCGCCTGCCGCGGAGGCGACGTCGGAAGGACCTCCCTCTATCCCAAAGGCGCCGAATGAATCAAGTGGACGTCTGAAGCGAAAGAGTTCAACGCGCAACTCACCTTCTCCCCCTGAAACGCGCCGGTAATCCTTCGTCACCATGTCAAGGGGCTCGTACACCCCCAGTTCGGGCGCCATCCGCAGAAGCGCTTCTCCCCTGGCGCGCCGCAGTTGCCCGGCTGACCATCCCGGAACGTCGGTTTCCCGGGGCAGGATATCGGGCAGATACACGACGCCGGGAAGGATGCCGCAGTAAGGGCCCGAAACAAGGAAGACAATCAATGCCAGGTGCAACCGTTTCATGCCGGTGTAGCAAGGGCGGCACACTCCCGTCCGCCGCCGATTTCTCCGTTCATTTCGTGAGCGCCTTGGGATCAATGGCGTCCTGGAGACCCTCCCCCACCAGGTTATAGGCCGTTATGGTAATGAAAATCGCGAACCCGGGAATGAGCGTCAGCCACCAGGCGAAATCCATGAAATCCCTCGACTGGGAGAGAATATCACCCCAGCTCGGCGTGGGGGGCTGCACCCCGAATCCGAGAAAGCTCAGTGACGATTCGATGAGAATCGTCGAGGCGATCCCGAAGGTCGCGGAGACAAGGACAGGGGCCAGGGAGTTCGGCAGTATATGGCGGATGATGATCCAGGCGTCCCTCGCTCCCACGGCCCGCGAGGCGACGCCGCACTCAGCCTCCCGGCGCGGCCGGACGTCCCCGCGGACTATGCGGGCGATTCCCGTCCATCCCGTCAGTCCTATCACCACCATGACGCTGACGAGGCTGGGTCCCACCAGGGCCAGTATGGTCAGTATAAGGAAGAACGCGGGGAAGCACATGATGATTTCTATGAGCCGCGACACGACCATGTCAATCCATCCGCCGTAATATCCCGCGATGGAGCCGACGAGGATACCGATGGCCACGTATATCGCAACGGCGATAAAGCCAATGAAGATCGACACCCTGCTCCCGTGAATCATGCGGGCCAGGAGGTCCCTTCCCTGCTCGTCGGTGCCGAAAACATGGCGGCGCCCGGGAGGCACGACGATGGAATCCAGGTCATACTCCGAATACGAGTACCTGACGGGAGGGAAGACGGCAAATCCGCCTCGCGCGTCATCGCGCAGGTCCCGCTCCGCAAGTTCTTCATACGAAAAAAATATCGGGAAGTATGCCCTGCCCTCATGGACGTAAAGATAGGGCCTGTTGTTCGCCAGGAGGGGCGCGCATATCGCGATAAGGATCAACAGCAGCACCACGGCGAGCCCCCCCACGGCAAGGCGGTTGCGGGAAAACTCCCTCCATACCGACGACCAGTACCCCCGCCTCATATCCTGGCCTCCAGGCGTATCCTCGGGTCCGCCAGGGCGTAGGCCAGGTCCGCGAGGAGGATGCCCAGGAGCGTGAGGAGAGCCGCGATGCTCGCTATGGCCATTATGACGGGAATGTCCCGGGAGAGAATCGCCTCGAAGGCGAGCATGCCCATGCCCGGTACGGAAAAAATTGACTCCACGATAACACTCCCCCCAAGGAGGCCCGGAAGCAGGGTAGCCATGAGGGTAATGAGGGGTATCAGGGAGTTTCGGAAGGCGTGAACGAAGACGATCTTCCTTTCCGACAGCCCCTTGGCGCGCGCCGTCGTGATATACTGCTGGTTGATCACCTCGAGCATGTTGGCCCTTGTGTACCGTGCGAGGAAGGCGAAACCGCCGTAGGTGAGCACGGTGACCGGAAGCACCAGGTGCCACAGGAAATCGAGAATCCTTCCGGGGACTCCCGCCCTGGCCGCCCAGTCTGAAGCGATGCCACCCAGTGGGAAAAGGTTCAGGTATTCGCCGCTCGCGAGGTAAAGGAGCAGGAGAAGTCCCACCCAGAAGGAGGGGAGCGAATAGAGCAGGAAGAGAACGAGACTCGAAACCCTGTCGAATGCGCTGTCCTTCCTGACCGCCGAGACGATCCCCATGGGAATTGAAATGATATAGATGACGATCATCGAAATCAGGTTCAGCGCCAATGTGATCGGAAGGGCCCCGGCGATACGTTCCGACACGGGCCGCCCGTCCTTTCGGGATGTCCCGAAATCAAGCCGGACGAACCTGCCGAGCCATTCCGCGTACCCCACCGGTATGGGTTTGTCGAGTCCGTAGAGCCTTCGTTCCTGTTCGATTATTTCATTCGTGATGGAACCGGTCTTCAGGGCGCTGTCCATGCCCAGGCTCAGGGTGGAGTAGTCCCCGGGCGCCAGGCGGATCATCATATACGTTATGAAAGTTATGCCCAGCATGGTGGGGATCATGAGGAGCAGTCGTTTCAGTATGTATTTCTTCATTCGACGCCCCTCACCCGCCATTCGACGAAATTCATGCCGCGCGTGTGCACCCTGACGTTGGTGAACCTCCTGCTCACGACGGCAAGTGCGGGGTTCGTGTAGAGAAAGGTATAGGGCTGCTCCCGGTGGAGTATCTCATGAAACCGATGGTACATGGCGATCCTTCTTCCCTCGTTGAATTCCCTCCGGGCCTCTTCGATTATCCGGTCGGCCTCGGCATTCTTGAATCCGACGTAATTTGATCCGCCCTTTATCTGGGAGGAGTGCCATATCTGGTAGGGATCGTCCTGGAAGTCAGGGTCGGACCACCCGAGGGAGGTGGCATCGAAATCCCGGTTCTGTATCTTGTTGATGAACACCGCCCACTCGTAGCGGTTGATCTCCATTTCGATGCCCGCCCTGGCCAGGTCCTCCTTCATGATGCTTGCCAGGCGCTCGGCAAACTTGCTCCCCGACGACATGGTGAAGGTGAAAGAGAATTTTTTTCCGTCCCTGTCGAGTATCCCGTCCCCGTCGCTATCGGTCCACCCCGCCTCTGCCAGGAGCCGGCGCGCCCGGGCGGGGTCATACGGCCAGGGCTCGAGGTTCCGGTTGTAGCTCTTCCCGAAAATGTAGAAGGGGCCCGTCACCACCTCTCCGAGTCCGAAGAGCAGCTTGTCCAGGATGGCTTTCCTGTTGATGAGATGCGTCATGGCGAGGCGGACCCTGCGATCGCTGAAAAAGGGGCGCGCCGCGTTCCAGCCGATGTAGCTGAATGAGGCGAGATAGTACTTCATCTTGTAAAAATTCTGGCGGAACTTCTCGGAACCGGTCTGGCGCACCCACACGATCTCCCTGACCCCCATCACATCAAGATCCCCCTTTTTCAGCATCTGGAGCGCCACGCTCGGCTCGGAAACGAACCGGTAGACGACCCTCCGTATCTCGGGTTTGGTGCCCCGATACCGCTCGTTATGCGCGAGGGATATCTGTTTCCCGGTCTCCCAGCCCTCGAAGCGGTAGGGACCCGTCCCGACGGGAAGCCGGTTGTGCCTGTGGGTGTTGAAATCGGTACCGTCATCAAACACGTGCTTCGGCACGATGGGCATGCCTCCGCAGAATATCAGGGCCAGGTAGTAGGGACGCGAATAGAGAAACTCGACGGTATACCGGTCAACTTTAACACAGTCAATGATATCAAGGTAGTAAACCTTGAGCTGGGCGCAGGCGGTCTTAGGGTCCTTTATGGTGCGGAAGGAATAGACCACGTCATCCGCCGTGAACTCGACCCCGTCGCTCCAGGTAACCCCCCGGCGGAGATGGAATCGAAACCTGAGCTTGTCCTGGGAAATCTCCCAGCGCTCAGCGAGGAGCGGCACGATCTCGAGGGTATCGTAATCCCGGTCCACGAGGGTCTCGTAGATGCGGAGGTTGATGGCATGGGAATAGGCGTCAGTTGCCGTGATCGGGTTGAGCGTACCCGGCTCCGCTCCCATGTGCACATTGAGGGTGAAGGGGTCCCGCGGCGGGACCACGCCCCCGCATGGGGCCAGGACCAGCACCAGTACCAGGAGGACCGGCGTGGAGAGCCTCCTGGCGATGGCGGGGCCGATGGTGGCAGAGGGAATTCGCATCACGATACGCACATGCCGGAAGAAAGATTCATCAGACATACGTACCAGAGCGTGAGGGTCTGTCAAGAATCTTTGGTGCCACGGGCCCCGACCGGGGTCGCCCCGGTTCCGAAACGCAGGTATCAGGAGGCCCCGTTCAATACCACCAGGGCATCGACCGCGACGGGTCTGCCTCCATCGATGATCACCGGGTTGATATCGATTTCCGCGATCCTGTCGTTCCCGTAACCGATTTCCCCGATCCCCACGAGGGCCCTGACCAGGGCGGTCCGGTCGACGGCGGGGCTTCCGCGAAACTCGCCCAGGAGCTTCTTCATCCTGATTTCGTCGATCATCTCTTCGGCGTCGAGCTCCGTGAGGGGCGCCACGCGGAACGTGACGTCCTTGATCACCTCGGTGAATATGCCGCCGATCCCGAACATCACGCAGGGGCCGAACTGTGGATCCCTGCTCATGCCTATGACGAACTCCCGGTCGCCCCTGATCATCTCCTGGACCAGGACGCCGTCGAGATCGAGGCCTTTCCCCGTTATCTCGTCGTAGGCCGCGCCGACCTCATCCGGCCCGCCCAGCTTCAGCTTCACCAGCCCCATTTCGGTTTTATGGGCAGCATCGGCCGAGCATCCCTTCAGCACCACGGGATAGCCGATTTCCCCGGCAAAACGAAGCGCCTCCTCCCTCGAGCGGGCGAGCTTTTCCCTGGTGACGGGCACCCCGGCGGATGCGATGACCTTCTTCGAGTCATACTCGGAAAGGGTCTTCATGCCGCGCTTGACTGCATCATCGATTATTTCTTTCATCAATTGGTCTCCTTCCTGCAAAGATACCGGTACTGTTCATGGGAGACCGCCAGGGCGCGGACGGCCTCCTCCATGGTATGGAACATCGGCAGTGAATGCTCCCTTCTCACTGATATGATGCGCGCCACGGAATTGGGCGTGTAAATTGCCGCCGGCTTGTCGTGACGTCTACACATCGTCACCAGTTCCTTCATCGCGTCAATGACAAAATCCCGCCAGATGCTCGTCATGAGGAGCAGGCCGTCCACTTCCGGGGCGGACAGCAGGATCTCGAAAATGTCCAGGTAGGTCTGCGGGGGCGCCGGGCCGATATCCACCGGGTTGTTCGTGTTGAACACCCCGCCGACCCCCGCCAGGCGCTCCCGTGTATCCCTTTCAAGGCGCGGAATCCTGAGTCCCGCCTCCACGAGAAGGTCCGCCGCGATGGTGCCGAAGGCGCCCGAATTCGTGAAGGCGGCCACCCTGTCGCCGCGAAGAAGGGGCATCTCGGTAAGCATCTTGGGAATCGAATGTAGTTCGTCAATGGACCCGAGGCGAATGATTCCCGCCTGGCGGCAGGCCGAATCGAACACGGCATCATTATTCGCCATCCCCGCCGTGTGGGAAAGGGCCGCCGCGGTGCCTTCCTCGGTGCGGCCCGACTTGAAGAGAAGGATCGGCTTCGCGCACTGCCGCGCCGCGTTCATCAGCTTCACGCCGTCCGTAACATTTTCAAGATAAAGAGCGATCACGCGGGTGGCGTCATGGCTGAAATACTCGATCAGGTCGGCTTCGTCAATGTCGGACTTGTTGCCAATGCTCACCATCTTGTTGATGCCCTGGAGGTCATCCATGAGCGATTCGATGACCAGGACCCCCACTCCCCCGCTCTGGATCACGTAGGAGACATCGCCGGCCTTCTTGAATACATCCATGATCTCGCGATAGGCTCCGTAAAAGCAGCAGAAGTGGTTGCGGTTGTCAAGAACTCCGAGGCAATTGGGGCCCATCACGCGCATGCCGTAATCGCCGGCTATTGCGGCTATCTCCTCCTGGAGACGCGTCCCCACCCCGCCCTGCTCGGAGAATCCGCTGCTTTCGATAATTACGCTGCGGACCCCCTTCTCACCGCACTCCCGCATGAACCGGGGCACCACCGCCGCGGGGGTGATGATGACAGCGAGATCGGGTACGTGGGGGATCTCATGGACCGATACGAACCCGGGACATCCATGCACCTCCTCTCCCTTCCGGTTCACGGCACAGACAGGTCCCCGATAGTCGATGAAGGAGGTGAGACACTGGCAGATGGTGGCGCCGAGATTGAAGGGGGCGTTTGATGCCCCGATCACGACGACGGATGAGGGATTGAAAAAGCTGTCGAGATAGCTCTTCGCAAGGGATACGTTCATAGTGGCCGCCGTACTTAAAATGTAAACAACGTTTACACTAAAAAACGGCGTTTATGTGTCAAGATAATTTTACAAAAAAAGATGATTTGTTTATTATTAAGAACCAGAACTGAGATGCGACATTATTTCCGCCAACTCCCCGGCGATTCGTTTCCTGTGACTGAGAACCTCATCGTCGCTTTTTTCAGGATGGCTACGGTAGGTTGCCACAATCCCTATCAGGGCGGCAAAAAGCGTGTGGGAATGGAAACGGACGTTGCCGCGACATCGCAGCTTGATGAACATCTTGTCGAAATGATCGAGCATCCTTCTCTCCACCACGTTCAGTTTTGCGAAGAGATCCGGATCCACCGGCCCGTCGAGGAAAAAATTCATCATCATCCTGAAATACTGGTCGTTGCGCGTGAAAAACTCGACGAATTCCAGGGCGACATCATTGATCAGCCCCTCCTCGGATCCGTCGATGCGCATGTAGATTCCCTCGAAGACGTCGTTGACCCCCCGTAAAAAAGCCTCGACGAAAAGCGATTGCTGGTCCGGAAAATGGCGGTAGATCAGCGCGGGGGATATCCCGGCCCTCCTCGCGATCTGGCGCATGGTTACCCTGTTGAAGGCCGTGGTGGCGAATTCCTTCTCGGCGGCATCAATAATGATGGAGCGTCGCGCGTCCTTCTCCCGCTCCTTGATTTCGGAAAGCGTGCCTCTTTTCATCGGGATGATCCTTCGGTGGGCGCGATCATAGTTCAGAAGGCGTATCGTGTCAAGGACTATCCCGCATGGCTACCGGCGCCCCTGTTACTGAATCAGGATCCCCCACCACCAAAGAGATCAAGCTGGACACCGTCAGACCGGTCCTTCCGCCGCCGTCCGGCCCTTTTCCCCGCCTCGAACAGCTCCTCGGAAAGCCGGTCGACGAGGGGACTCCGCTCGCACTTCACGTTCCTTCCCCTGACGTTCCGTGATCCCGCATGGCTCAGGTAGAGGTTTTTTTTCGTCCTGGTGACCCCCACGTAAAAGAGCCGCTCCTCCTCAAGGTATTCCTCATCGGTCCGCGCTCCGAAAAGATCGAAGGGAATGATGCCCTTCTCGCAGGCGGGAATGAACACGGTGTCGAATTCGAGACCTTTCGCCGCATGGATCGTCATCAGGGAAACCGCTTCGGAGCGCACGCCCCGGTCGTCATCCCCCCTCCTGAGGGCGACGGCCCTGAAAAACCTGGGGTAATCGTCACCATACGAGGCCGCCCAAACCTTGAGCCTCCGCGCCTCCGCCTCGGGCACCTCGAGTATCACCATGAGGAAAGAGAGCACATCGGCGACCGCGTCTCCCTTCGCGATCATTCCCCTCACGTCACCCGCAACATCCTCAGAAATGGAAGGCGTAACGCCCCCCCTGTATACTTCCCGGAGGGAGGCGATCACTTCACGAATCGGGGGACGGAGGAAAGCGCTCTCGCTTCCCACGACCTGGTATGGTATGCCGTGGTTTTCGAGGGCCTCCACGAGGTCCGGGAAAAGGAACGAGGCCCTGCAGAGAACCGCGTAATCAGCGAAACCCGCTCCCATCTCCTCCTGTTCACCGTCGGAGATGCCGCTGTCCCGCGAAAAGCTCCGTACGCCGCCGACCGACTTCTCGATCTTCGAGGCGATCCAGTCCGCTTCGCTCCTGCCCGTGGCGTGCTCCTGGATGCGGACCCTCATGTCGAGGTCCCGTCCCTCGATGCCCCCGGCCCGCCCGAGTATTCCCGCACCGACGCGCATTACAGTCTTCGGGCACCGGAAGCTCCGATCGAGGGCGATGATCTTCGTCGACGGGTAATCGGCCCTGAACCGGTCAATATACCCCGCGTCGGATCCGCGGAACCCGTAGATGGCCTGGTCAGGATCGCCGATGACGAAGAGATTGGGGGTTCCCGGTCCCGCCAGGAGCGTCAGGAGTCGATACTGGACGGCATTGATGTCCTGGAACTCGTCCACGAGTATCCACCGAAACCTTTTTCGGCACTCCTC
>CAZKPR010000167.1:2933-8701 GCA_964554685.1 uncultured Leptospirales bacterium | reverse complement strand
TCCCCCGTAGCCGCGTTGCCGGCCGCCGACTTGCCCCCTTCGGCCTTCGCCTGCGTTACCCTGAAGGCGAAGTCCGATTTTCCCCCGGGGCACCCCTCCATGCAGTCGAGACAGATGATGCATTCCCCCTTCACGTAGGAGTTGTCATCCCTGATCGCGTTCATCCGGCAGAGGTCCCCGCAGACGCCGCAGTTGCCCGTGCATGCGTCGGTGACCCGCTCCAGGAGGGAAAACCGGGCGGGGAGGGCGAGTGCCGCGCCCAGGGGACAGAGGTAGCGGCACCAGAAGCGGCGCTTCACCAGGGAGAGCAGGATGATCGCGACGGCAACGCCAAGGATGGCGCCGACGTGGTCGAAACGGGGCGCCGTGACGCCGAGGAAGGACTCGCGCATGCCGTCATAGATCGACTCGAGCCAGAGCGGGTAGTCCGCGTAATCGAGCAGCCCTGTCATGGCGCCGTCCACCGCCGCGTTGACCGCGGGGTGGAGGGTGAAGGAAACGGTCCGGACGAAGATGGTGAAGGGATCGAGGATCCAGGCGGTCTGGACGCCCGCGGCGGCGAGGACCGCGGTGATCCCCAGGAGGCCGAACTTGAGGTAACGCAGGGGGAGGGGGTTCCCCTCGCGCTCCCTTTTCCGGAAGGGCCGCATGACGAGGGCCCTCACGAAGGAGACGAAGTCGAGAAATGCGCCAAGGGGGCAGAACCACCCGCAGAAGGCGCGTCCCACGATGAAGGCGATGAGGACCGTGACCGTGGCCCAGGCGAGTCCGGGCAGGAGGACCCGCTCGGCGATCGAGGTGACGTACATGGCCAGGGGGTCGATCGTGAAGTAGAATTCGGGGCTGATGAAGCCCTCGAGGGGATAACGCGTCTTCCAGATGATGACCAGGAGAAGGAAGACCGAGGCCCCCTGGACCGCCCTGCGCATCGCCGTCAGGTGGCGCGCCGTCACCGCGCTACACCGTGATCCTGGTGATGCGGGACCGGGCGATGTCCGTGGTGCCCAGGCCCCTCCCCTCGGCGGCCCTGATATGGCCGATGTCGCCGGGCCGGATGCCGAAGAGGGTCGCGGCGTAGGAATCCGCGAGGACCGGGTCCGTTCCGGCGATAACGGTCTTCGTCGTCCTCACGTCACTGAGGTTGCCCCCCGACGGTCCCCGGTTCAGGAGAATCCGGTACGCGTCGATGACCGTGAGGTCGGGGCTGATGAACTCCGTGAGCTCCGAGAGCTTGGCGTCAATGTTCCAGTGCATGACGCCGCGGTTGCCGCCGCAGACCCCCATCAGGTTCTTCATCGAGAGGGTGAGCTTCGTGAGGCCATGGTGCTTGGCCACGGGGACGTTGATGAAGCAGTCGCAGTGGACCGCGTCGCGGTAGATCGGCCACGACGCCATTTCGCTTCCCTTCGGGAAGGCCCCGGGGATGAAGCGGGCCCCGCTCACGTAGGAGACGCTCGCGCCGGCGGCCTTCGCCGCGGCGGAGATGCCGCTCCGGGTATACGACATGGCGGCGTCGTTGCAGGTGTGGTCGAAGACCCGCACCCGGGCCGCCCCTGCCTCGAAGCAGAGGCGCACCAGGGTAGCCACGACCTCGGGGTTCGTGGTGGCGGCGTACTCCGGCGCGCGGTTCCACCCGATGTTCGGCTTGATGACCACGGTATCGCCCTTTTTCACGAACCGCCCCATGCCGCCCAGGGCCTGGACGGCCCGGCGGGTGATCGCGCCGGGGCTTTCGCCCTTCACCACGGCGAGGTCAAAGGGCGTTTCGATTGTTCTCCTTCTTCGCGGGGGCAGGGTCCTTTCCTGAGCAAAGGCCCCCGGCATGAGGGCCCGGAAAAGGGGGAGCGTTCCCAGGGCAGTGACGGCGAGGCCCCCGAGAAAATGCCTCCGTGACAGGCGGTGCGCAATTGTTTCACGGATTGTTCTTGCTATGTTCATCGTGATGCTCCTCCGGGACCGCGCCGGGTGGCGTCCCGGCTTTTCCCTACAATGTACAACATTCGATCGAAATCGACAAAGACTTTTTCCCGACGCGCCGGCTTTTGAATTCTGTTTGACATTCATCGATCCCGCCGTCCAATGCCTCCATGAAGTTTACCCTTCTCGCAGAGGACGCCGGCACCGCGGCGCGGGCCGGGGAGATCGTGACCTCCCGCGGCACCGTGCGCACCCCGGTCTTCATGCCCGTGGCCACGCGGGGGGCCCTCCGGGCCCTCTCGGGGCGCGACGTCGACGAGCTCGGCTTCGACATTATCCTCTCGAACACCTACCACCTCTACCTGCGCCCGGGCCTCGAGGTGCTCCGCGGGGCGGGGGGGCTCCACGCCTTCATGCGCCATCATCGGCCGATACTCACCGACTCCGGGGGGTTCCAGGTATTCTCCCTCTCGGATTTCTGCAGGGTGAGGGAGGACGGCGTGGAGTTTCGCTCCACCCACGACGGGTCCCTCCACTTCTTCACGCCGGAGAAGGTGCTGGATATCCAGAAGGTGATCGGGTCGGACATCATGATGGTCCTGGACCAGTGCACGGACTACCCGATCGACGCGAAGCGCTCCCGCGAGGCCCTGGAGCGGACCGTCGCATGGGCCGCGCGCTCCCGCCGCGCCTGGGGTGAGCGCTTCGATCCGGCGGTCCAGTCGCTCTTCGGCATCGTCCAGGGGAGCGTGTTCGCCGACCAGCGGAGGGAGTGCGCCGGGCGTCTCGCGGAGCTTTCCTTCCCGGGCTACGCCGTGGGGGGACTCAGCGTGGGGGAACCGAAGGAGCTCTACCGCGACATGACGGCCCTCACCCTGCCGCTCCTTCCACCCGACCGGCCCCGCTACATGATGGGCGTGGGAAGCCCCATGGAGATACTCTTCGCGGTGGCGCACGGCGCGGACATGTTCGACTCGGTAATGCCCACGCGGATCGCGCGCAACGGCACGCTCTACACATCGGAGGGGCGCATTCATATCAAGTCGTCACGCTTCCGTACCGACCAGGGTCCCCTGGACCCGTCATGCTCGTGCTACGTATGCGCCCGCTATTCGCGGTCCTACCTTCGGCACCTCTACCACGCCGGTGAGATCGCCGCGCTCATCTACAACACGCATCACAATCTTCATTTCATGAAGTCCTTCATGGAAGAGGCCAGGGCGGCGATCATCGCCGGTACCTTCAGGGGCCTCCTCGAACGGTGGGGCGCCCTCTACGGAGAGGGCGATGCGCGATGAAAATGAGGAAAAATGCGCCCGGCGGTGCGCCTTTTCGGATAAATACTCTTGACATAAAAACCGAACCCATTATAGTGTTGTGAAGTCAATTCACCACTAGGCACTACGGGGGGGATCCGGGGAGATGGATATATCGACCAGATCGAAGGGTGACGTTGTCCTGCTTGATATCGCGGGCGAGATCGACCTGTACAATGCGCCCGAGATCAAGGACATCATCAACAGGCTCATTGAAGAGAGAAAATACAATGTCGTCATCAACCTTGAAAAGGTATCATACATAGATTCTTCCGGCATCGGCGCCCTGATCTCGAGCCTCTCGAACCTGAAAAAATACCAGGGGGGGCTCAAGATCATCAACGTGTTCGCTTCCGTGCGGAAGGTGTTCGAGCTGACGAAGCTGACCTCTTTTTTCGAGATATTCGATTCCGAGGATGAGGCGATAAACTCCTTTTCAGGCTGATCGGCCTCCGCGACAACCCACCACCGCGCGGTACGGACGGACCCGGTGATGAAGGCAGGAGGCCGGCGCCGTGTTCGGAACCATTACACATAACAGGAATGCGAGGGCGATATGGCACATACGAAACGATTTGCATTACTGATACTGGCTGCTTCGGCGGTCCTGCTATTCATGGGATGCCGGCTGAATATCCCGGTCCGGGAGATGGCCGCCGCGAAGAAGGGCATCGCCGACGCCCGGGGAGTGAAGGCGGAGAAATACGCCCCGGATGAGCTGACGGCGGCCCAGAACAAGCTCCTGGAGAGCCATGACATGGTGGCGAAGAAGGATGTCGACGGCGCGAAGAAGGCCGCCCTCGAGTCGTCGGCCCTTTCGGACGCGGCATACCAGAAGGCGATTCCCCTCCTCGCGAAGGACACCATCGCGGTGGCCGAGAAAAGCCTGAACGAGGCCGGCGAGGCCTACGCCGAGCGCCTGGCCGCCGAGGAGTACCGGGAGGCGGAGGCGTATTTCAAGGAGGCCAATGACCGGTTCCAGGACAGGAGCTACGCCGACGCCTACCAGGCGGCCCTCAAGGCGGATGAGAAGGCGAAGAGCGCCCGCGCCGCGGCCCTGGGGATGAAGGACACGCTTTCGGACGCCGTCATCGAGGTGAAGCGCACCATCGAGGAAGCGGAGAAATACGGGGCGGCGCGCGTCGCGCCGGACAAGCTTGCCCTGGCGAAGGAGAATCTCGCCGTTGCCGAGAAGGCCCTCGGGGAGGACGAGCTGAAGAAGGGGTTCTCCGCTATCGAGGTGGCCAAGCTGAACGCCGACGAGGCGCTCCTGGCGTCCCTGAAGATCGCCGCGGGGGATAAGCTCGCGGAAGCCGAAAAAGCCGTCGCCGCCGCGGAGCGGTCGAAGGATGCCGATCAGAGAAAGGCGGAGATCGACGCCGCACGCGAATCCCTCGCCGAGGCGAAGACGAAGCTCGACGAAATGATGTACCGGGAATCGATAGAGGCGTCGGAGGAGGCGCTGCGCCTCGCCCTGGCCGTTACCGGCGGGAAAGCGGCGACGACGGATGTCGCCGTGGAGAAGGATGAGACCGTCGGCCCGGACGGGGGAGAGGATTATTTCCTCTATACCGTGCAGTACCGACAGAAATACAAGGACTGTCTCTGGTACATCGCGAAGAAATTCTACGGCAACGGAAGGCTGTGGAAAAGGATATACGACTTCAACCGGGACACGATCCAGGACCCGAACCTGATCCGCCCCGGATGGGTGCTGAAGATACCGAAGAAACGGGATTGATGGAGCGTCGAATCTCCGGAATATCCGCGGGGGAGCGCCGAAAGGCCGTTCCCCCGTTTCGTTTGCATCCCTTCCTGAATATGTCTTGACTGAATCGGCCCCCTGCACTATCGGTATCAGAGACGATGGGATTAGAATGTGCATGGTGGCTCGAATACAATGAAGCAAAAAGGGCAAAAAAAGCGTACGAAGCCTTCACCCGCCAAAAAGAAAGGGAGGGGCGTCGAAGACATGCCTCCTCTTCCCGACGACGAGGTCCTTCACCCTGAGGAGGAAACCGGGGATGACGCGCCGCTGAAGCGCCCGAAATCGAAAAAGAGGGAATCTTCGGGCTATTCCGATTCATCCATTTCCTGGTACCTGGACCAGATCAACAAGATACCGCTCCTCACCAGGGAGGAGGAGGACACGCTGGCCCGCCAGGTCCGTGACGGCGACGAGAACGCGAAGAACAGGCTGATCAAGGCGAACCTCCGCTTCGTCGTGTCCATCGCGAAAAAATACCAGACGAGCGGCATCTCCCTCCTTGACCTGATCAACGAGGGAAACATGGGGCTTATCAAGGCCGCCGAAAAATTCGACCCGGACCGGGGGTTCCACTTCATATCCTACGCGGTCTGGTGGATTCGCCAGGCCATCATACTGGCCATATCCCAGAAGGCCTCGCTGATCCGCCTTCCCCTCAACCGCACGGCGGACATCCAGAAGATCGACAAGGTCCACAAGAAGCTCGAGAGCAAGCTCGGGAGGGAGCCCACGCCGGGGGAGATCGCCGAGGACCTCGACATGGACGA
>CAZKPR010000167.1:0-2923 GCA_964554685.1 uncultured Leptospirales bacterium | reverse complement strand
CCAAAGGGGGTAAAAAAATTTTTTGTAAAGTGTCAAAATATTGATATTTGGATGGAGGGTTGGTTGCCACCGCGGGGGTTTTAGGCGTGGTCCTCGACATGGACGACGAGGAGATCAACCATCTCCGCAACATCACCCAGGACTACATATCCCTTGATTCGTCCTACGGGGACTCCGACGACACCACGATCGTCAGCATGATCGTCGACCACCGCGTTGACGCGCCCGACAAGAAGGTCCTGGACGAGTCCCTGAGCTCGGCCCTGGACGAGGTGCTCACCACCCTCCAGGAGGTGGAGCGCGAGATCATCAAGCTCCGCTTCGGGCTCGACGGCAACGACCCGATGTCGCTGCAGCAGATCGGGGACCGGTTCAACCTTTCGAAGGAGCGCATCCGCCAGATAGAGAAGAAGGCGATACGGCGGCTCCGCCATCCGTCGAGGAGCCAGCGCCTTAAAAGCTTCCTCCAGGACTGACCGATGCTCTATTTCATTCCCGGGTTCATCGCCGGCGCCCTCGCCGCACTGCTGCTCTTCACGCCCGCCGCGGGTCCTGAGATCGATCCCGAATGGTGGGGGGCCCTGTCGTCCATCGGCGAAATCGAGGCCTCCCCCCTGGTGAAGCCCTCCCGCGCCTCCTTCTTCGTGAGGACCGGCGACACGGGCTACCATATTCTGAGGGGCAACGGCGAGACCGAGCTCGCGGGCGACGTGGGGGAGGGCCTCGCGGCGTTCAGCGGGGACGGCCGGTTTCACGTGAGGTACCGCAAGGTCGGCGACGAGGTGGAGTTCTTCAACGCCGCGGGGGAGCGCTTCTGGAAGCTCCCCTCCCTGGAGTACCCGTACCTTTCAAGGAACGGGAAGCTTATATTCCTGATGAACGGCGACCAGAGCGCGATACGGGTCGCGGACTACAACGGCAGGGTCCTGGGGGAGCCGATAACGGGGAAAACCTGCACGGCCCTGGCGTTCTCCCATCGGAACGACCGGGGCGCCGCGGGCTTCCTTGACGGGACCTACCATTTCGTCGACTCATCGGGGAAGATCCTCGCGAAGGGGAGGGCCCCCGAGGGCAGCCTCGTCAAGGGAATCGCCGTGAGCGGTAACGGCCGCTTCGGCGCCGTGCACTACGGCAACAACCGGAAGGACTGCCTTCGGATCGTCACCACGGAGTCCGGGGATTACGACGACTGTTGCCTGTCCCTGGTCCATCACTCGAAGACCTCGCTCCACCTGGACGACGCGGGCTTCTGCACGGTCCTCGACGGGAACCGATTGATCCGCGTCTCCCCCTCGGGACGGATAAAGCTGAACCTCGCCGTCCCGGCGGCGCGCCCCGGGCACTCCTCGATCCGCTGCGGCGGCGGGGTCTGCGCGGCGAGCTTCGTCACCGAGAACGGCACGCCCATGGCGCTCCTCTTCAGGGAGGACGGGACGGTCCTTTTCTCGAAGCGGTTCCCCTCTGAGTCGTTTCTCGACGCCTCCCTCCAGGGGGGCCTGCTCCTCCTCCGGGGGTCGGACCACCTCTTCTGCTACGGCATCCGCCGCCCCGTGGACTGAGTGAGGGGGGCGCGGTTCAGGACCCGGCCCGCGTCTCACCATCCGGATCCAGCAGGAACCCGCACTCCCCGGCATCGAAGCGCCCCGCATCAACGCGTTCCATGAGCCGCCCCAGGGCATGGGCGAAGTCCCCGCGGGACCTCTTTTTCGAGCCTTCCAGGAGGATCCGGGCCTTCCCCTTCGCGGCTTCGACGGCCGCGGCCCGATAGTTATCGGGTAGTTCTTCGCCGTGGCGGTCCAGGAGCTTGATGATTGAATAGAGACGGAACCGGTCCATGCCCCAGTGGCGGGAGGAGAGCTGGTCCGGGTGCCCTCCGTGGCGGATGACCAGCTGCTCGGGTACCAGGCCCACGGCCTCCTTCCTCGTCACGCGGAGCCAGAGGTCGTAGTCCTCGCAGGCGGGGAGGTCCTCGTCGAAGAGGCCGTGGCGGGCGAAGAGCTCCCGGGCCATGACCACGGCGGAGGGGCTCACCAGGCAGAGCTCCAGGGATTGGATGAAGATCCGCCCCTCGCGCATGAGATGGCGCCGCCGGGGGTTGACCCTTCGCCCGCGGCGGATCCAGGTCTCGCCGGCCTGGTGGATCAGGAATTCCGGCCGCTCGCGGATGAAGCGCCCCTGGCGCTCCAGCTTCCCCGGAAGCCAGAGGTCGTCGGAGTCGAGGAAGGCGATCCAGGGGGCCGAGGCGCGCACGATGCCTGCGTTACGCGCGGCGCTCACCCCGCCGTGGGGGGTCCGGATGAAGTCGACGCGCCCGCGGTATTCCTCCCCGAGGAGGGGCGTGGTGTCCGTTGAGCCGTCGTCCACCAGGATGAGCTCGAAGTCGGTGAAGGTCTGGGCCAGGACGGAGTCGACGGCGCGGCGCGCCATGTCATGACGGTTGTGCACGGGAATGATGACGGAAAAGAGGGGCATGGGCTGCGTCCCGTCGCGGAGAGAATCATCGCGTTCGATGCCGCAGTATCCTTCCCGGGTTTCACCACCGTCAAGTTATTTATGAAGAGAGAATACATGCATGCTCCTTGTCCACGAAGCATACGTTACTTTCTAACCTTATAATAATTTTTATATCATTATATCTTCTTCGTTCCCCCTCCATGAACCTGTCCGAGATCATGCACGCGACCCTGTCGCATTTCCATGGTGCCTTCACCATGCTGGGGATGGGTGAAGCAACGATACATCGGAAATAACTTCCAGTAATATAATTGCTGATGGTATATAACAATATTTTTATTGATATACACATTCATTCATAATTTTTTACCGCGGAGGGCGCGGAGGACGCAGAGAACGGTGGCATTATACATGCCGATTGAGGATTTAAATTCACTATCTGAAATAATATTAGGAAAAGCAATAGAGG
>CAZKPR010000166.1:0-8729 GCA_964554685.1 uncultured Leptospirales bacterium | reverse complement strand
TGAGGAGGAGCATGAATCGGGAGTACTGGTTGACCGAGCCGGAGATGTCGCAGAGGACCACGAGCTGGGGGCGGTCGATTTTCCGGTCCTTCCGGAACAGCTTGAAAGGGACACCCCCGTACTGGAGGCTCGTGCGGAGGGTGCGCTTGATGTCGATGCCCCCGTGTTTCACGCGCTTTTTCCTCAGGCTTATCCGGTTTTTGAGCTTCTGGCCGAACCGCCTGATGAGTTCCCGCATCTCCCGTATCTCTTCCGGGGTGATCTGGTAGATGTGCTTGGTGAGGAGATATTCCTCGCGGTCCCTGATCCTGGTGCCGATCTGCCTCTCGGATCGGCGCTTTTCTATCAGGGAAGCGATGGCCCCCTCGAGGCCGTCCCGCCCCTCCTGTTCCCCGTCGTCGCCGCCCCTGCCGCCCCGGGCCCGCGTCCGGGAACGGACGTTCATCAGCATGCCCCCCGCGCCCCCGGCCGATTCGCTCTGCGCGAGCTCCTCGAAAAAGAGGTTAAGGATCTGCTCGGTGGTGTGATCGAAGAGAAGCTCGTCGGGAAGTTCATCGACGAAATCGGCGAGTGCCTTTTCGAATTCCACGACATCCCCGCCTGTCATGGCGGCGCGTTCCCGGACCGCCTCGCGGGAGGCGAGGCCGCGGAAGGCGTCGACGGCATCGACCTGCGCGTCGCCGCTTCCCTGAAAGAAAGCGTCGAAGCAGCGGTCGAAGACGGGGATGTCGGTGTAGTCCTTGACCAGGGTGGTCTTCAGGGCCTGGCGGAACACCGGCTTGTCCAGGATGGAGATGTGGGGGAGCGCGCCGAAGAGGGAGAGCGCCTCGTCGGATGATATGCGGATACCGGCCTCCCTGAGGACGCCCATGAAATCATGGAGCCGCTCCCGGATCGCCGGTACCCCGCCTGTTGTGCCCGTGGCGTCCATTGCCGTCAGTGCAAAAAGAGGTTCTTCGAGTTCTTCTTCGCCAGTTCGATGTCTTTTTCGTATTTCAGTATCAGGTTGAGCGTCTCGACGGCGACGTCGTGGGTGAGGTCCTGTATCCCCAGGATTACCAGCGCCCTGGCCCAGTCAAGGGTCTCGCTGATGCTGGGGTCCTTCTTCAGCTGGAGCTCGCGGATCCTGTGGACGGCGCGCACCACCTCGACGCGGAGATTCTCGCCGCATTCCGGGACCTTGAGCGACACGATCCTCTCCTCGAGTTCCCGGGCCGGGTAGTCGATGTAGAGGTGCAGGCAGCGGCGCTTAAGGGCGTCGGACATCTCCCGCGCGTTGTTGGAGGTGAGGAACACGAAGGGCTTGATGTCGGCACGCACGGTCCCTATCTCCGGTATGCTCACCTGGAAGTCCGAGAGCACCTCGAGGAGAAAGGCCTCGAACTCAGAATCGGATTTGTCGATTTCGTCGATGAGGAGAAGGGAGCGGTTCGACCCGGTGATCGCCTTCAGTATGGGGCGCGGAAGGAGGAACTTGCTGGAGAAGAAGACGTCCTCCTCGCGGGTGAGCCTCTCGACCGCCATCGAGAGGGTGGATTCCTTTTCCATGATCGAGGAGAGCTTGTCTTTCAGTATCTGCGTGTAGAGAAGCTGCTTGGCGTATTCCCACTCGTAAAGGGCCTTCGATTCGTCAAGGCCCTCGTAGCACTGGAGGCGTATCAGGTCCATCCCCAGGGCGGAGGCGATGCATTTGCCGAGCTCGGTCTTTCCCACGCCGGCGGGTCCTTCCACCAGGATCGGCTTCTCCATCTTCAGGGCCAGATAGACCGTCGTGGCGATCTCCTCCGAGGCGATGTAGTTCTGCCCGGCGAGAGAGTCGATGGTTTCCTTCACGTTGTCGAACATGGTGCCATAGTGCCCGCCGTGGCGTTGTTGGCAAGGAATTAATTCCGGGGAGGGATAATTTCCGGGGAAGACCGCGTGGGCCGGCGCGCCTCAGAGCCGTTTCAGCTCCTCCTCGCAGGTCCGTATCCGGTCCCTGAGAAGCCCCAGGGCCTCATCGGAGGATTTCCTGTCCTCCTCGCTGTCGTTGACCTCCCGGTAGTCCTCGACGAGCTCCGCCTTGTCCTGGAAGAACTCCTTTTTCAGCTCCCAGAGCCTTCTCCTCTGTTCGATCGAGGCGGTGCCGTATCTCGCGAGGGCGTCGTACTGGAGGATCTCCCGTATCCTTTCCATGTGAAGGTCGATCGACTCCTTCGAGGTCCCCATCGGCAGGAGGAGCTCCGGGGGAAGGTGTTCCGACGCGGCGAAGCGTCCGATGAGGTCCATCATCTCCCTCGTCAGTGCCCCGGGGCTGTCGCGCTCCTCCGGGGGCCGGCGGTATTCTCCCCGGTCGTCCATGCCGGAAAAGAGCCGGGGAAAGATGTCCCAGTTCCTCCCTTCATCGGCCGCGGACCCTTCAACGCCGGTTCCATGAGCCGTATTCTCCACCGTGCGCTCCCCGGTCCCCGGTGCCTTCTTCCCTTCCCGGGAGGGGAGGGCGAGAAAGAGGATAAGGGCCCCGAGGACGGTCACGGCGAGGATGATGATCGCTTTTTTCCCGGTCATGGATGAACCCTGTCATGGCGGCGGCGTTCCGTCAAGACGAATCCCCACGCGCGATCACCCCCGGGCGCGGGGGTGATCGAATGATGAGGATTGTGCCGGACCGGAGCCTATCTCAGGTAGGACGCCGCCTTGGTGGCCACGTCGGATTTCGTTACCAGTTCCATGTGGTCGTAGGACCAGAAGGTGGCGATATGCGTGGCGCCGGAGATCTGCTCGTCCCCCCGGGCAACCGCCCCGTCGCTGTCCTTCCAGTAGATCGTGAAGAGGATGTCCCATCCGACCTGGAGCTCGCCGCCCCATCCCCAGCAGTCCCAGCCATCGCCGTCACCGGCGATGGTGTAGATCTTGCCGCCGTCCGCCAGGGGAGCGCCGCTCACAGGATAGGCCGGGTTGAAGGTGTTCTTCACGTAGCTGGGCGTCAGTTGCTGGGTCGCCGCGGTGGCCCCCACGAAGAACGCCAGCCACTGCCCGGAATTGGCCAGGGGCGATCCCTTGTGGGGCGTCCCCAGGGTGACCAGGCCCGCCACGGTGTAGGGGAAGCGCTTGATGTAGCAGCGGGAGACCAGTCCGCCCATGCTGTGGGCGATGATGTTGAACTTGGCGCTCAGGCCGTATGACTGCTGGAGCTTGAGGATCTTCGTCCTCATGAGGGATGATTGAGTGTAAATCGTGTCGTCGCCCGCGGAATAATCATTCTCGCCGCAGAAATAGATCGTCCGTCCGCCGATGGAGCGTGTCCAGACCCTGGTGGACTCGTTGGTGTAGATGACGTAGACGTTCCCGGAACCCCATTGTTCGGCGCATTTCCCCAGGAAGGCGTCGCTCCACTGGTGCTTGTTGGTGAGGCCGTGAAGCAGGACGAGATCATAGGTCTTTGCCGATGCGGCCATGGAGGCCATGAGGATCAGACCGGCTGCCAAAATCATGATTTTTTTCATAGTTTACAAAACCTCACACGAAAAAGAATTTGTTTATTTATAATAAAACAAACCGGCCAGCCGGTATGTTTTATTGAGGATAATATACTGTCCAAGTAATTGGTCGGCGACAAAAAAAATGAACCGGGAGAAAAAAAAGAAGTTATGTCACCGCCCCGTCACCTCTTCTTCGAGAGCAGCGCCTCGACCCTGAGGGGGAGGCCGTAGATCCTGAGGAAACCCGTGGCGTCCTTCTGGTCGTAGAGTGAGCTCGCGTCGAACGTGGCGATATCCGGCTCGTAGAGGGTGACCGGGGATTTTCTCCCCACGGCCATGCAGGAGCCCTTGTAGAGTTTCACGCGCACCGTGCCGGTGACATTCTCCTGGGTGCTGTCGATGAAGGCGTCCAGGGCTTCCCGCTTTTTCGTGAACCAGAGGCCGTAGTACACGAGCTCGGCGTATTCGTGGGCCAGGCGGTCCTTGAGGTGCTGGGTGGCGCGGTCAAGGGTGATCGACTCAAGGTCCCGGTGCGCCACGTGGAGCACCGTTCCCGCCGGGGTTTCGTACACCCCGCGCGACTTGATTCCCACCAGCCGGTTCTCCACGATGTCGATCCTTCCGACGCCGTTCTCCCCGGCGATGCGGTTGAGCCGCTTCATCAGTTCCACGGGAGCGAGCTTCGTGCCGTCAAGGGATACGGGGACGCCCTTTTCGAACCCGATTTCGACATAGGTCGGGGTATCCGGCGCCTTCTGGGGCGAGGTCGTCAGGATGAACATCTCCTCCTTCGCCTCGTGGTACGGGTCCTCGAGTATCCCCCCCTCGTAGGAGATATGGAGGATGTTCCTGTCCATGCTGTAGGGCTTGTCCTTGGTCACCGGCACGGGTATGCCGTGCTTCTCCGCGTAATCGAAAAGCTTGGAGCGCGAGTCAAGGTCCCAGACCCGCCAGGGGGCGATGATGTTCAGCTCGGGCGCCAGGGCCATGTAGGTCATCTCGAAGCGGACCTGGTCGTTTCCCTTGCCGGTGGAGCCGTGGCACACGGCGTCGGCCTTTTCCTTCAGGGCTATCTCCACCTGGCGCTTGGCGATGATCGGTCTCGCCAGGGAGGTGCCGAGGAGGTAGCGGTTTTCATAGATGGCGTTCGCCTTGATGGCCCTGAACACGTAGCCGGTGACGAATTCCTCTTTCAGGTCCTCGATATAGCATTTGCTCGCGCCGGTCTTCCTGGCCTTTTCCTCCAGTCCGTCGAGCTCCTCTTCCTGCCCCACGTCCGCGGCGACGCAGACGACCTCGCAGCCGTAGGTCTCGATAAGCCATTTCACGATGATGGAGGTGTCGAGCCCTCCCGAGTAGGCAAGCACGACTTTTTTTATGTCCATGGCGCACCTCGCTGGTTTCGGATACAGGGCAAGGATGCCCATGGGGGGTTTTTTTTCAATGAAAAAAAAAGCGACCCCCGGGGCGGAATACGCCCGGGGGTCGCTGTAAAAGGTTTGACTTTCTGCAAGGGCGTGCCATACTCGTTGCGCCATGGACGCCGCTACCCAGATCATTGTTTTCATCGTGGCCCTGATTATTTCAGCCGGGTTCCTGGCGATAATCATCGTCCTGGTGCCGGCGATCAGGGACCTGCGGGCCCTCCTCGTCGATCTCAGGAAGACCTCGGAGGAGGTCCGGGGGCTCGCCGTCGAGGCGCAAAAAATTAGCGTCAACGTCGAGGGAAAGCTCGAGGGAATCGACGGTATCGTCTCCAATACCAGGAAGATATCCTCCCTCGTGGGCAGGGCCGCCTCGAAGATGGAAAACCCGGCGTTCAGGCATCTCGAGTGGCTGGCCGCCCTTGTCCCCGCACTGCTCCTGGGGTGGAAGGCGGCCAGCGGCGCCCGCGGCGGGCCGAAGGAGGAGGAATGAGCGACGGCAACGACGGTTTCAGGACCTTCCTGGCCTTCCTGGCCGGGGCCGCCATCGGAGCGGTCTTCGGCGCCCTCTACGCGCCGAAAACCGGGAGGGAGCTCCGTGATGACGTGAAGGAATTCGCCGACAGGCTCGCCGGGGAGGCGAAGGCGGAGTATGAAAAGATGAGCGAGAAGGCCAGGGAAGTGGGCGAGAAAGCGAAGGAGATGGGCGATCGCGCGAAGAAGCTCGCCGGGGAGGCGAAGGACCGCGTGCGCAAAGGCGGAGAGGAGGAGCCGACCGCCTGACCTTTTTCAGATAATGAAGTAGTCGTTCAGCTCCCGGAAGAGGGTAAAGACCGTTTCCTTCACCACCACGATGGTCGGTATCGCCAGGATGAGCCCCGCGACGCCGAAGATCATCGAACCGCCGATTATTCCGATGAAGACCGCGAGGGGGTGAAGCTTCACGGCCCCCCCCACCACGAAAGGCTGGAACACCCCGTTGTCCAGGGCCATCACCAGGGCCACGCAGGCCGCCACGGCGAGGATCATGTTGTTCCCGTTGATGAAGGGAAGGATCGACGCGGGATTCTCCGCGATGAGGGCGTAGGCCGATCCGCTGATCAGGGCTATCCCCGGTCCCACCAGGGGTATCGCGTTGGCCGCCCCGGCGAGGAATCCGATCAGGATCGCCATCTTCATCTCGAAGCCGATGAGCGTGAATAGAACCGCGTAGGTGACGCCCACGAGGGAACAGGCCGTGAGTATGCCGCGCAGGTAGTTCCCTATGGCCCTGTTCACCTTGTCCACCACGGCGAGGGACACCTCGAAGTAGCGGTTGGGCACCATGCCGATGAAGAACCGCTTGATCTCTCCGTCATCGATGAGAAGGAAGAGGAAAACAAGCGGCGTGATGATCCATATCTTCACGCCCTCCATGAGGGAAGCAAGGCGCGTCGGGGCCTCGGGGCCCGTCCCCGGCCCCACCTCGGTCTTCTTCGCCGACTCAGGCACCGGCGGCGGCGCCTCCCGGATGTTGTGCAGGAAGTAGGAGTAATACAGGTCCTTCACCGCGGGTCGGCCGGCGTGCCCGGCGCGGTATTTCACGAAGAGCGCCCGCTCGTCGGCGTCGAGACGCAGGAGTGCGTTGACGCTCTCCATGAGCCCGTCCAGGTCGGCGCCGAGGTACCGGTAGATGAACGTTCCCCTGCCCTCGTTCTCGTCGAGTCCCATGAAATCGCGGTAGCGCTCGTTCAGCTTGTACTGGAAGCGGGTGCGGAGCACCAGGCGATCACGCTCGTCGGGGACCAGGGACCCGAGCTGGTTCACTATCAGGGTGACGACGACGAAAAAAGCGCCGAAGAGGAGGAGTATCCCCGCGGGGCGGGGGACTCCGCGCCGGGTGAAGAGATTCATCAGGGGGAGGCAGAGGTAGGCCGCCAGCATCCCCACCAGGAAGGGAAGGACGATGGGCCTGAGGGCCCAGACGAGGGACGCGGCGGTCACCGAAGCGATAACAATGGTGACGGTGACGACGATGCGGCGCGTGAGCCTCCTCGTGGTGACCCGCAGTACCGCCTGGGTGTTCCTTCTTTCCCGGAGCCCCTCGCCCATCTCACTGCACCCCGGCCATGAGCTGTTCGTTCGCCGCCTTCAGGCGCTGACCGATGATGACCGCGAGGCCCTTCATGATCTTGACCGCGATCCCGGGCCGTGTCTCCGCGAGCTCGTTCAGGTCCTCCCTGAAAAAGGCCAGGGCCTCGGTTTTCTCCTCGGCCCGGGCCGACGCGGAGCGGGGCGTGTCGTCCAGGAGGGCAAGCTCGCCGAGGAAGTCTTCCGGCATGATGGTCGCCAGGTCGGCCTCGCCCTCGGATCCCGGGACCGTCACCTTTACCATGCCGCTCTTGATGATGAACATCGCGGTGCCGGGCTGGCCTTTTTCGAAGAGGTACTCCCCGGCCTGGTAGCTCCGCTCGTAGATGAGCCGGGAGGCGTGCTTCAGTTCACGGTTCGTCAGGTCCTGGAAAATGGGGCAGAGTTTCAGCGCCTCGATATTGTCAAGGCCCGGACGGGACCCGAACCGGGCATGGAAGGCGCCCCAGATGAAGCTGACGGGCTTTTCCCCGCTGTCGTTTCGTTCCGTCATGACATGGGCCCCGATAGGTGGATTTGACGCATCCCGCGCTTCAAGAATGACCCGGGAAGCCCGAATGTCAACTGAAAATTTGGCAGTGCCCCCAGGGCAGCCTTAACTTGACAAACGGGCCGGATCGTGAGAGACTGGAGGGGAGATCTCGCACACCGGGAGGAACCATTGCCATGACCGATACCACGGAACGTAAGGAATCACCCGCCGCGGGAAGCGCCGTGAAGGGAAGCCTGACACTCGGCATCTGCGGCCTCCTCTGCGTCATCATCGCGTTTTCGATCCTGTACCGCGCGGAGAGGACGGGGAACCGCCGCTGGATCGCCTCCCGCGCCGAGCCGATAGACCCGAAGGCCCCCGGTGACGCCGCGGGCATGGTGCGGTTTTCCGGCCTGCCCGGGGGGGATCTCGTCGCTGATCCGGATACCGGCACGCGCTTCGTCTGTCTTTCACGAACGCGCTACGAGTACCGGAAGGGAGACGGGTCTTCCGTGGGTCCCGGATGGAGATACGTTGAAGCCTCCACGGAGCTCGCGAAGGACCTCCGGATAGGCGCCGTGCGGATCAGGCTGGAGGAGGCGGATATCATGGGCCGCGACGCCTGGTCCACGACGATCACGCGCCCCGAACGGAAGGGCGAAGCGGCGCCCCGGATAGGGGACGTTAAGGTGCAGATTTCCGGCATACCGGAGGGGACGCCCCTCTTCTGCGTCGGGCGCCTCGCAGGCGGCTACCTCGGCGCGGGGAAGCTTTTCCTGGTGAGCTCCCACAGCGAGGGGAAGACTCTCGAAGAGCTGGGCGAGGTCTGGGTATGGCGATGGCTCCGCCACCCCCTCTGCTTTCTCCTTCTTCTCGCCGGGTTCGTGATGCTCGGACGCCCCGCCATGGCCTTCGTGCGGTCGCGCCCCGACCATCCCGCGCTCAAGCCCCTTGCGCGAATAGGATGGCCTCCTTACCTGGTACTGAGCCTCGCGCTTTCCTTTTTCCTGGTGCGGTATTCCCGTTATACCGCCGACCTGCTCTGGGTGGTGATTGCCCTGGCCGCGGGTATACCCCTTTTCCTGGTGGCGAGAAGGATGAGCGGCGCGGGGAGCGAGAAACCATAAGCCGGAGGGAGCGCTTCAATCGATCGGCGAGGCGGCCGTGATGATTCTTAAAAAAAGTCCCGGATCCGCTTTCGCGCTCCGGGACTTTTTTAACGGAAATTCGTACCGCTACTTA
>CAZKPR010000165.1:4185-8774 GCA_964554685.1 uncultured Leptospirales bacterium | reverse complement strand
GGGCCCTCGGCGTCGGCATCGGGTTCGGCCTCCAGAACATCACGAACAACTTCGTCAGCGGCCTCATCATACTGTTCGAGAGACCCATAAAGGTGGGGGACCGCATCGAGGTGGCGGGCATTACCGGCGACGTGATCAGCATCTCGATGCGCGCCACCACCATACTGACCAACGACAACATATCGATCATCGTACCCAACTCGGAGTTCATCAGCTCGAAGGTGATAAACTGGAGCCACGCGGGACGCAATGTCCGCTTCAATTTCCCGGTCTCGATCTCCTACCGGGAAGACCCGGAAAAGGTCCGGGAGATCCTGCTGGGAGTTGCCCGGGAGAACGGGGGGGTCCTGAAGAGCCCCTCACCTGACGTTCTCTTCAATGATTTTTCCGAGAGTTCCGTGACATTGACGCTCCGGGTATGGACCAGGGAATACACCGACAGGCCCGGCGTGCTGAAAAGCCAGCTCTATTACGCCGTTTCGAAAAGATTCAGGGAGCTCGGCATAGAGATTCCCTACCCCCAGAGGGACATCCATATCATCGACGTGCCCGGCGCCGGGGAAAAAAGTGACATCGCGGAGACGGGCGGGACCGCATCAAGGAAGGGAGAGAGGGATGAAAAAAAACATGAGTGACACCGTGCCCGGAACACGGGGAAGCGCGACGAAGGGGACGCGTCTCCCTGCCCTGCTCGTCATCGCCGCCCTCATCGCAGCGGCGGGAGCGTCCCACGCCCGTGAAAGGAACGTCTACGTCGACGAGCGCCACTTCGCCAGGGCGAAGGTCGAGCGGATCGAGCGCAGGACGGGCCGCGGCGGGGAACCCTCCCAGGTCGAGATACGGGTGCACCTCCGCATCCTCGGGGGCGAAAAAAAGGGCCAGGAACACGTGGCGACCTACTTCGGCGAGGACGACATGCCCGCCGGGATGTTCTACCGCGAGGGGGACACGGTCTTCATCGGTATATCGAAGATGGAGGGTGCCGACGCGGTGGAGTACGTCTCCATCTACGACGTGGACAACACCGCGGGCATCATCGTCCTGGCGGTGTTGCTCGTCGTGACCATCGTGGCCGTGGGGCGTCTCAGGGGGGTGCTCTCCATGGTCTCCCTCGTCGCGACGGTGATCCTGGTCTTTTACGTGCTCATCCCGATGACCCTGGAGGGCCGGTCGCCCCTTCCCATCGCCGTCGGCATCGCCCTCTTCGCCATCGTCGTGACCATACCCATACTCCTCGGCTTCAGGAAGAAGACCGCCGCGGCCATACTCGGCGCCTCCTCGGGCGTCCTCCTGGCCACGGGGCTCGCCCTCTTCTCCGGGTGGCTGATGCACCTTTCCGGCATCGTCACCAACGAGATGATGACGGTCTTCTACGCCTCGGCAATCGACGTCGACCTGCGGGGCCTGGCCCTTGCCGGCATCGTCATCGCGGCGTTGGGGGCCATCATGGACGTCTGCATCTCCATCGCCTCGGCGACGGAGGAGATCTTCCGCGTGCACCCGGAGATCTCCGTGGGGGAGGCCTTCCGGTCGGTCTTCAACGTGAGCGCCGACATCCTGGGGGCCACGGTGAACACCCTCCTCTTCGCCTACGTCGGGAGCGCCCTGCCGATGGTGCTCCTCATCGCCATGCGCATCGAACCCTCCATGCCCTTCTGGCTCGTCTTCAACTACAACCCGGTCCTGAGCGAGCTGGTGAAATCGGCGGTGGGGTGCATCGGGATGTTCCTCAGCATGCCGGTAACGGCGATCATCTGCATCGAGATCCACAAGAGGAGGCGCGCGGCGGCGTAGGGAGGTCCGCGCCGGGCCTCCCTATGGGGCGCGTTACTCGTATCTCGCCTTCTCGAGATTCCGCAGGCGGATTTTTTCGATGAAATGCTCGAGGGAGAGGAGGTGGCGCCGCGCGCGGAGCAGGATGAGAAATCCCGCCAGGAACAGGAGGTCCCTCGCCAGCACCCAGGGACCCACGGTCTCGCTGATTCCCAGGCCCACGCGCCCGAAATTAAAGCAGCCGCAGTCGAACCGCTCGCCCCGCGCCATGGCCGCGGCAATGAAGACGGAAAACACCGCCATCATCGCGGCCCCGACAAGGGAGGCGGCGCGGATTCGGTAGCCGACAAGGAGAAGAACCCCCGTCAGGACCTCGAGGGCCGGCACCATGACCGCGCCGTAGGGGACAAGGAAGTCCGGGACGATTCCGTAGCGCGCGATCACCAGGGCGAATTGCTCCGGGTCGCCGATCTTGAGGGACCCGGCGAGGAGCAGGACGGCGCCCAGGGCGATGCGCACCGCCGCCGCCGCCATGTTGCCGTAGAGAAAACCGCCGATTCCCCTGCGTATGCCGCTTTCGCCGCCCATCTACCTCCCCCGCTCCATGGGATATCCGCGGCGCTCCCACTCGGGAAGCCCGTCTTCCAGGATGTACACGGTCCCCCGGCGCCCCGCGTCGATCATCCGCCGTGCCAGGATCTCCGACGCGCCGCACCCGGTACCCTCGCAGTAGATGACGGGCTCCCTTCCCGCGACCGGGGAGGGAGGAACCGCGTCGCCCAGGGCGGGGACGCTTATCGCGCCGGCGACGCGGGATTCCCGGTACTCCTCCGCCTCACGGGCGTCGATGAAGCGCGCGATGCCCGCGTCGTATTTCACCTTCGCCTCCTCCGCGGATACGTGGACGATCGCCCTGTATGACAGGGCGCTGCGCGGCACCGGCTCGTACCCCCGGGGATTGACGAGGTTGATACCGAGCCCCAGGGCGGCCGCCGCCGCGACGATGACCAGGGCCTCTCCGAGGAGACGGCGCAACGGTGGATTTCCCTCAACCCGCATGCTCCTCCGCGACGGCGTCGCCGCGGTCGCGGCGCGCCTCTTCGTATAGTTTCCCGTCGATGAACAGCGCCACCAGGTCAGGGTCCAGGACGCCCCGGTCCGCCTCCTCCCGCAGTATTTCAAGGGTCCGCCCGAGGGGGACCGCCTTCTTGTAGGGCCGGTCCCCCGCGGCGAGGGCGTCGAAGATGTCCGCGATGGCCATGATGCGCGACTGGACCAGGGTGCTCTCCCGTCCACGGAGCCCGTCGGGATAGCCGCTCCCGTCGAGCTTCTCGTGGTGGCGCAGGGCGATCTCCGGTATGTTCCGGTACTCCGGCGGCCAGGGTATTTTGCTCACGAAATAGTGGGTGTGGGTCACGTGGCTCTCGATCTCCCTCCGTTCCACGGGGTTCAGGCTTCCCCGCCGGATCGAGAGGTTCACCCGGTCCTGGGGCGACAGGACGCACACCTTCCCCCCGTCGACGCCGAGACACTCTATCTCCTCGACCTCCGAGGCGATGCGGGAAAGGGTGGCCTCCGGATCGTCATCGGTCACCGCGGGCTCGTTAAGCCTGCCGATCTTCTCCTTGATTTCGACGATGCGGCGGAGCTTCGAGCTTTTCTCCTCCGCCAGGGCCTCGCAATCCGCCGCGGCGCCGCTCCTCAGGAGCTGCGCCTCCCGCACTGAATAACTGAGCTCCAGGAAGCGGTAGAGGTAATCGAGGCGGAGGCAGAGGTTCTCGTAGTCTTTCGGGTAGAGTTTCTTCGCCTTTCTGAACACCGAGAGATCGATGTAGACCTTGCCGAAATCATGGAGAAGCGCCGCCAACTCGAGCTCCCTGATCTGCACATCGGTGAAGGTGACGCCGCCGAGATAGCCCTCGCGGACCTCGTTCACGGCGCGGGCCATGGCGACGCAGAGCTCGGCCACGCGAAAGGAGTGGCCCGAGGTGGCGGGGTCGCGCGATTCGATGGCGGACACGGAGGCCTTGACGAACTCCTCGAACTGGTTCTGTATCTGGGTTATCATCCGGTTGTTCTCGATGGCGATGGCGGCCTGTCCGGCCACGGCCTCCAGAAGGCTGTTGTATTTCTGGTCGAAGGTCACCACGTGCCGCACGAAATCCGCCGGGTCCTGGAGCCGCAGGGTAAAGGCCAGGTCGTGCCCCTGCACCGCCTCCGCGGGCACTTCCTTGCTGTTGATGAGCTGGATCACGCCGATGATCTCGTCCGCGTGGTTTTTCATCGGCACCACAAGCATGGAGCGGCACCGGTATTTGTGCTTCTCGTCGACGGATGAATTGTAGGAATAGGGCGCGTCCTCGGGAAGTTCGTAGGCGTCGGGGATGTTCAGCACCTCTCCCGTCACCGCGACGTAACCCGCGATGGATTTCTTGTTCATGGGGAGGACGCGCTCCTCCAGGGGAATGTCCCTTGAAAAGGTATGGGAGTACTTGAAGCGGAGGCGCCGGTTCCCCTCCTCATCCAGCTCGACGAGGTAGATGCTTCCGGCGTCGGCACCGGTGATCCGCTTGCTCAGGAACAGGATGAGGCGCAGGAGCTTCCCCTGGTCCTTTTCGATCGCGAGGGCCCTCCCGATATTGATCAGGTCGTCCTGGTCCTTCTTCGTGTCCACGAGCTTCGCGAGGTACTCCTCCTGGAGGGAGCGGTTGATGAAGAGGTCGTTCAGCACGGCGAGGGTCTTCCGGGCGATGAACATGAACTCCTTTTCGGACAGGGGATCGTGCCTGAACTCCGATATCTCCCTCAGGCTCTCG
>CAZKPR010000165.1:0-4175 GCA_964554685.1 uncultured Leptospirales bacterium | reverse complement strand
TCTCGAACCTGAGATCCCCCGCCGCTTCCTCGTCGCCGAATATAACGAACTGGTATGCAATATCGGCGAAGGAGAGAATCCCCAGGAGCTCCTGGAGGGCGGCGTATTCCTCGAAGCGGATGAACACCGCGGCGAGGACATGCACATCCGCCCCGCCCTCGTCGATAAGGCGCTGGAGGTCCGCCCCGATATCGCCCGACTCGATCAGGGATAACCCGTGCCCCTCGGGAATGGAGACGTAGGGCCGCGCGCCGTGGGACACGATCACTACGCTCCTGCTTGTTTCGCGAAGATAATTCATTTCACCCGTTCACTTTCCCGCATCAGGATGATACCCCCGGGGCGGCCCGTCAATGATATTTTTAACCGCCTCCCCGCGCCCCTGGCCGCGCGGAATAATACTTGACACGCGCCTTTCGCCGTGGACCTACTAGTACCGGAAACGCGGTCATGGATCGCGGACATTTCACGAAGGTATGTTCAATGGGCGGGACCTCCCCACTCAACATCCCGAAGGCCCTTGAGGATATCGGCGAGGCCGTCCTCGCGGCGATAGGATACCGCCGCTACCCCGTGGACCGCATTGACCGCCTCATGGTCGTCATCGACGAGATCATCACGAACCCGTCCAACCGGGCCCAGTGCGAGGAGCACCTGAAATCCGCCGGAAGCAATTATGTCCTCTTCTTCCTGTCCAACATTCTCTACAATCTCAAGCAGCGCGGGCAGCTCGTGCTCTCGGAGGATGTCCTGAAGTGGCTGGGAAGCGTCTGGAAAAACTTTCTGAAGCGCGACAGGGCCTACCAGGAGATGTTTCCCCTCTTCGACGAGTACCGGATATCCCTGCGCAAATACTACCCCGGGGCCGGCTCCTTCGTGAACCAGCTCGAAAACGTGAACCTGATCAAGGACGATTTCACCCTTTCGGCCGAATCAAACGACAGCCCCATCAGGAAACTGGAGCGCTTCCACAACTCGACGCAGGAAATACTGACGGCCATGAAGCCGAGCTACTTCTTCCTTCTCGACTATCATTACGAGAAGAAGATGAGCAACGGCATCGACACCAGCGAGGCGGCGGCCCACGAGGCCGGCGGCCTGGCGAAATTCGGGCATATCGGCTACACCTACCTCGACATCGCCGTCCTGGCCTGCCAGGCCCTCGGTATTCTCGAGGCGGCTTACCTCATCTTAAAGAAAAAAAAGTCCCAGCGCCGGCTCATCGTGGTCGACGGCAAGCAGAAGTTCCTCACCACGCCGGAAATCTACACCATGTTCCTCGATAAATTCAACGCGATGAAAAAGGAGCTGACGACCCTGAACAAATAGGTTCGCGGAACGCCCATGGACAGATACAGCGACCGGGAAATCTCCGGTATACTCAAAAACATCCCGATCTTCCAGGGCCTGGAAAAGGCCGATTACGGGGAGATCATTCCCCTTCTCAGGCTTGAAAAATATCCCCCGGGAGCGCGGATCATGCGCGAGGGCGCCCGGGGCGACTCCATGTGCATCATCATACGTGGCACGGTGAAGGTGACCAAGGCCGACGAGGCGGGAGGCGAGGCGCATATAGAGACCCTGCACCCGGGGTCCTACTTCGGTGAATTCTCCCTGGTGGACAACATGCCACGCTCCGCCAGCGTCATCGGCGTGGAGGACACGGAGGTCTTCCGCCTCGAGAAAAGGGATTTCGACGCCCTCCTGGAAAGAAATCCCTCCATCTCCACCATGTTCTACAAGAACTGCCTGGAGGTGACCTTCTCGCGATTCCGGAACACCATATCCAACTTCGCTTTCACCCAGGGTGACCTCCGCGTCAAATCGACGCGCCTCGACGAGCTCGACCGCGACCTCTCCGAGGCGCGGAAGATACAGAACTACTTCATCAACCGGGAGCTCCTCGACCACGAGCATCCCTTCCTCCCCGGCGTCCGGCACTCCTACGTCTACAAGCCATGCATCGAGATAGGGGGGGATTTCCTGAACGTGACGGTACTGCGGCCCGACATGGCGGCCATCATCATCGCCGACATCATGGGCCACGGGATCACCTCGGCCCTCGGCACGGGGGTCCTCAGGGGGGCCTGCTCCCTCGCCATGGAGAAGCTCGGCGGCAAGCCGACGCGGTTCATGCAATACCTGAGCTCGCATTTCATGAAGGTGATCCCCCAGCTCTACGCGACCTGCTACTACGCCCTCGTGGACATGAAAAGGAGACGGGTGAAATTCTCCAAGGCGGGGCACCCCCACCCGCTCTTCTGGAAAAAAAGGGGCGGCGACCTCGTCGCCATCGAGTGCCAGGGCACGGGCCTGGGGCTCATCAAGAAGGCCGAGTTCGGCGAGGCCGAATACGACATCGCCCCGGGGGACAAGATCCTCCTTTACACCGACGGAATAATCGAACAGCAGAACGAGGAAGGCGAGGAGTACTCCGAGAAAAGGCTCAGCGAACGATTCAGGGAGCTCGCGACCCGGGGAGAAGAAAAGATCGTCGCCATCCTCTACGATGACGTGACGCGGTTCGCCGGGAAAACCCCGATCGCCGACGACATGACCCTCTTCCTCCTTGAGTTCTAGCGCCCCCCGGCGGGGAACCGCCGCCGCCGCATCCCTCCGTCCATTCGCCGATTCCACGCCTCCTCCTTGAATTCATTCGAACCCATGATAAACCCGTCGTTCACCTTCGGATACCGGACCTCGACTCATTTCCATGTCGCACTGAACATCGACTGCCATTACATTATTCAGAAGAAAAAGGCGGGCTATCTTTTACATTTCGGGATAGGCGCTGGCTTCAAGTTGTGAAATTATAAGGGCAATAATCATGAATCGCTTGTGTCGTGAAATTTTCGATGAAGTAAAAAAAATTTTATCATTTCCGTGAAGTATCAACACTTACCTAGCAACAAACGAAGAAACGTTGGAGGATCAAAATGAAGAAATCGCTTCTCATTATACTTGTCGGGGCCCTGATTTCCCAATCAGGCTGCTTCACCGCGTTTTCCGATAACGAGAAGAAAAACGAGAAGAAAGTTGACCTGGAAAACCAGCTTGTCGTGCTCCTCGGCCTGGAAGACAGCACCAGCGCCCCGTCCGTATCCATAACTAACTTCCGAGACGACAGCGAAATAAAGAGCGGGTTCGTCATCGGCACCGCCTCGGGACCGAACGGGATAGACAGGGTTGAAGTCTCCCTTGATGGCGGGGATTTCCAGGCGGCCGACGGCACGGAAGAATGGAAATACCAGCTCCCGACAGCAGTCAATATCTGGAAGATCGGGACCGAACACACCATTTCCGTACGCTCCGTAGCTGCGGGAGATGTCTTTTCAGAGGTAGCATCAATAACCGTGCGCAAGGGTCACAACTCTGATCTCAACGGTGACGGATATCCCGACATGGTCGTCAGTGCCCGGGGGTACAGCACCAATATGGGACGGGTGTATATATACTACGGAAGACCCCAGGGCCCGGAATCCGACGCTTCGCTCACGCTGACCGGGGCTAGCAACAATGATCTTTTCGGGATATCGTCCGCGCTCGGAGACGTGAACGGCGACGGGTACGCGGACCTGTTCGTCGGCGCGAACGGTTACAATTCCAAGCAGGGACGCCTCTATGTTTACAATGGAAGCGCATCCGGTGTCGTCACTACTGCGGCGCTTACTATCACCGGCGAGACGGCGGGCGATAATTTTAGCGGTTCCATGGCGATCGGTGATGTGAACGGTGACGGATATGCCGATGTCGCGGTCGGCTCCCCTGACTACAAAACAGGCGACGGCAGGGCCTACGTGCATCATGGAGGAAGCTCCGGACTATCCGGCACCGCCTCCCGTACGATCACCGGCGCTCCAGGCTCAGTCGGCAAGTTCGGCGGCAAACTTGTTCTCGGAGACGTCAACGGCGACGGATACGCGGACCTTGCAGTCTCGGCTGCCGCCACGACAAATGGCACAGTGTTCGTTCATCATGGAAGCTCGGCAGGAATTTCCGCGAGCGCATCAGACACGATAGAGGGCGAAACCTCGGGGGATGCCTTCGGATTTTGCCTCGCCATGGGTGATGTCACAGGAAACGGTTATGCGGACCTCGTCATAGGAGCGCCATATTGTGTAAACGCAACGGGAAGCGCCTATCTTTATGCCGGTAGTGTAAGCGGGATTGATGAG
>CAZKPR010000164.1:967-8797 GCA_964554685.1 uncultured Leptospirales bacterium | reverse complement strand
ATACATCATGGTGAGGCCCACCTTCCCCTCCACGGCGTGGGCCGGCGTCGTCTTGAAGGCAATGCCTATCGCGAAGAGCGCCGCGATAAGGATAAGAACCGTTTTTCTCATATATAACCCCCCTTGTCAGAGATAATTGGCCGCATTCTACCCGCGGCGGCCGGGTTGTCCAGAAATTTTTTCTTGCACAAGAGGCCAGGGTCCCCTCCGGCAGGCTTCGACTCCATGAGGCTGAATACATCGGATACCAGAGAAAAATCCGGTTGACATATACCCGCCATTTTGGTTAATAATCCAAAAAAACGGGGAGTCAGTTCTTGACTGGGCCCCCCGGGGCAGTGCCGGATACAAACGCCCGTGAAACAGATACACGCGGGAACGCCGGGAGCCGCCCAGTATTACCAAAAGGATTAAACATATTATCTACACAGGAGGATAGGCATGAATACACGCCTGTTTCGGGTCGTACTGCGACTTCTCGCTATTGTTATACCCGTCATGATCGCCTTCGGCGGATGCCGGGACACGGGGGAGGGCACGAATCCCCTTCTCGCCTTTCTCGTGTCAGGAGGGGAAAGCCTCGGCACGCCGCTCAACGTCACGGCAACGGACGCTACGCACAACGACCGGGTCACGATCACTTGGGACGCCGTGGCGGGGGCGACCCACTACCGGGTCTACCGCTCCGACGCCGGGGAGGGGGACTACTCCCTGGTCGAGGATCTCATCGCCGGCACGGCGTATGACGACACCGGGGCCACCCCGGGGGTTGACTGGTATTACCGGGTCAGCGCCTGCGCGTCGAGCTCGGAGGGGGGGATGAGCGATCCCGACCCGGGAGCAATCGGCACCTTCCCCAACGCCCCGTCCAGCGCGGACGCCACCCAGAGCGATTCGACGACCAGCGTGGTCGTGACCTGGAACGCGCCCTCGGGCGGACCGGCCCATACCCACTACCGGATTTACCGGTCAGACGCGTCCGACGGGACCTACGTGGAGCTCGATGATGGACTGACCGCCGCCGAGTACGACGACGGCGATACGAGCGACGGCGTCCATTATTACTACCGGGTCACGGCCTACAACGCCGGCGGCGAGAGCGCCGCGAGCAACACCTGCGAGGGCTACTGGACAAGCGGCGGTATACTGGCCGCGCCGGCGAACGTGTCCGCGACGGACCGCGCGTGCGCCACGACCGTCACGGTCTCCTGGGACGCCGTGACGGGGTCCGATTACTACCGCGTGTTCCGCTCCCTCCAGGCCGAGGGGACCTACGTACAGGTGTCCGGCGACGTCACCCTCACCAACTTCGAGGACACCGACACCTTCGAGGACACGGCCTTTTTCTACAAGGTCAGGGCCTACGATACGACGCGGGAGAGCGTCTTCAGCGCCTATGACGAAGGACGGTGCGAGCTGACCCACCTCGAGTACCTTCTCAGGTTCAACATCAACTGGGAGTACATGTACACTAAACTGTACAATGATACCGACTTTCCGCCATCGTCTCTCGGCACGACAAACTATACCGTTAACGGATCAACGAGCGGACACATTGACGTATCCGTTACGGCCTCGCTCGTGTCGCTCATACCCTTTAAGGCACGCGCGGTGACCACTTTCGGCTGGGACAACTACCTAGATTTTGGTATGACCATCAACGGTACCGAAACCACGGATTGCGATCAGAACGGAACGGGGACCCACACCGGCACTGTTACCACCAGCGCGTCGTATACGGGGACCATTGTGGAGGACCTGGTCACCACCAGCAAGATCCGAACCGGAGGCACATTTTACGTAACCTACAACGGCACTGATGAAACCATCGATTTCGCAAGCACATGGGGGCCGGGAATTATCCTCTCCGCGCCTTCCCATGTCATGGCGACGGAGGGAAGCCAGTCCGGCAAGGTTGTCGTCACATGGGCCCCTGTCTACGGCGCCAACAAATACCGGGTATACCGCTCGACAACATCCGGTGGGAGCTCTGCACAGGTGGGCACCGACATCGCGGGCAACCCCGGCGCGCCCGACGGCACGGTGTACTCGTTTGAAGACAACACGGGAAACGATACTCATTATTTCTATACCGTCAGGGCATTCAACGACTATGTCATGAACGACACGAACGGCGATGGAACGCACCAATCAGGCGAAACGCCATGGAGCGATTACAGCGCTGAGGCCGAGGGATGGGGACAGTAACCCCGCCCCCGATTTCCGAACACCTGCGCCCGCGTCTTCGCGGGCGCTTTTTTTTACGCCATGATGGCTTCGAGGCAGGTGGCCGTCTTGACCAGGTCAACCAGGTTGTAGACCTCGAGTATCACCGGGGCGTCCCCCCCGTTAAGGAACCCGGCGACAAGAGCTTCCGGGCCCTGGTCCAGGCGGACCAGGGCCCGGTGGTTGCGCCCCCCCTCCACGCCGTGGAGGTGGACCTCCCCCACCCTGGCGCCGAACGCGTCGAGGAACCGCCCGGGGTCGTGGTCGTGGAGCAGGAGGTGCCCCAGGTCCATGCAGACGCCGCAGGGCCCCTCGAGAACCGGGGAGGCGAAGCCCGCCAGGTCGTAGGTGGTGTTCTCGATGAGAATGCCCGCCGCCCGGTCGCCGAGCCGTTCGCCGATGGCGTCCATCGCCCCGTGGAAGAGCTCGATGGTCTCGGTATCGCAGGTCACGCGGGGAACGCCGTGGTGGAGGCGGTCGACGTGGAGCACGTAACCGGTTATCCCCATGCCCTCGGTTTCCTCCATGACGCGCTCGATGACGTCGATCGAGGCGCCGAGGGAGCCCGGCGAGGGATCGAGGAGCTCGAGGTCCGAGGGAAGGTGCACGGTGAAGGAAAGGCCGCTCTCCTCCCGGAGGAGCCGGAGCCCGGTCATGACGGAGGGGTTGAGAATTTCCTCCAGGTATTCACGGCCGAAAAAGAGGAGCTGGACGATATCGAAAATGTCACGCAGGAACCGCGCGTTCGAAAGCAGGTTCTCCTCCTTCACGGGAAGGATGAAGGAGGTGGTTCCGATCCTGAAGGGAAACAGGTTCCTGTAGCTTTTCATGCTCCTCCGGCATAAGCGCGGACACCCCTCCAGGCGTGGATCCGGTCCTGGATCGGGCATACAGAAAAAGAATCAGTGGACACCTGATAGATACTGAACCAGGAAGGCGCCGTCAATAAAAAAACACGCTCGGGCTGCAAGTGATGGATGCTGCCCCTTCCCGGGCAAAAAATCCCTTTGACAAGGCGGCGCCCGGTAGTGCTACCATGGATCGGGGGCCGGCGGGGCCTCCCAATCAACGGACAAGGATCCCATCATGAATCAGGCGGAAATCATCACCCTGGCGTTTATCTTCTTCGCGCGGATCATCGACGTGTCGATCGGCACGATCAGGATCGTGCTGATATCCCGGGGATACCGCTCCGTGGCACCCCTTTTCGGCTTCGTGGAGATCATCATATGGCTCATGGCGATCAGCAGGGCCCTGGCGAGCCTGGGGAGCCCCCTGAGCTATATCATCTACGCGGCCGGCTTCGCCGCGGGCAACTACGTGGGAATGCTGATCGAAGAGGTGCTTCCCTTCGGTTACAAGTCCCTCCGCGTCATCACCAGCCGGGAGGTGTCGGCCCTGCCCCTGACCCTCCGGACGGAGGGCTTCGGCGTGACCATCGTGGAGGGCCAGGGCCTCCGGGGCCCCGTCTCCATCCTCTATTCGCTGGTACCGAAAAAAAGCGTGAAGAAATTCACCGACATCGTGAGCATCCTGGAGCCCGGGGCCTTCGTCACCATGGAGGAGGTGCGCGTGTCGCGCCGGGGGTTCTTCTCCCGGAAGACCTACCCGAACGTCTTCGGGCGGCTCATCACGAAGAAGAAATGAGCGAAGGAACCGACAACGTCGCCCTTCTCCGGAAGGTCGAGATTTTCTCGACCCTCTCGGAAGAGGAGCTCGAGATCGTGGGGCTCCATTCCCAGGCGGTGCGCTACCCCCGCGGGAGCCTGATCTTCACCGAGGATTCCCCGGGGCACGAGTTCTACGTGATACGCGAGGGGGAGGTCCTTATCTCGCGGCACCGCGACGGGGGCGACATCGACATCGCGCAGTTCATCGCCGGAGAGTCCTTCGGTGAATGGGACATGATCGGCGACACCGACCGAACCGCCAGGGCCGTGGCGATCAAGGACACCGTCCTCCTGGTCTTTCCCCGGGAGGGGATCACCTTCCCGATGTTTCTGCAGAAGTACCCGAAGATGTCGGCGCGGATGCTCCAGAAGCTCCTGGCCATGATCGCCCGCCGGATCCGCACCACCCAGGGTCTGATCACGGAAAAAACCCCGTGGGTGAGGACGCTCAGGAAGCAGATGCACGGCGACAAGCTCACGGGGCTTTACAACCGCGACTACCTCTTCGAGGAATCGGAGGCCCTCTTGGGCCGCGGCGGTTCCGGGGCCCTCATGATCGTCAAGCCCGACAACTTCAAGGAGCTCAACGACGCCTTCGGCCACCAGGCCGGCGACCGCGTCCTGGTCCTGATCTCGATCTTCCTCCAGTCCGCGCTCCGGGAGACCGATACGGCCCTCCGCTACGGCGGAGACGAGTTCGCCGCCCTGCTGCCCGGCGCCGGACGCGAGGAGGCCCTGTCCACGGCCCGTGAAGTGGGCGCCGCCCTCGGGGGCATCGACCTGGAGGGGGTCACGGGCGCGAAGGGCTTCAGGCTCAGCAGCAGCATCGGGATCGCGTTCTACCCGGGCCATGGCAGGGACGCGCGGACCCTGGCGGCGCACGCCCGGGGAAGGATGCTCCGCGCCAGGGGCATGGGGGGAAACCGGATAATCGCCGCCGGCGGGAGGGACGCCGGCCCGGCCCCGGCCGGGTGACGGCGGCATCACTCTCAGAGCCGGCTCGTCAGGGCCTCCCCGATCAGGTCATCCAGCCCGTTATCGAAGTTCTCCTCGAGGACGGCCGCGGTGGGGCCCGTCGGCGCGTCGCCTTCGAACACGCGGCCCCAGGTACCGTCGACCTGGGCGGTGACGAAGCGGTAGAGCGCCTCTCCTTCCGTCGGGCCCTGGCGCAGGCCCGGCAGTACCGCGAAGAAGATGAGCGCCGCCGCGGCGAGGGACGCCGCGGCCCCGGAGGCACCGGCGAAGCGGGCCCTCCGGCGGCGGACCACGCTCCGGGCCACGCCGCGGTCCCAGAGGTCGCTCGCCATCCTTTTCTCGATTTCACGTTCCATTATTTCATCATGCCGTTCCATCATGCCACCTCCCCGGCGAGACGCTGCAGCAGCTCCCTGCCCCGGGAAAACCTTGATTTCACCGTCCCCGCCCGTATGCCCAGGCGCACGGAGATCTCGAGCTCCGGCACCCCCTGGATCTTCAGGGCCACGACTTCCCGGTACCGGTCCGGGAGGCGCGCCACAAGGCCCTCCAGGCGGCCCCATTCCTCCTCGCGGGAGGGAGTGGCCGGGTCGCGGTCACGGATCTCCTCCGCCGCCTTCTTCTGTTTCTCCTCCTCCCGCGCGAGCCGGGCGTTCATCCTGAGGGACTCGTTCCTGGCGATAGCGTAGAGCCAGGACCCCACGGACGACTCGTTCCTGAACTTTCCCGCCGCCAGGTGACGGTAGCCCCGGAAATAGGTCTCCTGGACCACGTCGTCGATGGCGTGGGAAAACCGCGCCGCCAGGTGCTTCCGCACGGCCGACAGCACGGTTTTCTTGGTCTCAGCCACGAGGGCCGCGAATTCCGCTTCGTTCATCACGTCACCGTTCTTCCCGGCCCCGTGTCGCCTTACATCGGGCGGCCCTCCGGCCCCCTCCTGCCGTTCTTCATCATCTTCCGGTGGTGCTGGCGCACCTTCGCCTTCTGCTCGTCGGTCAGCTTCGACTCGATCGCGAGGCGCTGCTGGATCCTGAGCATGTGGAGCTCCACGCGGTGATCGCCGATCTCGTTCAAAAGGGACCTGACCTTCCCCAGGTCGACCGTGTCCTCCATGAGGAGCTTCCTGAGCCTGACGTGCTTCGGCGCGAGCTGCTCCTTCTCGTCGAGCATCTTCTTCTGGAAGTCACGATTGATGTCGGCGATCTGCTTCACCTGCTCGTCCGTGAGGCCGAGCTCCTGCTGCATCCGCGCGGGGTCCCCGAAGAGCGGCCCGCAGTGCCCCTTCATCTCGTGATGTCCCTTCCTCTCGCCGCCTTTCGGTGGCCCGCCCCGCTGGGCGAAAAGGGCCGGTTGCGCCGCAAGCATGACGGCCGCGACCGCCACCAGTAGTTTCGAAGTTCTGTTCATGGTTCCTCCGCTTCTCCTTTTTAATTTTTTACCCGATACGCCCGTAAGACCCCGGGAAAAGCGGCAGGTTCCAGTTTTTTTATTTTTCCGATCATTATCCGGGCTAATACAAATACAACGCGGCTTCACATAGTGGACCACATTCCACAATATCCCATAATCGGACTGGAATGAACCGTACATGAAATCCATGAATTATATGAAAGATAACATCAGGCATCACTGTCTACAAATCGATAGCCCACGCCAGGTTCCGTAATGATAATTGTCGGATTGCTCGGATTATCTTCAATTTTCCTGCGAATTTGCATGATATAAATTCTCAAATATTGCGATTCATCCTGATAATATGGCCCCCACAATTCCTTGAGGATGTAGTTCTGAGTCAACACCTTGCCGGCATTTCTCGCAAGAAGCGTTAACACGGCGTATTCTTTCGGCGTTACCTTGATTTTTTCATCATTTACTTTGACAATACGCCTATCAAAATCGATTGATACTTTCCCTGATGTGAAAACCTGCGTGCCTTTATCAGAGTGCTTGTGCCTGAATGCCACCCGTATCCTCGCCATGAGTTCATTCATGCCGAAGGGTTTGGTCAGATAATCATCAGCGCCATTATCGAGAAGAATAACCTTATCTTTTTCTGTATCCTTCACCGTCAATATGATAATTGGTATGGTGCTCCATTCCCGGACTCTTTTCACGAAATCAAGCCCGTCCATGTCAGGGAGGCCAAGGTCAAGTATGATGACATCCGGCGTCGCCGTCGCGATCTGGGTTATTCCCTCTTCACCGGTTTCGGCTTCAATAACTTTATAACCGATCGATTCCAGGCTGATTTTCAAGAATCTACGGATTTGACTTTCATCGTCAACAACAAGAATCAGGCCGCTTTCTTTCATTACAATTCACCACGTATGTTGCTCTGCTCCAATGGCAGTTGAACGGTAAAATGCGCGCCCCCCGCCTTGCCTGTTGCAACGTAAATTGTGCCTTTATGTATTTCAGCGATTTCCCTACAGATGGATAGCCCGAGTCCCAGGCCGCCTTTTTTTGTTGCTTTTATTCTGTAGAACTTTTCGAAGATCTTATCTTTTTCTGTATCGGGTATGCCGGGTCCATCATCTATGACGGACAGGTAAACCATATTCCCCGACGCCTCAATAATCAATTGGATAGTGCTGCCGGGCGGCGTATAGAGAGCAGCGTTATAAAGCAGGTTCGTCAATAGTTGCTCCATCAGCATGAAATCAAATTTCAACATGGGCATGGCGCTGTCGATCTGTGCGGTAAAAATGTGATTCTTCATCAGCTTGTTCAGTTTCCCCTGGACATGACTCACCAGCTCGGATATATCATACCACTCCAGATTAAGTGCGATATTTTTACTGCTGATGCGCAGAGATCCCAGAAGATTGTCGACGATCCTGTTCAAGCGGTCCGACGACTCAATTATATCCGCCGCGAAGATTTTCCGCACTTCCGCATCTTCGGCAAGCTTCTCGTCGATCAGGCCATTGGCAGAGGGTGAAAAAGTGGTAATCGGTGT
>CAZKPR010000164.1:0-957 GCA_964554685.1 uncultured Leptospirales bacterium | reverse complement strand
TTCCCCATTCACCAATTTGGGCAAAGTTATATTGCAAACTGCCATTGGTAATGTTTTAATATTTGTTAAAGGTTTTAGGAGTTAATGTGAAAAGGAATTGAGCAGAATCTGATATAGTCTCTCTGACTCTTCAGCTAATTTAATTTTCTGCTGCGTTTTGATGAACTCGTGTCTCTCCAGGGCGGATGTCATCTGCGACAGAAGCGCCTCAAGAAGGTTTTCCTGCTCAACCGACAAACCGTCTTTCCCGTCACTATCCACCGCCAGCACTCCCGCCGCATTTGCATGATAGCGAAGAGGGATGTAATGGTATTTTGATGCGCTCATGATGCTCGTATTTTTTCCGGAAGGTTTTATATTTTTAAAACACCAGATAATTGCCTCTCGATCGCTCTCCGGAATAACGAAATCGCTACCATCGCGCGGCTGTAACGAAAGGTTATCGGTGTTATCCGCAAGAAAAACCGTAATTTTTACTTTTAATGCGGTTTTCAAGAAATTGGTTGATTTATCGATTATCTCATCCAGACTGTTGGATTCATTGAGAATTTTCCCCATCATGTAGAGTTCCTCAAGATTCTTTTCCCTCTTTCTTAAAAACAGCTCCTTTAGCCGCAGCTGCGTGGTGAGATTGCCTATGATGAATGCCGTAATAAAATACATGAGGAACATAAACAGGTCCTCGAGATGCTCGATATAGATGGTGAATCTCGGTTTGATGAATAGAAAATTCCATAGGAGGGCGCTGAAGCCGGCAAAGTACAATACCGGCCACTTTTTATATCGTGACGACACCACGGCAACGGCAGCGAGAAAAATGAAACCGACCGAGAGGTAGCTAATATAGCTGATCAAATAAAGGTTGATCGCCACGAGAATGAGCAACCAGAGGGTAACGCATGCATACTCGATTATATTGCCTGATACAAGATTGTGCGCAAAAAGAGATATGCCTGT
>CAZKPR010000163.1:0-8860 GCA_964554685.1 uncultured Leptospirales bacterium | reverse complement strand
TATTTATATGTATTTTACGAGATGATCATGAAAGCAATGCAGAAAACCTACGCGATGAAGGCGTCTGAGATCAGCAAGAAGTGGTATGTCATCGATGCCGAGGGGAAGGTCCTCGGCCGGCTTGCCTCTGAAATTGCCAAAATCCTACGCGGGAAGAACAAGCCCACCTTCACCCCCTCACTTGACATGGGGGATAATGTTATCGTCATCAACGCCGAAAAAGTTGTTCTCACCGGCGCCAAGAGCAATGACAAGGATTACTTCCGCCACTCGCAGTATCCCGGCGGGATAAGGTTTGTAAACATAAAGAAAATCGCGACAGAGCGGCCCCAGTTCATCATCGAGCATGCGGTAAAGCTGATGCTCCCGAAGAACAGGCTGGGGAGAAAGATATTCGGGAACCTCAAGGTGTACAAGGGGCCAGAGCATCCGCACGCGGCGCAGACTCCCGAACCGCTCGAGATATAATTGAATTTCAGGTAGAGGAATTAGCATGTCTGATCGTTATTATGCAACCGGCAGAAGAAAGACCTCCGTGGCAAGGGTATGGATTACGCCCGGCTCGGGAAAAATCTTCATCAACAAAATGCCTATCGAAGAATACTTCAGGCGCCAGACCCTCGAGCTGATAGTGCGTCAGCCCCTCGAGCACGTGGGACTGCTTGGCAGATACGACATCAAGGCGAATGTTGACGGGGGCGGATGGTCCGGACAGGCCGGCGCGGTCAAGATGGGCATCGCCCGCTGTCTGGTAAGCATGGATGAAAAGCTGAGGAAGCAGCTCCGGGAAGGGGGATTTCTGACCAGGGATTCACGGGAGGTCGAACGAAAGAAGCCTGGGCAGAAAAAGGCGCGCAAGCGTTTTCAATTCTCCAAACGTTAGAAAGCGGAGCGCCCACGGAAAAGAAAGGATGCAGGGATGCATCCTTTTTTCATTTTACGCGGAAGGATTTAATGGCGACAATAGTCAAAATGAGGCGCACGGACGATTGTCTCCACCTGGAGCTGGATAGCGGAGAAATATTCCGAATTCCGCTCAAAGTGGCGGGACCATACCGCCTTGAGTCATGCCGGGCGCTTGCTGGAGAGGAGTATGATCAACTGAAAGCTGAATCCCGGCGTTATGGCGCGATGAAAAAGTCACTTGATTACCTCGCGATCAGGCCGCGGTCCGAAGCGGAGATGGAACGCTATCTTGCCAGAAAAAACTTTGATCGGGAAACCATTGACGAAACGGTAACCTCCCTCAGACAATCGGGATATCTCAATGACGCGGACTATGCCGCGAGGTTCATCGCCGCCAGGCTGAGCAGGAAGGCCGTGGGAACGCATCTCCTTATGAGCGAGCTCCTGAAAAGGGGAGTGGACAGGAACCTGATCAAAAAGGCGCTCAAGGAATCGGAGTCCCTTCACGGTGATCCCGATATGCTGTACAGAACAGCGGCCAGGAAGTTTGCATCATTGAAGCATAAAAAGAACCCGCGTGACAGGCTCTTCATGTTTCTCCGGGGAAGGGGATTCGAACCCGATGCCGTGGCGGAGGTGATAGAAAGGATCGTCCGCGAAGAGGACCCCGAGGGATATGAATGATGTCTGCGAAGAGGCATAATTTCCTTGAAAAATATATCCGCCGGGGCTGGTATTGTTCAGGACACACTGCGGGCGAGATCAGAATTGGGGCCGGAGGTTGACGATGCTCAAGGTAATGGATTTACGTACCTCCTTTATTAATTTTTTCAGGGAGCGGGATCACCGTATCGTCCCATCGAGTTCTCTTGTCCCGCGTGACGATCCGACCCTCCTTTTCACGACCGCGGGGATGGTGCAGTTCAAACCGATGTTCGCGGGCACGGTTGAGCTTGAGTACACCAGGGCGGCTTCGGTACAGAAATGCCTGCGAACGAGCGACCTGGAAAACGTGGGGAAGACGAAGCGCCACCTCACCTTTTTTGAAATGCTGGGAAATTTTTCGTTCGGGGATTACTTCAAAGATGAAGCGATAGAGTTCGCGTGGGACTATTCCACGAGGGTGATCGGTTTTCCGAAAGATGAATTATGGGTATCAGTATACCAGGATGATGATGAGGCCTTCTCGATCTGGAAGAACCGCGTCGGGGTGCCGGAAAAGAAGATCGTCAGACTTGGCAGGGAGGACAATTTCTGGGGACCCGCCGGCGATACCGGGGCCTGCGGGCCCTGCTCTGAGCTCTATGTCGATCGTGGAGAACGGTATGGGTGCGGACGAAAGGATTGCGCACCGGGATGCGATTGCGAGCGGTTCCTTGAATACTGGAACCTGGTGTTCAACCAGTACAATCAGGACGTCGAGGGGAATCTTTCGCCTCTTCCCCGCCCTGGTATTGATACCGGCATGGGACTCGAGCGTCTCGCGGCACTGGTCCAGGGCGTGGATTCGGTTTTCGACACGGATGAATTCGCCCGGGTCGGGATGATCGTGTGCCGGGGTGCGGGCGTTAATCTGGATGAAAAGACGCGCACGGCGGTCAACATCATCACGGAGCACGCCCGCGCTCTCACCTTCGCGATATCTGACGGCGTCTATCCAGCCAACGAGGGAAGGGGCTATGTCCTCAGGAGGGTACTCAGGCGGGCCATGCGATTCAGCCGGCAGCTGGGGCTGTCCGAGCCGTTCCTGAATACCCTGGTTGACCCGATCGTGACGATCATGGGGGATTTCTATCCCGAGATCAGGGACGCCGCGGCCAATGTGCAAAAAGTAATCGAATCCGAAGAGAAGCGCTTCCTTGAGACACTTGAGAACGGGATGGATCGGATCGAGGAGGTGATAAAGGATTGCCTGAAAAAGAAATCCGCCATATCCGGGAAGGATGCGTTCCTGCTCCATGATACCTTCGGGTTTCCACTCGAGATGACGCGGGAGATCGCCCTTGAGCGGGGCATTGAGGTGGACGTCGAGGGGTATGACGCTGAAATGGAGAAACAGCGAGAGCGGGGCAGGCAGAGCTGGAAGGCCTCCTCCGGTGGCTTCGAGGCTGCGATTGATGAGATCGCCAAATCGGCAGGCGATACCACGTTCCTGGGTTACGACCAGGAGCGCGCGGATTCCGTCGTGAGCCTCCTCCATGACGGATTGTCAATGACTAACCGGCTCGGTGCCGGGGCAAAGGGGTTGCTGATTCTCCGGGAAACTCCCTTTTATGGGGAATCCGGCGGCCAGGTGGGCGATATCGGGACCATCGTATCGCCATCGGGGGGATTGTTCAGGGTTGAGGACACGAAGAAAATCAACAGGACGATAATCCATGTGGGCGAGGTTGCCGAGGGTGAATTCCGCAGTGAGGAAACCGTTGTCGCGGCGATCGACAGGGTCAACAGGAACCTGATCCGGGCCAACCATACGGTGACGCACCTTCTCCACAAGGCGCTTCGCGATATACTTGGAGGGCATGTTCGGCAGTCGGGTTCCCTGGTTTCGCCCGAGAGGATGCGCTTCGATTTTACCCATTTCGATTCCCTTAAGGATGATGAGATCGAGGCGATCGAAGGGATGGTGAATGAAAAAGTATGGGAAAACCTCCCGGTCACCACGGAAACGATGAAGTATGATGACGCAATTAAGGCGGGGGCGATCGCGGTCTTTGACGAGAAATACGAAGACACGGTACGGATGGTCTCCGTGAAGGATTTCAGCAGGGAGCTCTGCGGGGGCACCCACGTGGCATCCACGGGACAGATCGGGCTGTTCAAGATACTTCGGGAGGCCTCCCCGGGAGCCGGAATGCGCAGGATTGAGGCGGTGACCCTCAGGGGAGTCCTGGAGCGGCTGAACGCGGTTAATCGAACGATTTCAGAGCTGACGAAGATAACCAACGTGACGGAGGGTGGGCTCCTGAAACGGATCGATGAAATCGTCAAGCGGGGCCGTGCCCTGGAAAAGGAACTGGAAAAACGAAAAAAAGATTCTCTCACCGGCGGCACTGAGGAACTGCTGTCAAAGGCGTGTGAAGTCGGGGGCGTGAAGATTATATCCCACATCTTTCAGGGGATTGGCCCCGAAGAACTGAGGGAAGCTTCCGACGCGGTTCGGTCGAGGGAACCGAACTCCGTGGTCCTCTTCGGATCCGAAAATGACGGCGGCGCGTTGCTTCTCTTCGCGGCCACGAACGGGGCGGTGAAGGCCGGGATTGACTGCGGGGCCCTCATACGCGAGGCGGCGAAACTCGTGGGCGGCGGCGGTGGCGGGAGGAAGGATATGGCCCAGGCCGGCGGAAAATCACCCCGGGGGCTCGGAGAGGCCCTCAGCCTTGCCGTGGCGAAGGCGGAGGTGATGGTGCGGCACTAGGGTGGAAGCACGTATCGTTCATGCGACATAACCGTAAAAACAATTGACAACGAATATTTTCCCGGTAGTATCTGCCCACGGGTCCTGTCGGGAGGGCACCGGGCGTTCCACAATCGCTTGAGGTCAGGGCATGAACAACTATGATCGGTATTCCAAATACCTGGTAAGATCGGTAAACCATATTTTCAAACATTTCCTCGACGATGTATCCGTGGAGGAGGTCTTTGAATCACAATCGAATGGCAAGGACCCCCTCGTGACCGTCGAGATAGCGGGCACCCTGGTGGGGGAGATCATCATCAACCTTCCGAAGAAAACCCTCGATCAAATCACCATGAAATTCATCAACTCGAGAGACCTTAAAGCGATTCGGAAAAACCATGGAGACGTCGCGGGAGAGCTCGCAAACCTGATAACCGGCACCTTCGCGAACCAGATGCAGTATATGGAGCATGACATCAGGCTCAATGCCCCGGAGTTTAATGACGACCCGATCGGAATGAAGGCCCTTTACGAGAATATCAACCTGTCTTTTAATTCAAAATACGGCGGGTTTGACATCGATTTCTACTACAAGGAAAGGAGCTGACGCTCCCGCGGATTATCCGGATGTTTCCCGACGCCACGCTCGCCCGCATCGACATCCTTCTCATCGCGTTCTATTTCGCAGCAAGCATCGTCATCGCCCTGGTCCTGCGCCGACGGGCGGGGGGGAGCACCGAGGAGTTCTTTCTCTCCGGAAGAAAACTTCCCTGGTGGCTCGCGGGAACGGCGATGGTGGCGACGACTTTCGCGGCCGATACTCCCCTCGCGGTTACGGAAATGGTGGCAAAGAACGGCATTTCCGGCAACTGGCTCTGGTGGAACATGGTGGCCGGCAGTGTCCTCACGGTTTTTTTCTTCGCAAAGCTATGGAGACGCGCATCCATACTTACCGACGTGGAATTCATCGAGATCAGATATTCGGGGAGGCCGGCGGCGTTTCTCCGGGGCTTCAAGGCGGTCTATCTTGGCGTGTTCATGAACGTAATCATCATGGGGTGGGTCAACCTGGCCCTGGCGTCGGTCCTTAAAGTAATTTTCGGCGTGGATGATGACCGGGTCTTCTGGTACATTGTCGCCGCCATGGCAGTGGTCGCTCTCTATTCGGCGATTTCCGGTCTCTGGGGGGTGGCCCTGACCGACATGTTCCAGTTCATCATCGCCATGGCGGGGTGTGTGCTTCTCGCTGTGAAGGTTCTCGATCTCCCGCAGATCGGAGGCACCTCGGGCCTGATGGATAAATTACCAGGTGAGGTTTTCAGATTTTTTCCCACTATTGGGAGCGCTTCGGACGCGGCTGCGGGAGTGCTGACGATTTCCGCCACCGCCTTTATCGCGCACATCGCGATACAGTGGTGGTCCTCCTGGTACCCGGGGAACGAACCCGGTGGCGGCGGTTACGTGGCGCAGAGGATGATGTCGGCGAAAAACGAGAGGCATTCCCTCCTGGCAACGCTATGGTTCGCCGTCGCTCACTACGCCCTCAGGCCCTGGCCCTGGATCGTCGTCGCCCTGGCAACGCTCATTCTCTATCCCGGTATCGAGCACCCCCGGGAGGGCTATCTCTACGCCATCAGGGACCACCTTCCGCCGGGGCTTCGCGGCTTTCTGATCGCGGCGTTTCTCGCCGCATACATGTCAACCATCGCGACGCACCTGAACTGGGGAAGCTCCTACATCATCAACGACCTGTATCGGCGCTTCGTCAGGAAGAATGCCGCGGAGGCGCACTATGTGCTGGTGTCCCGGGCAGCGACGATTCTCCTGATGATCGTCTCCAGCCTCCTTGTCAGGGTCATGAGCAGCATCACCGGCGCGTGGGAATTCATCATCGAATGCGGCGCAGGGCTGGGGCTGGTGCTGATACTCCGCTGGTACTGGTGGCGGATCAATGCCTGGTCGGAGATTACGGCCATGATCGTGCCCATTGCGGTATACGGCGCGGCGAAGGGAGCCGCGGCTCTGGGACTGGATATTCCCTTCATGAATTTTCCCGAAAGCCTTTTCTTCATTGCCGGGATCACCACGATATCATGGTTTGCCATGACCTTCGTTACCTCCCCCGTCGAGAGGGGGAGACTCGAGTCTTTTTACCGTCTGGTACGGCCTGGGGGACCGGGGTGGAAGGGCTTCAGCGTCGCTTCGGTGCCGCTCACAGTCGCTCCGGAGCCTCTTACCGGTCCCCTCATAGACTGGCTCCTCGGGATGGGTGTGGTGTACGGCGCGCTCTTTGGAATAGGCAAGCTGGTTTTCCATGACTACATCCCGGGCTTTTCGCTCTGCGCCTTCGCGACGGCGCTATTCATCATCCTCGCGATGAGATTGCGCAAAAATGGGAAATGAAACATGTGGCAGGGGCAGAGCCCGCGCCTCGCGGATGAGGCGCGTGACCCGCGCAGGACGGAAACACCGGACGGCGAAGAAGGAGGACGCGAGCGATGGCCCTGCAACCTGAGAAAATGCGTGATCTCAAGGCGATCTATACCGCTGCCATCAATGCGGTGAATCCCGCGGTTGCGGTCGCCCGCTGCCTCAAGAGGCGCGGTGAAACACTGCACGTGCAGGACCATCGCGGCTCCGCAGAAAAATACAATCTCAGGAATTACCGGAGGATTCTGGTGGTCGGGGCCGGGAAGGCGACGGCCCCAATGGCGAGGGCGGTTGAAGGTATCCTCGGCGAACGGATTGACATCGGCTGTATCTGCGTCAAGGAGGGATATGGCGATGAGCTTTCCACGATCGAGACTGTCGAGGCCTCCCATCCCGTCCCCGATGAAAGGGGGCGGTCCGCAGCGGTAAGAATACGGGAGATTCTTGATGGCGCGAATGAACGTGACCTGGTGATATCACTCATCTCGGGTGGCGGATCGGCGCTTCTCCCCCTTCCCCCCGATCCGATAACCCTCGAGGAAAAGCGCCGCACCACGGAGCTCCTTCTCAGGAGCGGCGCGTCGATTCGCGAGGTGAATGCCGTTCGCAAACATCTCTCCCTCGTCAAGGGGGGGAATCTCGCGAAGGCGGCGATGCCAGCCACGGTAATCAACCTGATGATATCCGACGTGGTGGGGGACGCTATCGACGTTATCGCCTCGGGCCCCTTCGCTCCCGACGCCTCCACCTTCAGGGAGGCATGGGAAGTGCTCAGAAGATACGGGATCGACTCCGTGGCGCCATCCGCGGTCGTTGAGAGGATCCAGGCGGGCGCGGAGGGTGGTATCGAGGAGAATCCCGGTGCCGGAAGCCAGGTGTTCGCGAGAGTGGAGAATCGGATAATTGCCTCCAATATCGCCGCGCTGTATGCCGCGAAGAAAGAGGCGGCGCAGCGAGGTTACCATGCCCTCATCCTGTCTTCGATGATAGAGGGGGAGACGAAAGACGTCGCCTTCTGGCATTCCCGCGTTGCCCGGGAGGTTGTGGCGACATCGAATCCTGTGAAGAAACCCGCCTGCATCGTGAGCGGAGGTGAAACCACCGTCACGGTGACCGGTGACGGCCTGGGAGGAAGAAACATGGAGTTTGCCATGCAGGCGGCGCGATTCATCGACGGGGCCGAGGAAATCATCATGGCCAGCGTCGGGACCGACGGGACCGACGGGCCTACCGATGCGGCAGGGGCGGTGGTTGACGGATCAACGGCAGCCCGGGCAAGGGAGAGCGGCGTGGACATCGAGGACTTCGTGGCACGCAACGATTCGTATCATTTCCATCAAAAAATGGGGACGCTGATTATGACAGGCCCGACGAATACCAACGTGATGGACATCAGGATCATGCTGATCGCCGGAACGTAGGGCAATACACCGCTCCCTGCCTAAATAATATATTCGGATCACCCTTCGGATTTTACTGGCGAATTAAAAAAAAGGTTGATAAATTACCTTTTCTTCATCAATGTTTGCAGGCATGGGATCAACGTGCACAAGTATATGCACGTCCCCATCACAGCAAGGTAATGAGGAGCACGAGTATGATAAAAAAAGTTTCTGTTGTTATGTCGCTTATTATTACGGCCATGTTTGTGTTTTCCCTGTCGTCGGCCCAGGAAGCGAAGGATGACGGCATCACGAAAATGCCGGACGGAACGTATCGGAGCAAGGAGCATGATGAATCAAACAGGCCCGATGATAGCTACCTTGCGAAATTTCACGCCCAGGATGTTGTCGACAGGCTCATCAAAAGGAACCTTGAGGAGATTTACCTGCTGCGCGTTATCACCGCAAACAATTCCGGCAAGGCGGACTGGGAATCGAAATACAAGGAAATATATGATGGCTACAAGGACGGTCTGGAGCAATACTACAAGCGGAATCCGATCTACGCAAGGGACAAGTTGGAGAAGAATCAGGCCGCCATCCGTGAACTGTTCAAGATCATCATAGCAGATTATCAGAAACAGTGCGAAGACCTCCTGAACGAATGTGCGGGCAAGGTCCTTCTTCTTCACCTGGATGTCAGTTCGCGCATCGATCCTGACAGGTTCGATCAGGTGAGCCA
>CAZKPR010000162.1:4422-8973 GCA_964554685.1 uncultured Leptospirales bacterium | reverse complement strand
AAAAATTAATCTTTTTTATTGACATGGATCAAGGGGGGCATTATTAATTGATTATTGGTTGGCTGTCCAATATAAATATTGGACGCAAATTAATATAGTCAGATGAATCTTGAATATATCAATTTTTTTATATAAAGGGCAGGGGCTTCATCCCCGGCCTTTTTCCGGGCATAAAGTTGGTTGAACGACCAATTAAAATACTGGCCCGCGTCCCGGGCCCCCTGGTTCTTTCAAAAGAAGCGGTTGGATGGAGCGAATGCTGTTAAAGGGATGCCTTCATACCCACACCACCTGTTCGGACGGGAAAATGACGCCCCAGCAGGTGGCGGACGCCTACGAGACGCGCGGCTATGATTTCATCGCCTTCACGGACCATGATTACCTGCTCAAACCGAGCTATCGTGAGGAGTATGAGCGCGTGAAGACCGGCATGATCCTTTTCCACGGGATCGAGCTCACGGTCTTCGTAAAGGGATACATCCACGTGGGGAAAATCGAGGGCGATTCCGAGGAGCTCCATATTTTCAACCATATCGGCGAATACGATCTTTCGCCGGAGCAGGTCCTCGACCGGCTCGCGGTCCTCGAGACAATGTATCCCATAGACGCGGTGGAGATCACGACGAAGGGATTCAGGGACAGGGCCTTTGAGGATCTCGAGATGAAGTATCCGAAGATCGCATCGGACGACTCCCACACTATGGTGGGAATCGGGAGGGCCTGGGTGGAGCTCGACGCATCAAGAAGCAAGGACTCCATCCTGCGCGCGATCAGGAAGGGAGCTTTCTGGAACTGCTATCTCTGAAAGGGATGGCGGGGTATAACAATAGTTTGTAACGTCATGAAGGAGGTGGCATCGTGATGCGGTATCACGACAACGCAACGAGGAGGATGGGCAATGGCTAAAGGGAAACGTGTGGCGATCTGCGCCGTGGCGCAGGTAAAGAACGAAGGAGATTACTGGTATCAGCGTTTTCAGAATATGCTGCTCGACTGCTTCGAGTCGATCATGAAGCAGACAAAGGTGACCTTCGACATGGAGAAGGGTATCCGGAACGTCATCACCTGTTCCGACGACGTCTTCGACGCGCGGACCATATCGAACAACGGGATGACCGACGTCGTGGGCGCTCAGTTCCGCGGCGAGGAGAAAATGGCCCAGGAGAGCATCAACGGCCTCGGCTACGCCATGGCATGCATCCTTTCGGGCCACGACGACGTGATACTGTACATGGGGCACGCGAAGGAGTCTCAGCCTGAAAGCCGCCAGATGTGCACCAACCTGGCCTTCGACCCCTTCTACACCAGGCCCCTGGGGCTTGACTACCAGAACGCGAACGCCCTCCAGGCCCGGGCCTACATGGAGAAGTCCGGCGTGACCGACGAGCAACTCGCGAAGATCGTGGTGCGGTCCCGCGTAAACGCGAAGAAGAACCCCTTTGCCCGGGACAACGAAACGGTGGACGAGAAGGCGGTCCTGAATTCGCCGATGCTCGCCGACCCGATCCGGGCGCTCCACTACTACCCGGTCACGGACTGGGCCTTCGGGATGCTTCTCTGCTGCGAGGAGCGCGCCAAGGAGTTCACGAAGAACCCGGTATGGCTCACGGGATACGGATCCTGCATGGACAGCTATTTTCTCGGGGACAGGGACCTTGTCTCCAACTTCTCACTCAAGAACGCGGCACAGCGGGCCTACTCCATGGCGGGCGTGAAGGACCCGCGCAAGGAGGTCAATCTTTTCGAGATCGACGACCACGCGGCCTACCAGCTCCCGATGTGGGCCGAGGGGATAGGCCTGGCCGACGAGGGGAAGGGCGGCGCCTGGATCGATGCCGGCGGCCCGGACCAGTCGAACGTGAACCTCTCGGGAGGACATCTCAACGGCAATCCCCTTCTTCTCGGGGGGGCCGCCCGGGCGATCGATTGCGTGCTCCAGCTTCGCGGCGAGGCAGGGGAGCGCCAGGCGAAGGGCGTGAAGCGCGCCCTGGCCCAGGGCACGTACGGGCCCGCGGGACAGCATCATGCCGTCGTGATAATGGAAGCGTAGGGAGGCGGATCAATGGCACACAGGAAAAAGAACAGGAACGTAGGAATAATCGGAATCGGCCAGACGAAGCACTCCAGTCACCGGGAGGACGTCAACCAGCCGGAAATGATACATGAAGCGGTGAGCGAGGCTCTCAAGGATGCCGGTATCACGATGAAGGATGTTGACTGCATCGTTCACGGCAACATGGAGCTCTTCGAGATGGTCCACCAGCCGGACCTTTGGCACAGCCTCGGCACCGGGGCACTGGGGAAGGAATGCATACGGATCACCACGGGGGGGACCGTCGGGGCCACGGTAGCGTGCGCGGCGGACAACCTTATCGCCTCGGGGATGTACGACATCGTCATGGCCATAGGATTCGAGAAGCTCCAGGAGGGCCACACCACGGGGGGCATCACCAACATGGCCGATCCCCTCTGGTTCCGTCACCTCCAGACCGGGGCCCTTACCGGTTCAAAGGCGTATGACCTGATCAGGGAATTCGGCGAGGAGCGCGCGAAACGGGTGTCCATGATGTACCGTATCATCATGGACAAGCACGCGGGGCTGAACGAGAAGGCCCACCGCGCCTTCGGCCTCGAGTTCGAGCAGATGGACGACCTGATCAAGACCTCGCCCAAGCTCGTGGGGGACCTGAAGCTCATCGAGATGTGTTCCCAGTCCGACGGGGCGTGCTGCGTGATCTTCGCGTGCGAAAAGAAGGCGAAGAAGCTCGCGAAGACCCCGGTCTGGGTGCGCGACCACATCACGGTACACCGCGAGGAGACCTTCGTGATCTTCGGGTATGATGAAAGGTACCCCGTGCCGCAAACCCACCGGTTTGCCGCGGAGCACCTCTACAAGCGCAACGGGATCGACAACCCCCTGGAGTACTTCGACGTGTTTGAAATGTACGATCCCGCGAGCTGGTGGGCCGTGGACTGGATACGCGATTTCTTCCAGTTGAAGGGAGACGAGCATATCAAGCTGGTGGAAAACAAGGAGATCATGATCGACGGATCGATGCCGATCAACCCCTCGGGGGGCGTCATCGGGTCGAACCCCATCGGCGCAACGGCCCTTGTGCGGATTGCCGAGGCGGCCCTCCAGGTCCGCGGAAGCGCGGGTACGCACCAGGTGCCGAAGCCCGTCAATCACGCACTGGCCTCGGGATTCGGCGGCACGATGTGGACGGTGCTCACGATGCTCGAGAAGGAACTCAACTGGTAGGAGGGATATCATGGCTGAATACTGGGGAATCAAGGTAGAAGATATATTCAACAGCATGCAGGAGCGCTTCCGCCCCGAGGGCGCAAAGGGCGTTGACGCTTCATTCGGATACGACATCAAGGGCGAGGGGACGTGGAAGCTGACGGTCAAGAACGAATCCATGACCCTCGAGAAGGGCGCCGACCTTTCCGGCTGCGTCTCATCCATGGTGGCAGACGGCGAGACCTTCGTGGGGATCAACACCGGCAAGGTCGATGCCGCGGGGGCCTTCACTTCCGGGAAGGTAAAGGTGGAGGGCGACCTGGGGGCCTTCGGGAAGACCGGCAAGATGTTCAGGAAATACGTGCCGCCCAAGCGGGAGATGACCACGCGGGACTACCTCCTCGACATGTTCGGCACCGTTGAAGCCCGCTTCAAAAAGGACGTGGCCAAGGACCTCGATTTCATCATCACCATCGATGTCGGCGGCCCCGACGGCGGCGCCTGGTCCGTCACGATCAAGAACGGGACCTGCAAGGTCCAGGAGGGCGCCGTTGACAATCCCACGGTCACCCTCGAGGTGGCGGACAAGGACTGGGTGGACCTGACCCTCGGGAAGGTGGACGCCCAGACGCTCCTAGCCGCGGGCAGGGGCTCCGTCAAGGGCGAGATTGCCATGGCGATGAAGTGGGGCGAGATCTTCGAGAAGTACGTCGATCCCGTGGGGGGCGGCGAAAAGGAGCAGGAACTCCTCGTTCTCAAGAAGACCATCTCCGTGGGCATGCGCTACGCCACGGGACCCATCATGGGCAAGTTCCTGAAGGCGTTCAAGGACAGGAAGATACTCGGGAACAAGTGCCCGAAATGCGGGCGCATCCAGCTCCCGGCGCGCGAGGTCTGCGCCGAGTGCCGCGTGCGCGTCACGGATTTCGTCGAGGTGGGCCCGAAGGGTCAGGTGCGCTACATGGAGTACGTGTACTACGCCAGCCCCGACCCCCTCACGGGAGCGACGAGGGAGACCCCCTACGGGATGGCGAACATCCTCCTGGACGGCTGCGAGGGGAACGACACCTTCGCCCATCTCATACGGCGCGACCAGATCGACCTGATCAAGGGCGGCAACAACGAGGTTTCCGGCACGAGGGTCCGTCCCGTATGGAACGAGGACCCGAAGGGGAACATCTTTGATCTCAAGTACTTCGAGATAGACGAGTGAGGAGGGAGACGGGTATGAATATCGACAAGAATGACTGTTTCATCGTTGAAGGCAAGCTCGCGCTTCCCTACAGCTATTTTCCGGGAAGGGTGGG
>CAZKPR010000162.1:1875-4412 GCA_964554685.1 uncultured Leptospirales bacterium | reverse complement strand
GTGGGGAGCAAGTTCATCATCACCCTCCGGGACGAGAAGAAGATCATGGGTACGAAGTGCCCCACCTGCAACACGGTGTATATCCCGCCGCGCCAGGTCTGCGACAAGGATTTCACCGACATCCGGGAAAACTGGGTCGAGGTGGACAAGAAGGGGACCGTGGTCAACTATACCGTGGTGCGTTACGACGACAAGCACCTGCCCCGGAAGGCGCCCTTCGTCCTGGCCCTGATCAAGCTCGAAGGGGCCGATACGCCCTTCATGCACATTCTCGAGGAGATCGCGCCCGAGGACGTGAAGATCGGGATGGGAGTGGAGGCGGTCTTCGCGACGGAGACGACCAACACCATCCTCGACATAGATCACTTCAAGCCCGCCGCGGCGCGTGGTACTAAAGTTGCCGATCGCCACGCCCTCAGGAAGGGGAAAGAAGTCAAAATCCAGGCCGTGGAAGAGGCGACGGCTGAAGTAAAAAGGAAAGGAGGAAGACCAGACATGTCACAACCGGTAATCATCACCGCCGCCCTCACCGGCGCGGCGACCATGAAGAATCAGAATCCGAACGTGCCCTACACGCCGGAGGAGTTCGCCGAGGAGGCGTACAAGTGCTGGAAGGCCGGCGCCGCCATGGTGCACGTCCATGCCCGGGGGGACAACGGCATGGCCACGCACGAGCACGAGCGGATAAAGGCCACCCATGACGCCATCAAGGAGAAGTGCCCGGAGCTCATCGTGAACCTTAGCTCCGCCGTGGGCATGGGCAAGACAGCCGAGCAGCGGATCAGCCAGATCGTGGCGATCAAGCCGGAGATGGCGTCCCTGAACACCAACACCATGAACTTCAGCATCATCGACCGGAAGACCGGGAAGATCTTCATCGACTACGTCTTCGAGAACACCTTCACCATGCTCCAGGATTTCGGCAAGGCCATGGAGGAGAACGGCGTGAAGCCCGAGATCGAATGCTACGACATGGGTGGCCTGGACAACACCATGCTCATCGCCAAGCAGGGCTTCTTTACCGACCCGATCAACTTCAACTTCGTCTGGGGGGTCGCGGGAGGCCAGGCATTCAGGGCCGAGGCATTCATCGCCATGATGAACGCACTGCCCCCGAAGGCGAACTTCACCACCTGCGGCGTGGGCACGGACGAGTTCCCCTGCATCATGCAGTCCTGCCTCCTGGGCGGCCACATGCGCGTCGGCCTCGAGGACAACATCAGGATGCCGAACGGCGAGCTGGCCAAGGGAAGCTGGGAACTGGTCGAGGTGGCGGCGACGATCGCCGACTGCCTGGGCAGGCCCGTGGCGACGCCCGACGAGGCCCGCGCGATCATGGGATTACGGAAGAAAAAGTAAACCGTCTCCGCACGGCGGCGCGGAACGCGCCGCCGTGCGGGCGTTATCATGACTACCACCAACATCGAGGAGAGCCCGATGTCAGAGAAATGCTACTACGAAGTCAATGAGCGTGGCGTCGCCCTGCTGAAGGTCAACAACCCGCCGATGAACGCCCTGGATGAGCCGACGATGCGACAGCTCGAGAGCTCGATGAAGAAGATTGCCGCCGACGATGCCGTGAAGGTCGTCGTCATCACGGGCGAGGGGGCCACCTTTATCGTCGGTGCCGACATCAATAAGGTTAAGGACGTCACGACGGCCGAGGAGGGCGTGGCCCTTACCTCGGAGGCCCAGGGGATCATCAACCTGATAGAGGAACTCCGCAAGCCGGTGATCGCCGCGATCAACGGACTCTGCCTCGGGGGCGGCACCGAGCTGGCCATGGCCTGCCACATCCGGATTCTCGGCGACCAGGCCCAGATGGGCCTTCCCGAAATTCTCCTGGGAATCATGCCCGCCTTCGGCGGCACCCAGCGCGCCGCGCGGATACTCGGCCCGGCGATGGCCCTCGAGGTGATGCTCACGGGGAAATTCCTTCCCGCCGCGGAGTGCGGGAGGATCGGCCTGGTGAACCGGGTCGTTCCCCACGCCACGGTGATGGACGAAGCGATGAAGCTCGCCAAGGAACTCTCCTTCAAGGGCCCCCTGGCCGTCGCCGCCATAATCGAGGCGGTCATGGAGGGGGGTCGGATGCCCCTTGCCGGGGGCCTGAAGCTTGAAAGCGAGCTCTTCGGGCGTCTTGCCGGGAGCGAGGACAAAAAAGAAGGAATCGCCGCGTTTTTTGAGAAGAGAAAGCCTGTTTTCAAGGGGAAATAATCCAACTTTGGCGAGGGGGCTATGACAACAACAGAAAAGACCATCAACGATGTATTCCGCAATCGTGTTGCGAAATTTGGGGACAGGGTCGCCGTCGAGAAGAAGCTCCGGGGGACATGGCATAGCGCCACATGGAACGAATATATGGGGTGCGCAAGGGCCACGGGACTCGGGCTTCGCTCCCTTGGGGTTGAAAAGGGACAGATGGTGGCCATTCTTTCGGAAAACCGGCTGGAATGGGTCTATACCGACATGGGGGCTCTCGGGATAGGCGCCGTGGTGGTCCCCGTGTACCCCACCCTGGTGGCCGTGGAGATCGA
>CAZKPR010000162.1:0-1865 GCA_964554685.1 uncultured Leptospirales bacterium | reverse complement strand
AAAATTGGGGGTCTTGGGTTTTGGGCCGGGGGGGTCCCCGGGTTCCCCACCCGGGGGGCCAGGTGTTTCGGTTAAATTTTTAAAAAAAGGAAACCAGGGTTATCGTCGTGGAGAACAGGCTTCAGCTCAACAAGGTCCTCGAGATCGTGGACAAATGCCCCTCGCTGATACAAATCGTGGTCATGGAGGAGGGGGACGCGTCGGGGCACCCCAAGGTGATGAGTTTCAACGAGCTCATGAAGAGGGGCCGCGAGCTGCACGCGAAGGAGCCCGGGCTTTTTGAGAAGCTTTCGGGCGAGGTCACCGTTGACGACCTGGCCACCATTGTCTACACGTCGGGAACCACGGGGCTTCCCAAGGGAGCCATGATCACCCATGGCAACATTTTCTGGGTCGTCCAGTCCCTCGACGCCATACGGCCGCACTTCGCCTCTGACAAGGACTGCACCGTGCCCTTCCTGCCCCTCTCCCACGTCTTCGAGCGGATCGCCGGGCACTATTACGGGATGTACTGCGGGATCACCGCATCCTACGCGGAAAGCATCGATACGCTCCTGGCCGATTTCGAGGAGAAGCGGCCCACGATGATACTCGCCGTGCCCCGGGTCTGCGAAAAGGTCTACCAGAAGATCATGGCCCAGGTCAAGGAACAGTCTCCCTTCAAACAGAAGATATTCGCCTGGGGCCAGAAGGTGGGGAACAGGATCAGCGAACTACGCGAAAAGCACAAAGGGATACCCTTCTGGCTCAAGCTGAAGTACAGGATCGCCTATGCGCTGATATTCAAGAAACTCCAGGAGAAGCTCGGGGGAAGGGTGACCTGGATGACGGCATCGGGGGCTCCCACGGCTGAGGAGATCATACGCTTTTTCAACGCCGCGGGCATCACGGTGATCCAGGGCTACGGGATGACCGAGACAACCGCACCGGCCACCATGCAGTCCCTGGGAGACTACCGGATCGGTACGACCGGCAAACCCCTTCCCGGCCAGGAGATCAAGATCGCCGACGACGGGGAGATCCTCATCAAGGGTGGCAACGTCATCAAGGGCTACTGGAAACTTCCGGATGAGACCAGGGAAGCCTTCACTCCTGACGGGTATTTCATGTCGGGGGACATCGGCGTGTTCGATGACGCGGGGAATCTTCTCATCACGGACCGGAAGAAGGACCTGATCATCACCTCGGGGGGCAAGAACGTGGCGCCCCAGAAGATCGAGAACCTCTTCAAGAGCGATCCCCTCTTCACCCAGTTCATAGTGATCGGCGAGAAGAAGAAATATCTCACGGGCCTGTGCAACATCAACCTCGAGGAGGCGGCGCGCCTGGCCAGGATAGAGGGAATAACCTTCAACGATCCCGCCGGGCTTTTGGACGACCCGAAGTTCATCGCCATCGTCCAGCGCCACGTTGACGACCGGAACGCCCACCTGGCGAAGTACGAAACGATCAAGCAGGTGCGGATCGTCAAGACCGAGTTCACCCAGGACGGGGGCGAGCTCACGCCGTCCCTCAAGGTGAAGCGTAAGGTAGTGCACGATAAATACGGATCGCTGATAAACGAAATGTACGGCAAGGAGGATCATCTGCCCGAATAGGGCCTCCGGACCATGGAATCACACATGTCATCGGGACCCGTTTTCTCGGTCGTCCCGGCCGCCCGTTCCGCAAGGACATAGGCGGATTACTCTGGAACTAACAAAGGAGCAGGAGTATGAACAAGGCAGTTGAACTGAAACAGGGCCTGAACGAGCTCTTCACCGACCCCGACGCGGACCACGCCAGGGAGTTCTTCAGGCACAAGTCGCGGGCCATGGTCAACAAGGTGACCACGGTGGAGAACGCGGTGAAGACGCTGTTGAACG
>CAZKPR010000161.1:0-9078 GCA_964554685.1 uncultured Leptospirales bacterium | reverse complement strand
ATCCCCTTGAAAATCCCCCGGTTGGGGAGAAGACCGATATCCACGAATATTCCCTCGGCAGCGAGGGTCTCTTCCGCATCGCTGTCCCTGTTGCGCACCGTGACCGACTCCACGGAATCGGACCCGTTGATGCGGGTCACCTCGGTCCCGAAAAGAAACCGGACGTTCGAAAACTCCCGCAGTCTTTCCTGGAGGATTCGGTCCCCCGTGAGTTCACCGAGGAACTGCACCAGGACCACGCTTTCGGCGATCCTCGCAAGATCGATCCCCGCTTCGAGGCCGGAGTTGCCGCCCCCGACGACCACTACCTTTTTACCGGCGAAGAAGGGACCGTCGCAGGTGGAACAGTAGGCCACCCCCTTGCCCCGGAGTTCCTCTTCGCCCGGCACGCCAAGCGTGCGCCATGACTTACCCGTGGCCACGATGAGGGCCCGGGCGGAGAACACGCGCCCGTCCTCCATCCGCACGCGTATCACCCCACCCGGCTCAACGGCGGTGACTTCATTCCCCTCGTCGTAATCAATGCCGAAATGAAGCACCTGCTCCCTGAATTTCTCCACGAGGTCGACGCCATTGATATAACGGTATCCCATGTAGTTCTCGATCCCGGAGGTCACGGCCACCTGGCCGCCGATCTCCTTCACGATTATGCCGGTAACCGCGCCTTTGCGCATACAGTAGACCGCGGCGGTAAGTCCCGCCGGCCCCCCGCCGATGATCAACACGTCATAGGTTGTTCCAGGGTCAAGGGCGCTGAATTTTTTTTCCGAGGCGAACATGCCGGATGAGAGGTTGAATTCCATGGCCTTTCATTGTGAATTAAAAATTAATCAAGCACTATCAATCGTATCAAAAAATGAGTAAAAAGCAAACGAAAAAATCGCGGCACAAGGCAAAAAAGAAGCCTTCAGGGCATGGATACTCAAAAAAACATCCGGGAACCGCCGGTTGGGGCTCCTCGCATCATATCTGCACAAGGTCATAGTCCGGCGATCCGAAGCCGATCTCCCGCGCGTGATCCAGCTGGACCCTGCTGGGGATATCGTAGGCGAGCTCAGCAATGCATTTCCCCGCGGCTTTTTCCACCAGGTCTATGGAGGCGGCGTCGGCCGCCACGGGGTCCCGGGAAACGACGATGCCGATATCGGGAACGATCTGCTCGAAAGTCTTCATGCAGTCGCAATCCTTCGATATCCGCGTGAGGAAATTGACGCAGATCATCTTTCCCTTTTTCCCCAGCACGACGCCCCAGGCGTGCTCCGCCACCTTTTTCTGCAGTTCCTCGTATGTGGAAGCCCAGTTGTAGGCCACGGCGTCGAACCGGCATACCGCCAGGCACTGGCCGCAGCCGATGCAGAGCGAGGAGTCGATGACCGCGCTCTTTTCATCCATGGTGATGGCGGCGGCGGGGCACCACTGAACGCAGAGGCCGCACCTGGTGCAGGCCTTCGCCTTGATCCGGGGTTTCGCCGTGGAGTGCTGGATCATCTTGCCGCGCCTGCTCGCGCACCCCATCCCGAGGTTCTTCAGTGCGCAACCGAACCCCGTGGCCAGGTGCCCGGTGAAATGGGAGACGAGGACCAGGGCGCTCGCCTTCGCTATGATCGATGCTATTTTTACCGATGAGTAGACCTTCCCCGGCACCTCGACCTCGACCTCCTCGTCGCCGTAGAGCCCGTCGGCCATGATGATCGGCATGTCTGTGGCCTCGAACCCGTAGCCCTGGGCGTGGGCGTGCCTGAGGTGCGACACCGCGTCCGTGCGGTTCCCCTTGTAGAGGGTCTGGGTCTCCGTCAGGAACGGGCTCCCCCCGCGATCGCGGACGAGATCCCCGAGCGTTTTGAGATAGAGCGGCGGCACGTGTCCGGTCTTCTCCCCCTCGCCGAAATGCGTTTTAACGGCCACCATGTCCCTCTCCGCGATGAAGCCGAAGAGGTCCCGTTCGGCAACGGCCGACGCGAGAGCGCGGGAGACGGACCCGTCGTCAACGGGGGAAGGGACAGGTATGAAGTAAACGGTCTCCTTCATGCCTGGTCCCCCAGGGTATAGCGATCCATCTCCGCAAGTTTTTCCACCATCAGCTTCCTCACTTTTTTTGCCGTTTCTTCAGCGGAAAGGCGCTCAAAATCCGAATAGGGTATCTCGTCAAAGACGCGGATCAGGATCTTCTGCACGCCGTGGAAGTTCATGCTGTATTTCGGAAGGGCCTTGTTGGTGCCGCTTACCACGATGGGGAGTATCGGGATCTTCTTCTCTTTCGCGAGCTGGAAGGCGCCCAGTTTGAACTCCTTGATCTTCCCGTCAAACGAACGGGTCCCCTCGGGGAAGAAGAACACGGAGCTTCCCTCGTCAATACGCTTCCCCGCGTCGGCCATCATCTGCTGGATGCTCTCACGGTCCCCCCTCTTAAGCTTGATATACTGGTTAAGCACCATGTTCCACCCAATGAGGGGCACCTTGAATATCTCGATCTTCGAGACCCATTTGTAGTGAAAAAAGAGGCGGAACGCCACCAGGATATCAAGCTGGGACTGGTGGTTCGAAACAATCATGTAGGTCGCCCCCTTCCTGACCTTCTCCCTTCCCTCTACCCGGATCCGCCAGGAGGGCATGATCCATGTATAGAGGGAGGCCCAGAAACAGGTGAAGAGATGAAGGAACCTGAGGCGGCGGTCAAAGGGATAGGTAACGAGCCGGATGATCACCGCAAAAAGATAGAAGGGGATCGACGTGATGGCCACGAAGGTCAGGAATGCGATTGATACCAAACGGTTCAACATGCGGACGTACTCCTCGGGTCAGTGATTTGGCCGATGCACGCAACGCTGCGTACAACCACGGTGCATATCATCTGCCCATGGTGAAGTGATTTTTGCAAGAAAATATTTATTGCTCCGTATCACGCGCAGAACCCCGCCTAATCCCGGCCCAGCCCCTTGAAATGGAGACGCGCGATGGCGGGCATCGCTGAAACGACCGGGATGATCGTCCCCAGTACGATCATTCGCTCCCGCAACCCTCCGGGAAAGGCGCCGGGAACCATTATCCCCGAAAGGCGCAAATACTCCAGGGCACGCCCCGAAACATAACCGAGAAGTTCGGCACCAGCCCAGGACCCGGCGATGCCGAGGAAGGCGCACTTCAGGAGTATCGTCATCGTGAGAAAGAGCCGGGAGGCCCCCACGACCCTGAGCGTGCGATAGTACTCGACGCGGCTCATCGTCGCGATAAGCGTCGCGAAGGAAATGGCGATGAAGGCGATGACCATGATGATGGACTGAAGCGAGGCCGTGACCAGCGTTATTGCCTCGCGGAGCCTCATGATCTGCCGGGAAACCCCCTTATCCGCCTCCACCACGAGGCCCATCCTTTCAATCTTCGAGGTCACCGAGCTCATGGCGGCATGATCTCCGACCCGCACGTAGGCGTACCGGTATTCGGTTTTTCTGCCGGGATTCAACCTTCTGTTGAAGGCGGTGACGAGCCCGAGGGGAAGTATGAGCGCGAAGGAATCCACACGGTCGGTGAATCCCGCGATAACCGCGTCGGTTTCAACAAATCCCTCCAGGGACCGGAGGCTTGATTTGCCCACGAGCATCCTGAAGCCAAACCCCAGGGCCCCCCGTTCAGAAATCCTCGGAAGCCCGTTGGGGGCCGCCATGCCATCGTTATAGGAGCGGAGCATGCTCCGCGGAACGAGGACCGGGACCGCGGAATCCGGCTTCGGGTCTTTCCACAGCCTCCGGTAACGGGACTCCCTTATCTCATCACGCACGAGGCCATAGGGAACGCCGAAAGCGAGGATATCGCTCCGGTACCTGAATCCCAGATAGGAGACCCTGGCCTGGAGGGGAACCTCAAGGGCCGCCACCTCCTGGATATCTGCGACGCCATCCATGCGCCGGATACGACGCATCACGGATTCGGAGATGCCCGGAGCGGGCTTACTTTCAATTTCGAACAGGAAACCGCTGCGGGGCTGTCGCGTTGACACAAGCACGGTGTTGGGCGGGATCGCCGAGGCAAAACGGTCATCAATATAATTCATCAGCCCGTCACCCACGGCGCGGTAAAGCCCCACGGTAAAGACCGACAGCATGACTGAGAGAAACACGATGAGGCTTATGAGCCTGGCCCCCACCAACTCCTTTACGATGAGATAGATGCGCTGGATCATTGCCGTCTCTCCAGGAGGCCGTTCTCCATCACGAATACGTCGTCGGCCCGCTCATGCAGATACTCATCATGGGTTACCGCGAGAACCGCCTTCCCTTCCTCCTTCAGTTCGAGGAGAATGTCGAAAATTTCCCGTGCCGTATCCCTGTCGAGGTTCGCCGTCGGCTCATCGGCGAGCATGAGAGAGGGACGGTTGATCAGGGCACGCGCGATGGCCACGCGCTGCTTTTGCCCTCCCGAAAGCACGGCGGTGTGCGCGTTCCTGAACTTATACATTCGAAGCCGCTCGAGGATCTCGCCGGCATGTTCCCTCACGGATCTCCCGACGCGCCCCCTGATGCGCGCGGGGAGCAGAACATTCGACAGTACGCTCTCGTCGTTGAGGAGGCGAAACGTCTGGAAAATAAAGCCTATCTCCCGATTCCTCATGCGGGAGGCGAAAACGTCGAGGGCGTAACGCATCTTCCGGCCGTTGATACGCACGGAACCACTGTCCGGCGAGGTAATTCCCGCGATGACGTTAAGCAGGGTGGTCTTGCCGCAGCCTGATTTGCCCGTTATCGCACATATCCGGCCTGCCTCGATCTCGAGGTCAATCCCCGCCAGGATTCGTTTTTTCGTCCCCGCGATACGGAAACGTTTCTCAACTCCTGCAACGTTCAGCACCATGATATTTCCTCCCAAGGGCCCATCGTTTCCCCGGATTTCAGATCATGAAATGTTGACGAGACGAGCCATTCCATATCATAAGGCGAAATGGAGAAAAACATTATCAATGAACGTGCCATGCCATAAAGATGAAAAGTCAATACAAAATTGATCTTTTTTTTTGTTTACACCCCCTTTAATTTCCTGTAGACTGATGCAAGGCAATCGGAGCATTGACATGACCGAGGAAATACTGAAAGGCGAAACCGGGCAACGGGGCATTGAAGCCCTCCTTGATGGAATAGTCGACTATATTGATTTCGCCACATTCAACAAGATCATCAACAAACTCACCGACTACGCTGAAATACTGAGCGAGGGTAAGATATCGGGCATAATCAATTTTAATTACCGCCTCAACAGCGACCAGGCAAGCATGGTGATCAGGGCCCTCGAGGAAATACAGGCTGTCTCGCGGATATACAATATCGCGCTCAAGGGCTCCAAGGACCTTGAGATAGAATATATTTCCAACATCTTCTCCGAGACGGAAAACCCCGAGGCGATATCATCGTATATCAATCTCAAGAACATCATCGAGAACAGGCTTACCCACCAGGTCCAGCAGTACAATGTGAACATGGGCAAAAACAACACCACGATGGCCATTCCTCTTAATGAGCTTCGCGGACACGTAAAGACTTTCATGGATCTGAGCGGTACTGATGCCACGATTTCCACGAAAGCACAGCACGGCATAATCGCGGCCTCCCTGCACGACGCCTATACGACACTCTTCAACAGGGACGAGTATTGGAACGACAGGACCTACATGAAGTTTTTTTTCAACGAAGACGATCCGGCGCGTAGAAAATATTTGCTTTTGAAAAAGCAGGAGCGGCTCAGCATCCGCCAGATAGGAGAAAAGGTAAAGGAAATTCTCGACAGGTTCCACGCGTCATTCTACAACAAATTACAGTCAACACGGGAATCATCTCATCTGGAAACCTCCGCGGTCGCCGAACAGGCGCCGCGATACACAAGGACTGAATACTTCACGGACAGGATGATGATGACGCCCTTCGGCAGGCAGTATGGAGGGCTTATTGAAAAAACCCTCGACCGAATATTCTCCCGGGCGATGGATGAGAAAACCGCGGCCATGCCCGAGGATTCAGTGAAAGAGATGGTCATGTCCCTCTATCAGGCCTTCAAACTGAAGACCGACCTGACAAAGCAGCCGAGGGAAGTAGATGATGTGGCCGAGTATCTCCTCGGTCAGACCTACGGCATCAAGACCTTTGCCGAAAAATTCCTCTACTTTGACAGAAAGGAGCCTTTCACAAAATTTTACTCAGGCCAGAACCAGGAGGATATCGAGCAATTCCTGAACCGGTTGTTCGCCGCATATTTCGAAATTTCATTCAGCGGACTCTTCAGGATAATAAAGAGCCTTGACATGAAGAAATTCGCATGCGCGTTCATAATCAAGCGTATATATTTCAGGGAGGGGGAAAATCTTACAAATTTTGGGTTTTTCTTCATCCGCGTCATCGCACGAACCGGTGGTATAAAAGCGCAATAATCATGGGAGGCTCATGACGACAATCGTGTCAGGACGATCACTGCCGCCACTTCGGAAAGAAACCGTCCCGCATAAGCATGCCCTCAAAATATTACTTGCCATAGGGACGCCGGGAAGAGAACGTATCGCATTTAATGACCGGGGGGGAGATGAAGCCCTCCATCTTGAAAACCGGCATGGTGCCCGGCGCACCCGGAAGGGGATGCATCCGAGGTTTGTGAAAAGTAGTGATACAATGGAAGAGCAAAGGCTTCGAATATTTTACCTCAAGAAAAAGATCATCTTCCCTTTCTGCACCCTGGCGGTTTTTCTCAGGCCATCAGAAGAATCCGGGGACATCAAGAAGGGGGACTGGATCATAGCGCTCACGGTTCGATCCATTTTTGACCTGCTATTCCACCGGAAAAGGGTCGCGACGCTATGCGAGGTGATGGACGTTACAACAGACAACAGCATGGTTAAATTCATGCTGAGGGGAATAGAACGAGTGCGTATCGAGAAAATCATCAAACGGAAACACGCCATTTATACGCGTATCGAGCAAGGCCACGTTGAACACTATGATCCCTCCATCGAAGATCTAAGAAAAAAGTCCCAGGAGCTGATTTTCCTTTTAAACGTAGAAGAATCGGACAAGCTTATTAAAATGCTCAATTACATCGTCGACCTCAACCAGATGACCGATTTCATCTCGAATTACTTCATCATGGGCTTCGGGAAACGATACCGGATATACAAGGAAACACAACTCGACAGGCGCAGCGCCCTATTAACGGGAACGCTCACCAGGTTAATACACACAATGAATGTCAGGGGAAAGAAAAAAACAGCATGAAAAAGACAGTGATCGGAAACGAAGTATATTTCACCCTTGCGTGGTCGCCAATACATCCCTACGACCGGCATGAGGCGATGCGTAAAATGCCCGAGCTGTCAGGTATTATTGCGCTCATGTATCAAACACAATCGCGCCTGGAATACCTTATCTTCTACAGCTGTCACAGGGATGGTTGTCGGGTCGGTTTCAGGCGTTTCATGGATCCCTACAGCACCCGATATCCTGAAATTATAAAAGAACTCGACCTTTCCAATCTCTTCTATAAATTCACAGTCGTGGATGAAGGCACCCTGATGGATATGCAGGATATCCTCTACTGGCTAATACGGACCTACAGGCCACGATATAATGAACCCATGTTCAAGGATTCCCAACGCTTCGAGAATATATACATAAACGAGGTGCAGCGAAGCAAGGATGACGTTGTTGAAAAAATCATGGGTCACAGGGGAGGCTAAGATTCCTTCATCGAATCATCATGGAGCATCAGATCATTGCTCGTAAACAGGTGCCCCAGCTTGTACTTGATGAGGAAGAATTCAAGAATATATTTCAATCGTGCCGCAGCATCGAGGGGTGAAGAAAGCTTGTTGTCGGACCTTGGTGAATACTGCTGGATTCGTTTCACGTTCAACGCCCGCTTGTCCCTATCAACAATAAAGATGTCCTTTTTTAAAAGCTTGTAAGCATCAAATATCGATTTGATTATATCTTCAGAATAAATAAGATTCGCAATATAAAGATTAGTGTCCGCATCATGAACATTCCTCATGAACAATTTTAAGAGCCGGAAAATAATTTCCGGATACAGGTGGATATTAATCAGGTCGATAATTTTTTTTTCAAGATCCCTGTCCATCATGCGTTTCGTTGGATAGGCCATGTGCGGTATGTCGATAGTGCCCGTTTGGATCTTGAAATAAACAAAATCCAGGAACCTATCAATGATATCTTTTTTCATAAAATCGGCCATCTCAAGTGACCCTTCCGAAAGGCGTTGAGCAACGGCCTCGATATCATTGGATTTTAGCATCTCTTCGAAGTTAAAAATCTGGGATTTCGCATTCCATTCTTCGGGAGACTCTTGTCCCTGATCATCGACTATAGTACTTCCGTTTTCCTGATGAGGATCTTCCATTTTCTTCTCCTGTATGTATTAGTATACATTCCTCATTTTTTTCAATAAATATTTTTACTCTGACACCATGATTTCGTTATGATAGAGGCCTCAAATTGCGTATTAGCAGCAGAATCACAAGTGGGGGAAGCCATGGCGCGCAAGCTTCGTCAATGTCTCTATGGAGTAACCTACTACACGCATTCACGCTGTATTGAGTTAAAACCTCTCATGAAGAATAAAGTGATGAAGGAATTGATGCTTGCCGTTATACGCATGGCCCTGGAAAGGTATCATTTCGAATTAATCAGCTATTCCATCATGGACAACCATTTCAATTTTTACATCCGGACTCTGGAAGGAGGAGAAAGCATTTCAAGAATTATGCAGTTCATAAAGTCACAATTCGCCAGGCGCTACAATCGGCTGATGGGCAGAACGGGACCATTCTGGAATGAACGATTCAGTGACACAATTACTGAACTGGCGAAAGATCCAGAAAAAACCTTTTTTGATACCATCATGAAAATCTGCTTAAATCCGATTTTGAACAAGAAGAATAGCAACCCAAGAGAATACCCATATAGCAGCTACAGGTGCCATATGGACCCATATTACACACCTCCCGTCAAGATCACGCTTCATCAATTTTTCATGATACTGGGGGATACATTTGAGGAACGCGCCCATCGGCTATATGAATATGAAACATCA
>CAZKPR010000160.1:272-9108 GCA_964554685.1 uncultured Leptospirales bacterium | reverse complement strand
TGAAGAAAAGGGCGATGTTCCCGTTGATTTCAAGAGGATTCTGATCGGCGCCCTGTTCCTCGCGGCGATACTGATCGCCGTAAAGATTTTCCTGTAATTGATTCCGGATGCGAGGTAGTGGTATGACCGCATCCGCTGGGACGGGGATTTGGTCAGAGAAAGACCGGCGGAATCCCCGAAACAATGAAGCGCGATGCGTCACGGTGAGGATTTGCAATTCGACAGGAGACGTAGGCCTTGAAGTTGATGGAGTCTCCCTCCTCCATGGCAAAGGTCTCCCCGCCGTCGACCGCGGCCTCGATACCACCTGACATGACGAAGACCACGCGTTCGCCGTTGACCTCGGGACCCAGGGTGGCCACCTCTATTTCCGCCCCGGGGCGGAGTTCCACGATGAACGATTCCAGGGCGTTGTTCTGGAGCTTCGAGGCGAGGACCGTAATGGTGATGCCCTGGGCGTCATTGATGAGGCATTCCGATTCCCCCTTCCTCACGTGGATGAACCTCTTCTGCTCCACCTGCCTGAAGAAGTCCGAGAAATTGACCGCGTAGAACCTGAGTATATCCTCCAGGGACTGGAGTGACGGAGAGACCTTCCCGTTTTCGATCTGGGAGAGAAGGCTTGGGGTGTGTTTCAGGCGCTGCGATACCTCGGTGATCGTGTAGCCCTTGTCCCGCCGTATCTTTTTCAGATGAGGTCCGATTTCCATGATGGGCGTCCTTTCTCCCCCCGCGCTCCGGAAGGTCGGCCGTGCTCGGTCACGACCTGGCGTATACTGGGCATGTGCCGGGCGGCATGTAAATACATTTTCACCCTGTACGGGCATTAGCGCAATTATTTTTCTGACGGGACATTTTCATTCGTTGGATTACCATATGCATGTTTCAAACGGTCACACGGTGGATATACCTGGATTGGGGTAGGGAAGTGGTAATACGGTTTTCGCGTCATGCTTTGAGAAGGATGCAATTATACGGAATACCGGAATTATTCTTGAAAACCATTATTACAAATGCAATTGTTATCCGCAAGGGGTATAATGAAATTATTGAGACTTCACCGGATTTCAACTATCCGATTAAAGTTGTTTTCTTCGCTGAAGGTGAGTATGTTTTGGCAATAACGGCAGTTCCGTTGAAGAGAGGCCAGAAATGAGAGTATCTTACGATAATGAAGCTGACGCGGTTTACATACAATTCAATGCCGAAAAACCTGAAGGTGTTGTCGAGGTCATGGAGGGGATGCACCTTGACCTGATGCCTGACGGAAGAATAGGCGGAATAGAGATCCTTCATGCCTCAAAAAAAATGGACCTGGGAACGCTGCTCACCTGTACGATTGATGATGAAATTGCCATGACGATATCCCGCCGCCGCGCGTGATGGAGCGCCTGCCGGCACGGCCGGGTCTTTTTGCCGGGCGCACAACTACCGTATATTAATTTATTTTTTCAATGCCCCCATCCCGTTCGTTTCATCCGCATAGAGCGTACGGAGGCGGGCCGTGAAAAAAATCGAAAGGCTTTTATGCAGGTATGAAAAAACCTGCAGGAAGATGCACAGGTGCATGATGGGGCGCGATTTTCGCCGGGGGATCCCCCTCCTTGCGCGGCTTTTTCGCCTTGCCCGCGAGATCACGGCGTTCGGCGACGATGGACGGGAATCGCTCTTCCGCATGGCCGAGGGGGAGGACCTTCCGGTCGCCCTGGCCTCGGCCCACGTGCTCGTCGATGTCGACGGGCGGCGGAGCGCCAGGGCCCTCAGGTCGATCGCGCGGAGGGACGACGGCTTTTTCGCTTATGCCGCGCGTATGATGCTGAAACATCGGGCGTAGGGGTCCGTATCGGCACTACATGGTTTTCGGGAGCGGTTTTTCCCCCCGGTGTAAAAAAATACTTTTCATTTACGCCTTTCCATGCATTATGCTCATCATGCATGGGACGATACCATGGTGAGGATGCGACGACGCCCCGCGCGTCGTCATAATTATGAAACGGCCGGAATTCCTAAAACAGAAGATCATGCGAAGGGTGCTCTATGCCCTGGCCCCCGTTGCGGCGGTCTCCGTGTATTACTTCGGGTGGCGCGTGGCGGCAATGGTCGCCCTGTCGAGCGCCGTCTGCCTCTCCGTCGAATGGTTCATGACCGCGCGGCGCGGCGCGAAGATCAGCGAGGCATGCTTCGTCACCGCCGCGCTCTACGGCCTTTCCCTTCCTCCCGAAACCCCCTTCTGGATAGTCGCCGCCGGCGCCGCCGTGGCGATCCTCTTCGGCAAGGAGGTCTTCGGCGGGTTCGGCCGCAACGTCTTCAATCCCGCTATCGTGGGGCGCGCTTTCGTCTACGTGGCATTTCCCGTGGAGCTCACCTCGCAGTTCGTACCGGCCTTCCGGGGTTTTCCCGGCGGCCTCGCCGAGTGGAGCTTCTCCGCGTCGGCCGGGGGCCTGCGCCTCACCGAGGGGGCGGGGCTCTCCATCGCCGACGCCGTGACCGCGGCCACGCCGATGTGGGCCCTCCGGGATTTCGGCCACCCCACGGCGCTGCGGGACCTCTTCCTTGGCAACATCGGCGGGCTTTTCGAGTACCGGGGATTCACGAAGGTCCTGGCGGCCGGCTCCGCCGGGGAGGTCTGCGCCCTGGTGATCATGCTCTCCGGAATATACCTGATGGCGACGAAGACCGCCCAGTGGCGTCTCACCGTGGCCACGCTCGCCGGAGCGGTCCTCCTGAACGCGATCCTTCTTTACGGCGCGGGACTCGACGTGCCGGGGATTCCCTTCACCCTTCTCTCCGGCGCCCTTCTTTACGGCGCGGTCTTCATGGTCACGGACCCCATAAGTGCGCCGAAGGACAGCGTTGCCCAGTGGATTTACGGGCTGTTCATCGGCATGCTCGTGGTTTTCTTCCGGTATAAATCGATCTTTGCCGGGGGCGTGGCTTTCTCGATCCTCTTCGGGAACATGGTGGCTCCCTCCCTCGATTTCTGGATAAAGCGCATACGGTCCCGCGGGAAGGCGCCGGAGGTGAAATGAACAGGACCTCCCCCGGTTATATACTCGCTTTCATCCTCGCCCTGAGCGCGGTCTTCGGTTTCGGGATATCCCTGGTCAACTACGCCACGGTGGATCTCTTAAAGAAGAACGAGGCGATGCACCGGAACCGGGTGATCGCCGCGGCCTTCATGCTCCCCGTGGCGGGTGACCGCGCCGGGGACTACGAGGCGGCGGTGCGTGATCACGTCGAGCCCTTTGAACTTTCACGCGAGGGAAGGCCCATCAGGGCGTTCCGCAACAGGACCACCGGCGAGGTGGGGTTCATATTTTCAGGCCCCGGGTTCTGGGACAAGGTCACCGGCATCATCGTCCTTTCCCCGGACCTCTCCCTCGTGAAGAACATCGCCTTTCTCGAGCACAAGGAGACGCCGGGCCTCGGCGCCCGGATCGAGGAGCCCTGGTTCACCGAACAGTTCCGCGGCATCGAGCCGGCCTGGGACGACCCCGGGGGCGCGGTGATCGTCGTGGGGGCGAGCCCCGATCCCGCCGCCCGGAACCGGGTCGACGCGATCACAGGCGCCACCCAGACTTCCATGGCACTGATGAAGGCCCTGAACGGGGAACTCGCGGCCTTCCGCGCCGCCTACGGCGCGGGGGGAGGAGGGGAACGATGAGCGACACCCCGAAAACGATATTCCTGAAGGACGTCTGGTCCGACAACCCGGTCTTCCGCCAGGTCCTGGGAATCTGCTCGGCCCTCGCGGTGACCAACCTCATGGCGAACACCCTCTTCATGTGCGCCGGGGTGATCGTCGTCACGGCCCTCTCGAACCTGACGGTGTCGTTGCTCCGCAACTTCACCCCGAAGCGGATACGGATGATCGTCCAGGTGATGATCATTGCGAGCTACGTCATGATGGTGGACATCGTCATCCGCGCCGTGGCCCCGGAGATCCACCGTTTCATCGGCCCCTACGTGGGGCTCATCATCACGAACTGCATAATCATGGGCCGCGCCGAGGGATTCGCGAGCCAGAACCGGCCGCTCCCCTCCCTGGTGGACGGCCTTGCCTCGGGCGTGGGTTATTCCCTGATCCTCATCGCCATCGCCCTGGTGCGCGAGCCCCTGGGCTTCGGCACCCTCCTCGGGTACGTGCTCCCGGCCCGGGACGCCTGGTGGCACCAGTGGACCATCATGGTGATGCCCCCCGGGGCCTTCTTCACCCTCGGCGTGGTCACCTGGTTCGCCCGGGGCCGCCTGGAGAAATCGATGTCAACCGGAGGGAGCTGATGGAGCAGATGACGTCGTCCCCCTTTCTCGCAGTACTGCTGATTTTCATGTCCGCCGCCTTCACGGACAACATACTCCTGGCGCGCTTCCTGGGCATGTGCTCGGTCCTCGGCGTATCGAGCAGGGTCGACACGAGCCTGGGCCTCGGGGCCGCCGTGGTCTTCGTCACCGTCGTCACCGCGGCGATGAACCACGCGGTCTACTATTATATACTCGTTCCACTGGGACTCGAGTACCTCCGCCTCATCACCTTCATCGTGATGATCGCCGCGGCAGTGCAGCTCATCGAGATGGTGATCGAGCGGATCTCGGAGAAACTCTACTACGCCCTGGGAATTTTCCTCCCCCTGATCACGGTGAACTGCGCCATCCTGGGGATATCCCTCTTCATGCTGAACAAACCCTACGGGTTCCTCGAGACCCTGGCCTTCGGAGCCGGCGGGGGATTCGGCTGGTTTTTCGCCATCGCGCTTATCAGCGGCATCCGCGAGAAGATCGACGAGAAGCGCCTTCCCCGGGGCCTGGCGGGCCCCGGCATCACCCTCATCATCATCGGCATCATGGCCCTGGCCTTCGTGGGCTTTTCCGGGATGATCAAGATATGAGGGCGCGCCATGGGTGACGGCATCTGGATCAACATCCTCATCTCGATCGGCTTCCTCGCCGCAGTGGGCGTCATCCTCTCACTTCTTCTGATCCTTGCCGAGAAAAAGATACTCGACTACGGCGAGTGCGAGATCGACATCAACGACGGGAAGAAAAAGCTCGCGGTTCCGGGCGGCTCGTCGCTTCTTTCGAGCCTTTCGGACAACGGCATATTCATTCCCTCGGCCTGCGGCGGCCGCGGAACCTGCGCTTACTGCAAGGTGGGGGTCGCCGCCGGGGGAGGCATGGTGGGGCCCATCGAGCGTCCCTCCCTCACGGAGGAGGAGATGGAGAGGGGGGTCCGCCTCTCCTGCCAGGTGAAGGTGCGGGGCGACGTCGCGATATCGATACCCGACGAGATATTTTCCGTGCGGCGCTTCAGGGCCACCGTGGTCCACAAGCGGCCCCTGACCCACGACATCCTGGAGTTGAGGCTTGCCCTCATCGAGCCCCGGGAGATTGAATTCACGGCGGGGCAGTATGTCCAGCTCGAGTCGAAGGAGTACCGGGGCCGGGAGAGCGTCAACCGCGCCTACTCCATGTCGTCCCTTCCCTCCGACTCCGGGCATATCGAGCTTATCATCCGGCGCGTCCCCGAGGGGATCTGCACCACCTGGGTCTTCGACCTGCTGAAGGAGGGGGAGGAGGTCGACCTCTCCGGCCCCTACGGCGATTTCCGGCTCTCCGGCACCGGGGCGCCGGCGCTCTTCATCGCCGGGGGGAGCGGCATGGCGCCCATCTGGAGCATGCTTCGGGACATGCGGGAGCGGGGCGACGGGAGAACGGCCTGGTACGTCTTCGGCGCCCTGACCCGGGAGGACCTCTTTTTCGTCGAGGAGCTGAAGAAGCTCGAGGGCGAGCTCGCCGCCTTCACCTTCATCCCCGCCCTTTCGAACGAGCCCGAGGGCGCGGCATGGGAGGGCGAGCGGGGCCTGGTCACCGACGTGGTGAAGCGCCGCATTCCGGACCTGGCGGGATTCGAGGCCTACCTCTGCGGCTCCCCCGGCATGATCGACGCCTGCGTGAAGATGCTGACCGGGGCGGGGGTCCCGGAAGAGAACATATTCTTCGACAAGTTCGCCTGAGGGGAGGGGAGATGAAACGACCGCCGGACGAATCGGACTTAATCGGGAACTTCGGCCCCTCGAAGTTTTCCGCCGGGGGATTTCTCGGGAGTGACCACCGCGCCCCGGAGGAGATCGTGGCCGAGGACGCCCGGGTACTGGAGCGCGCCGGCATTGACGCCGCCACGGCGGCCCGGGCCCTGGGGGCGGTCTTCGACCGCGCCCGCGCCGCCCAGGGCGCAGAAGTCGAGATCATGGCGGGGGTGACGGCGCGCTACTACGAGTCCCGGGGGAGGATACCCTCTCCCTTCCGGGGCGAGGGCCTCTTCGAGAAGGGAGAGGTCGTGGCGCGGGGCCTCCCCGGCGCCGGCGAAGTCGTCATCACGCGCCTTTCCATCCACCTTATCGCGCGCCACGGCTTTTTCCAGGGACGCGGCCAGCGCTACCGGATCGAACCGGAGGCGGCCGCCGCCCTGGCCGCGGGCCTCGGGAAGTAAGGGGCGCCGCCTCTGCGTCATCCGTCATGAGGGCAGGTATGCCCGGCTCGGGGAAAACATTCATGACGATATGGTTTCCATCTTTTCACCCATTATCGTTGACACGCCCGCCGGATTTCAGGATAATGATCGGAAATTTTTTTCCGGGAGTGCGAGAACATGAAAACGATCCAGCTCTTCATCGCCTGTGCGGTCTTTGCCTTCGCGGGGCTCAACCTCGCGTCGGGGGGGTCCCCCCTTGCCTATCTCTCTGACGGGGAGCCCCTCTTCGTCGCCGCGGTGCTCTGCGCGGCCTGCGCCCTGGCCTGCTTCATCCTCGCCTGGATCACCGGTGATTACTCCCAGACCGACCGCCTCTGGAGCCTCATGCCCCCGGTCTACGCCTGGTACTTCGCCTGGCGCGGCTGGCCCGACGCGCGCCTGGCGGTCATGGCGGTCCTGGCGACCCTCTGGGGCGCGCGCCTCACCTTCAACTTCGCGCGGAAGGGGGGGTATACCACGGAGGAGGACTACCGCTGGATCATCATGCGCGAGAAGATCCCGCACCCCGCGGCCTGGCAGGCCTTCAATTTCTTCTTCATCGCCGGCTACCAGCATTTCCTGGTCTTCCTCATCGCGCTTCCGGCCTACGCGGTGTTCAGCGCCGGGCGCTCCCCCCTGGGGGGCCTGGACTACGCCGCCGCGGCGCTCCTCCTGGGACTCCTGGTGATGGAGACCGTGGCGGACGAGCAGATGTGGCGCTTCCAGGAGGAGAAGAAGCGGCGCCGGGCATCAGGCGGGGCCCTCGAGGGCGACTACGCCCGCGGCTTCATCACCTCGGGCCTCTTCCGCTTCTCGCGGCACCCGAACTATTTTGCCGAGATATCGATCTGGTGGGCCTTCTATCTCTTCGTGCCCGCGGCCGCGGGTACCTGGCTCCACTGGACCATTATCGGAGCCCTGCTTCTCACGATCCTGTTCCAGGGCTCCATCTGGCTCGCTGAATCGATCACCGGGGGCAAGTACCCTGAGTACGCGAAGTACCAGGCCCGGGTATCGCGCCTCATCCCCTGGCGCGCGAAGCCGGAGGCGGGAGCCGATGCCGCGTAACTGCTATGTGGGGAAGCTCCTCCGCATCGACCTCTGCTCAGGCAGGATCGATACCGAATAGCCGCCGGCAGTTTTCGCTTGCCGGGGTACTCGCGCTGTGCCATGTGTCCCGCCGATACGCCAATTGTTTCGACCGGACCACATCAGGCCATGGCGGGAGTTCAAGCATGGGTGCGATACTCGCGCGTTTATGCTCTTTTGGTCAATCCCGACAAGCAGTACGGGGGCCGGGGAAAAATCCTTGGAATCTTTCAAGTGAGCCTACTAATGTCAGTTTATCTCCGGTACCATCCCCATTTTTCTCTTGAACTGCCAAAAAAATACAGGAATAGTGGTTCGTAAGCCTGTTTTGAGGACCCAAGAGCCCGTATGCATTCGATATGCTATAAGGCCTGAATGATCATGGATAACAACAACGACCAGCCCTGGGGCATCGACCTGGAGGGACGCACCATGTGGTACGAGCCATGGCCCGTAGACGGGAATGGCGCGTATCGCCGGCCCTCGGACAAGGAAATCGCGGAGATCTACGGCATTTCCGGTGAGGCGGTGCGGGAAACCCTCCTTTATTTCGAGGAGCGCTCAGATGAAGAGCTCGCCGATACGGGAGGGCGCTCGTATGCGGCGCGAAAGTTGCTCGATATGTTGAATGGCCACGTAACCGACGGCGTTTATCATATCACCAGGGACGACCTCCTGGACAGGGACCGTTGGTACACCAACGAGTATTACTTCTACTTCATAATGTTCACAAAAAAAATCATGGGGCGTTATGACTTCCACTTCGGCGAGGGGAGCGATGAGATTCTCAGCGTGTATCATAAAATCTACGAGAAGGGCTTCTTGGAGCATCAGCCGTGGGGGAAGGATAAGGATGGTAAAACCGTTAAAGATTTCAGTAATATTAATATTATTGGTATTATGAATTATTTAATTGAATGTGATATGCCAGATAGAATTCAAGAAAGAATAGATGAATATATGGTTCAAACAATTAAAACCATGAAGAGCAAGTCGGAATATGATGATAATAAGACAAAAAAATTTTTATGGTTATCCGCTGATTATTTCGGTTATTATGTGTGTATTTCAAAGGTCTTAACAAATTGTAATGATTTAATCATGAAACAGGGTTTTCACGGTGTCCCAAAATTCTTAAAAGCTTTTTTTTCTAATTACAATATGAAAATGATGGGCTATATTTTCCCAAAATTTGCTAACATGCTGTATAATCATAATTCAATTATCTACGAAATATTT
>CAZKPR010000160.1:0-262 GCA_964554685.1 uncultured Leptospirales bacterium | reverse complement strand
TAGATACCGTATACATGATAAAATACTGGATAAAGTCGGAAAGTATCGCTTGTCCTTTTCGAAAGCTTGTTGCGAATACCATGTCGGGATTATCCCCGCGGCATCACACACAATCGCTGATTTCAGAAAAGCAGGAAGAATAAAAGAAATATATTGTATCGCTCGAGGAGATACGCATTGCCAGTATGAAATATTCTGGCCGACAGGTAGAAATGAATACTATGGTATTATGGCATCGGCCTTGTGTTTTTCAATACTATTG
>CAZKPR010000159.1:0-9255 GCA_964554685.1 uncultured Leptospirales bacterium | reverse complement strand
GCCAAGAGAATTGCAATGATACACGCGATTTCGAGCATGCTACTCGTGCGCACAACAAAAAGCAATACATCTCACGGTGTGATACGAACACAAAGCGTGAAGAAGTTCGGAATACTGAAGATACCATGCGTTATGATTGATATCATAACGGTCCGTACAACGATTACATTTCAACACGCACCTTCTCTTTCGTTTGCATGAAAATATTGTTTGAAAAAAATTAAAAAAGATTAGGCGACATAATCCAAAAAACAATTGACAATTTACACACATGTAATAGGATATTAATAAGTAGTAAAAAAATGAAAGAGAAAATATCAATACGGAATCTTCACAAGTCGTTCGGTCCGAAGGTTGTTCTTGATGGACTCGACCTTACTGTCTTTGAAAGTGAAATTCTCTGCATCATCGGCATCAGCGGCGTCGGCAAATCTGTAATACTCAAGCACATGATGGGCATCCTTGAGCCGGACAACGGAACGATCTCCGTTGACGGTGTCGAATTCACGGGAGCCGATGCCGAAACGCGCAGATCGATCCTGTCAAAATACGGCATTCTCTTCCAGGGTGCTGCGCTCTTCGATTCACTCAATATATATGACAACGTCGCCTTCGGCCTGAGAAGGCAGAACACCCCTGAAGAATCGATACGTCGCATCGTTCCCGAGACCCTTGCGCAGGTTGGCCTGAAAAACGTCGAGGAAAAGCGCGTATCCGAGCTTTCCGGCGGCATGCAGAAGAGGGTCGGCCTCGCCCGATCCATCGCGATGAAGCCCGAAATCATGCTCTACGATGAACCCACCACGGGCGTTGACCCGATAACGGGCGGCGCCGTCGACCGGCTTATCGTCCACACGCGTGATACATTCGGGGTTACCTCGGTTGTCGTCACGCATGACATACGCTCTGCCTACCGCATTGCCGACAGGATTGCAATGCTTTACAATGGAAAAATCATTTACGAGGGTCCTCCCGACACCTTCAGGTCAACGGCCGACCCCATGGTGCGACAATTCATTGATGGAAGAGCCCATGGCCCGATTCAAGTACTCTAATCGGATACTGCTGTTTCCCATCATGATCGGGCTTCCCCTGGTGGCCTGCGACCGCAATTCCTATCATTACACGGGTGACGTTCTGTCAGTTCCCCGTCCATGGCTAAAGAATAAAAGGATATTCCTGTTTACGGAATTCGATCCAGCAACGCGACATAATCTTCCAGGCACCGATTTCGACAAAGACGATATCGCCATCCGCGTAACCGGCATGCTCGCGGAGATGCTCCAGGGCGCCGGGGCCATCGTGGAAACGAGCCGGGAAACGTCGTCGGACCATGAAATTACCCGGATGGCTTTCCAATTCTCACCGGACCTGATAATTGGGATCCGTCCGCCGGCATCCCATGGCACTACCGAAGATCCCTCCCGGCCCCTGATTCTTCTGGGCGGCCCCCGTGATACCCACGCCCCGGGATTCGATTTCGCGGTCATCCTCATGGATGAGTTCCATAAATTCATGGAGGGTGAGGGAATAATTGCCCCTGAAACCGCCTCCCCGGGCGAAAAAGGCACAATCCTGCAAGATTCCGCCTCACTCTGTCCCGGAGTAATTGGTATTCCCGCGTCATATCCCGGAATTGACAGCGCACGCCTTTCGGTCCAGGTTCCCTACCTTCAAAAACTGGCCGAGGCCTACTTTTCCGCCATTTCCACCTACACGAAAAGGGGCATCCCCACGTCAAAGGTTTCCTTTTCCTGCCCGGTGGAAAACGCGGAATCGGGATTGTACGTCATACACGAGGATAGTCCATCAATAATCATTCATGCTGATGCCGGCGGCGAGGCCCCCGGAATCGACGAAAGCTCCCTGCACATCACCATGGACGGACTTCCCCTGAAACATGAAAAAATATCTGAAAACCAGTACAGGGTGGCGTACGGCACCAGGATCTATCCCGGTCGGCATTCTCTGCGGTACCGCTTCAAAAATCTCCGGGATCAGAGCAGCATGACGTTTGATGCGGCCTTTGCTCTCGCGTCGCGTCCCGGGGACCGCGAACGCCTCATCAGTGAGGGCGCCGCGCTCCTCGGGAAACCGGGGCAAAAGAGGGAAGGCCTCGCAATGCTTCTCTCAGCCCTGTCACATGGAATCGCCTACGATGGCATCGAGGATCTTTTCCGATCCATCATACATGGCCTTACCGCCCTGGGGAACGTCCCGCAGGCTGCATACTATAGAAGCGCGCTTTCGAGCCTGCAGAGGGTGGGGCGTGACAGCCTCTCGCGAAAACCCTTTTCCACTCCGGAAGCCGCCATATTCTCCCTCAACACTGAAGCAAAGCCGGCGTCCGTTATCTCCGGTCACTGCGAGGGGGAAAAGACGAACAAGGCTCCCCGTGCAGAACGGACTGGCAGGATTCTCGATATCATCATCAAGCATATACCGATTTTTAACTTTCGGCCTGAGGGTAAATGAATGGAATCATATACGTATAACAGCGGGACGTTCATCGGCAAGGGCGGCACCGAGATTTTTTTCCAGAATTGGGACACCTCATCGCCGCGGGGCATACTCGTCATAGCCCATGGCGTCGGAGAGCACGGGGGAAGATACGCGAACATCATCAAGGCGCTTGCGAAAAGCGGCATTTCCGTCTTTGCTCCAGATCATCGCGGACACGGCAGGTCCGGCGGTCCCCGCGGCCATGTCGACTCCTTTATGGATTACGTCTACGACCTGAAGCTTTTCATCGACCTGATAAAAGAGGAAAAGAACGAGCTTCCCCTCGTCCTCCTCGGCCACAGCATGGGAGGTGTCATCGCGTGTAAATACGCCCTCTCCTACCCCGATGACGTCACTGCACTGGTGCTTTCGTCTCCCGCCGTGACGCCCGCGGTCGAGGTCCCGGCATGGAAAACGAGACTGGGCACCATCTTCTCGCGTTATGCCCCGTCATTTTCAATGAAAACCGGGCTCAACCCCGATGACCTTTCCCATGATCCCGACGTGGTCGATGCCTATGAAAACGACCGGCTCGTTCACGACCACGTGTCGGCTCGATGGTACACCGAGTTCACCAAGTCCGGTGAAGAATGCATCAACAGGGCGCTCGAGCTCCGGATGAACCTCCTGGTATTTCACGGTAAGGAAGATGCGATCGTCGATTACCGCGGAAGCGAGACCCTCTTCCGGAACGCATCATCCCTTAAGAAAGAGCTCCACGTATTCGAGGGCCTTTACCACGAAACGATGAACGAGAAAGACAACACCGCAGTACTGCAGCTCGTCGCGCGCTGGATCATCAGCGCGATGCGCATAAAAAAAAGCGTAAAAGGCGCTAATAAAAATGCGCCAAAAAAACCGATAAAAAAAACAAAAAGAAAATCGGTAGCAAAAAAATCCGCATCTCATTCTTTACAGAGGGTTCCCCGATCAAGGGGCGCCAAGAAAATTAAAATTAAAAAAGGAGAAAAAAAGATCGTGGCAACAGTTAAAAAAACCGCTAAGAAAAAAACAGTGAAGAAAGCAGCGAAGAAGACTGCTAAGAAAACTGCCAAGAAAAAGACCGCAAAGAAGAAGAAGTAACGGGTCTTCGCAGTACGCAATAAGGCGGGGTAATACCCCGCCTCATTTTTTTAATCTCCCCTGTATCACCCTGAATTATTCCCTGAACACTTCGATTTTATTCTTGCCCAGTCTCAGGGAGCGCTTTACCGCCGTTTCCGCGCGTTTAATAAGGGAGTCCAGTATGAGGTCATTGAGAAGATTGCTGTCCACGCTGTTGTTCTGGGCGATCTGTTTCGGATCAAGGTCTGAAACGCCGATAGAGAGCGTCAGTTTCACATCTATGTTCTTAACAATAATCGGTTTCTTCACAAGGGAGTGTATGATCCTTCCCGCGACTTTTTCGGTGTTTTTCGTTCCGGAATCAGGAAGAAACAGGAGAAAATCAGAGACGGGATAGCGGCCAAGCTTGTCGTAGGGCCTGCAGGATGTTCTCATCCTTCTTCCGCATTCGCTCAGGACCTCTTCCATGAGGGGCATTCCGTGGGCGTCCGCGAGCTCTTTGAAATTGGTGATGCTCGTCATGGCGACGGATATGTATTTCATCTCCCTGGCCGCCCTGCCCATCTCCTTGAGCATTTCGTCAAGAAGGGACCGCCGGTTGAGGAGGCCCGTTACCGGGTCTTCTTTCACCATCTTCAGTATCTTTTTCTTGTTGCGGATGATTTCCTCTTCCCGCTTGATGGTCCACTCGGCGATCTTCATGCGGGAAATCATCTCGCCTTTCCCGAAGGGCTTGAAGAGGAAGTCGTTCGCCCCGGCATCCAGGAACCGCGCGATGGCGCCTTCACGGTCCCGGGCGGTTACCACGATGAGGTACACGTACCGGTTTAATTTTACCTTCCGTATTCGCTTGCAGAGCGCGTTGATATCGAAATCCCCTCGCGACCAGTTGATGATGGCGGTATTGATGCTGTGTTTCTGTATGTCCACGAGGGCGTTGTCAATCCCTTCGGATACGGTGATCTTCGACTTGTATCCTTTCAGTGAAGTCGTGACGGCGTTGCTGAATGACTGGTTGCTGTTGATGAGCGCTATGTTCATTTCATGACTCCCATGAAAATGGCATCTCTTCCCGCAGGCCCGAAGATACACATGCCTTCGGATATTTGTCAATCAAATAATACATGCTTCACTTTCCCCTTCCGTCGGCGGGACGTGGCGTGTTATCGGATCTCGATGCGATACGGCACGAGATAGAGCGCCGATTCTTCCTTGAGAGAAAGCAGCGCCGCGCCGTCAAAGAGACCCCGGAGCCGTTCGGCGACGAAGTGGAGTTCCGGGAGCGTGAAGATGCTGAAGAGGGGTTCCCGTTCATCGGGAAATTTGACTATCTCGAAATGACCTGATATGCCCGCCAGGGAACGGGCGAATTCAACCGCCGTGACCACGCCGCCCTCGCGATCCACCAGGCGGCTTCTCCCGGCCTGGGCGCCCGTGAATACCCGTCCCTCGGCCAGTCGTTCAATTTCATCGGGTCCAAGTCCGCGCGCTTCCATCACCTTCCCGGTAAACCGCCGGTAGGAAAAATCAACCCCTTCCTGGAAGATCGTTCTCTCCCGCTCGGTGAGGCGCCGTGATTCCGAAAATATGTCGGCGAACTCGCTCATGGCGATCGATTCCCGCCTGATGCCAAGTTTGCGGTACAGCTCCTGGAGGGTCAGCTTGCCGAAGACGACCCCGATAGAACCGGTGACGCTGCCCCCGTCGGCAAATATCGTGTCGCCCGTGCACGCCGCGTAGTAGCCTCCCGACGCGGCGATGTTCCCGAAGGAAAACACCACGGGCTTGTCATGCTTTTTTTTCAGGCGAAGAAGATCGTGGAGCATGACGTCCGAGGCAGCGGCAGATCCCCCGCCGGAATTGACGCGCACCACGACGGCGCGTACCAGGGGGTCCCGGAACGCGCGTTCCAGGGCGCTCCGGTACGCCCCCTCGCCGATCGACCGGAAGAATCCCGCGCTGTATCTATCGCCGGACACGATGGAGCCCTCGAGAACCACGAGGGCCACGCGCGGCACAGGGCCCCATGAATCCCGGGTAACCGCGCCCTTCCGGTATGCATCGAGCCCCACGATACCGGCCCTGCCGATCTCCTCGACCGCCTCGTCGGGGTATCCGACGACATCCACGAAACCGAGTGCAACCGCCTCGTCGGGGGTCACCTGCCCCCGGCGGAACAGCTCGTCCACGCGCTCCCGGGGTATTTCCCTGGCCCCGGCGATGTCAGAGAGGTACCGCTCGTTCATGTCGGAGAGGAACGACGTCACGTTCTCCCTGAAGGCGTCGGACATGCCCTCACGGGTGAAGGTCTCGTCGAAGGACTTGTAGGCCCCGCGCTTGAATGACTCGAATTCCACGCCGATCTTTTCCATCAGGCCCCGGATGAAGTAGACCCGGGCGACGAGACCGGAGAAATAGAACGTGCTGTGGGGCGGGTAGTAGATCCGCTCCGCCGCCGAGGCGAGATAGTATTCCCTGTTCCCGGGCCCCGTCATGACGACATAGACCTTTTTGCCGAGCCCGCGCGCTTTTTGCATCTCCCGGCGGAGTTCCTGGACCTGCGCGAAGCCGATCTCCAGTCGGTCGATCCTGAGAACAATACCGTGAATGTATGGGTCCCTGCCCGCCCGCTCAATAGCCGCCACGATATCGTAAAAAACCGTGGCCTCCCTTCCCCAGAAGCTCTTCTTCTCCATTTCATTGAGACGGCCGTCAAGGGTGACGCTCAGCCACTGCCTCCCCGACCAGGGTAGGAGTCCCCGGCGCTTTCCGGGCATGTCCAGGGCCACGCCTATGCTGTTGTGATCGGGGCCCCGGTCCCTGTTCAGGGAGCGGTAGTAGAAAGGCTCCACGGAGGGACACCGCGAGGCGGCGGGCAGGAGGGGGAACGCAGCCCCGAAGAGAAGGTTCCATCCGCTCTCCACGGTCATGAAGAGATTGATCCCGTAGGGGAGCCGCGCGTCGGCGGTGACCCGGTACTCGAGGTCACGGGCCCGGCCGCCTTTTTTCCTCACAAGATCCAATGAAAGCGTGATTATCTCCGTGTAGGGCCTGAGTGATATCGAATACACCTCGCGCCATGGTATTCCCCCGGCGTTGATCTCGCCCCAGGCGTCCTCCATGACGAACCCCAGTGACAGGTAGCGGACCGGCCTCACCAGGAGACCCCAGGAGAGGCCCCGGTAGCCCCTGAAGATCCGGTTCTTCGACTGGCTGAAGGAATACCCGATGCCGAACCCGGCGACATTACGGAAGAAAAAGCCCCTGGTGAACCGGAAGTGGTGGGCCCCGGCGGTTCCCAGTGCGTCGATGGCGGGAAGGTAGACGTCCCGGTGCCACCCGTACTGAAAGGAAAACCCGTAAAGATTGGCCCCGGCGAAGTGGCTTCCCTTCTTTTTGCCGTCAAAGAATCGGTACTGGTACGCCGCCATGGGGGCCTCGGGCAGGTCGGCGAACACGGGATTCAGGGCGGCGCCGAAGGGTCCGCCGGTGTGGCTCGCCGAGCCCCGGGCGGGCGAAGGGAAGGGGTTCGTCGCCGCGGCAAGAGCCACGCCCGTCATCATGACCGTCACGCAGATCATGATCCGACACGATATCCGCAACGCCTTCACCATCGCGTCCCCCTCCCTCATCTCTTATCCGCGGAGATCATCCCGTCGAAATCCCTCCGTACCCGGTCGAATATTTCCTCGACCCCATCCCGACCGTCAATGGCAATGAAACGCCCGTCGGCGATCGAAAGGAATATCTCACGCACCCGCTCGAGAAAACGCTCCTTCTCGAATATCTCCCCCTCCCCTTCATTACGAAGCGCGATCCTCTTCATCGCGATGTCGGGGGGGAGGTCGATGAAATAGACGCGGTCAGGCTCCGGGACCCCGGCGGCCCTGTTCTCGGCGATCACCCGCTCCGGCGCCATGCCGGCTGCCCCCTGGTAGGCGGCGTTCGAGTGATAGTAGCGGTCCATGATGACGGTCCTCCCTTCCCTCAGGGCCGGGTTGATCCTTCGCTCCGCGTCGTCGATCCTGTCGAGGAGAAAGAGCCGGTGCTGCTCCTCCGGGGGCGCCATTTCCTTTTTTCGAAGCATGGCCCGTATCTCGCGGCCCCGGGGGCCCTCCGTCGGCTCGGCGCAGCGAAGGGCGTCGATCCCCCGGGAAAGGGCGTGGCGGTGGAGGAGATCGCACTGGGTCGACTTCCCCGAGCCGTCGATGCCCTCGAAGACGATAAAAAGGGGCCGCCGCTTCATCCGGCGCTCCCCCGCGAGGCCTTCCTGAGCCTGTCCATGATGGCGATGCCGAGCCCCCGTTCCGGCACGGGCTCCGCCAGGATGAGGCGCACCTTCATCCGGTCAAGGCGGTGGAGGCAGGAGAAGAGGTTCGCCGCCGCCTCCTGAAGATCGCCCCCATGGGAGAGTATCTCCGTGCGGCCGGCCGGGAAGGGTCCTTCGGGCCGCTTGAAAAGAAGGAACCCCGCTCCTTCCCGGGTGAAGTCGATGTCATTAATTGATTCCACGAGGCGAAGCGGCACCGAGGGAGCGTAGTGGGAGGGGAGCCTTCCCGGGGCCTCGGGATCGCCCTCCGCGTCAGGGGCGATGGTCACGGGTCCGATCACCGCCTCGATTTCCTCCACGGGCGTTCCGCCGGGGCGCAGCACCACGACCTCCCCGTCATCGAGCTTCAGGATCGTGGACTCCACGCCCACGGTGCAATCCCCTCCGTCGATGATCATGTCCACCCGGTCCCCGATCTGGTCGCGCACGTGGAGGGCCCTGGTGGGGCTGATGTAGCCGAAGCGGTTCGCGCTGGGCGCCGCGATGGCCGTGCCGCTCTGCCGGATCAGGTCCAGGGCGATGAGATGGTCCGGCATCCGTATCGCCACGGTCTCGAGCCCCGCGGTGACGATGTCGGGGACCTTCTCGCTCTTCGGCAGCACCATGGTGAGGGGCCCGGGCCAGAACCTCCCGGCGAGCCTCCCGGCGCGACGGTCCATCATGGGGGAAAGGAGCGCCATCTGGGAAAGATCGGCGATATGCACGATGAGGGGATCGAAGAGGGGCCGGTTCTTCGCCTCGAAGATGCGGGCCACGGCCAGGGGATTGAAGGCGTCGGCCCCGAGGCCGTAGACCGTCTCCGTGGGAAAGGCGACGATGCCCCCCGCCCGGATGACCTCAGCGGCCCTGCGCATCACCCCCCCCGAGGGGTGGGATATCTCGGCCCCCTTCTGCTTCCGGTCATGGATGAATGGAAATTTCACTGCCCTGCGCGCCGGTCCCGGGATAATGTAACCGGATGTATGCTCCGCGGGTTATTGAATTAATTCAAGAAAAATACGGCACGCACTGTGTAAAATTCCATATCCGGGGCATGGTTCGTTTTATAACCGTTTATTTCTATTCAGGATATTTCGTTCGTTCCCTCTCCATGTACCTGCGAACAAAGAAAACTACGCCCGCCTACCGGCCCGGACTTGATCGAAAATCGGCCTATAAAAGTGTATGGCTCAGACATTGGCTTGGATTCCAGGAATCTCACCCTAAACGTTTCGGCCCGATTTACGGGGATCTGACGCCGGAAAAAAGATTCGAGGTGGCGAAGCTCCTGTCGTGCGGGGACTACCGAAACGGGTTCCGAAAGCACGTCTGCCCCGAGTGCAGCAAACCGGCTTACGAGCCGTATACTTTTAGTGGTA
>CAZKPR010000158.1:0-9275 GCA_964554685.1 uncultured Leptospirales bacterium | reverse complement strand
CCCATATGTAGAGCTCCGATACACCCTCGATCAGCTCCGAAGGAGGATCGACGTTCGCGTGGGATATCCTTACCACCTGGTGAACATTATCCACCATCAGACCGACCAGCTTGTCAAGTGTTTCGATTACGATGATTCGCGTGAGGTCCGTCACCACGGCACGGGCAAATCCGAAACGCATCCGCACGTCAACGACGGGGATGACATTGCCGCGAAGGTTGATGACACCGATTATGAAATCCGGGGTGTTCGGCACCCTGGTGATTTCCGGGTACCGGAGAATTTCATGGACGGCGAGGATATCGATACCGTACTCCACGTCCTCGAGGACGAAACTGACCAGCTGAATGATGGCACCCTCGACGGCCGCCTCCCCTTCGCCGTTGACGTCCACCGCCTCCTCAAGGCCGTTCTGATTCTTGATCAGCTCGTTCAAGTTCATAACCCGCCACCTGCCAACCGAGATGGGTGAGTGCCCCTCTCCCGGCGATCATCCGGAATGAAAAACAACCGTCATGGTCCCGGCATCGCAACTGCCGGAACGCCGTCACTCGATTCGCCAACAGGGAAAACGTCTCCCGGGCGCCGAAAGACACCTCTGTAATCTAAAACAAAAGGCGTACATTTCAAGCATTTTTTTCGGGGAGTATAAAAAGTGAACCGGCATGAAAAATCTGCCGCGGGAGAGCCGAACAGACGCACTGGCCCGGTTTCCGGGCCATGCCCGCGCCCGGGAGACGAGGTCCTGTCACCCCTTTGCCGCGGGCGAACTGTGCGTAAACACGTCTCCTATGAGTCCCCTGTCAAGCATGGATATGAGCGCCAGGGTCCTCTTCTCAACCTCGCTGTCCGAGCCGACCTTGAGTTTTTTTAGCTGGAAATACTCGTCCGCCACGTTCAGCGCGGCGAGTATCGCCACCTGCGCCGGATTGCTTACGGCGCCTCCCGCCCTGACCTCCTCCATCTTGGCATTGAGATACTCGGCGAGCTGGAGTATGTAATCCCTTGGAGCGTCGCCATGGATGGTGTAGGTCTGGCCGAAAAGTGTCACTTTAACGCTGCTGCCTTGCATGGTGCACCCTCGTATCGGTTCCCCGCCGCTCAGTCATCCTCGATGATAAGAAACTCGTCGTCTTTTTCATGGCGGGTTTCCTTCTTTTTCGGAACGATCTCATCCTCGTCTATGATAATCGAATCCTTCTCTATGTCGTCGATTACGATTTCCTCGTCTCCCTCCTCGAGGAGTATGATGTCATCCTCGCCCTCGTATACCGTTTCAAGGGCCACGCCGGCACTGTCTTTCGAGGAAAGATCTCCTTCATCATCGATGATGATGATGTCGTCATCATCGTCCATGTCGGGTTTTTTCTTCTTGTCGACCGTTTCTATCCTGATATCTTCATCGATATCGTCTACGACGATGGTGTCTTCCTTCGCGGAGGGCCGCGTCTGCACTCTGCCGGATCTGGCCGAGGGGGGCATGGCTGATGAAAAGCTCTTTCTTGCAGCCCTGTCGCCGGCGGGTATCCCGCCCCCGGGTGAAAGTTCATCAAGTTTACCGAGGAGGGCGACGACTTTCTTTTCGAGCATCTCTTCCTTCGCGTTCAGTTCCTCGAGTTCCCTTGTGGCCTCATCGAGCTCGCGCCGGATTTTCTCGATTTCCTGCTCCTTCTCCTCGAGGCTCAGCTTGGTCTCCTCCAGTTCACCCTTGAGGTCTTCGTTTTCATTTTCAAGTTTGGAGTTCTCACTCCTCAAATCGCCTATCAGCTGAAGGGCCTTTACCACCCGGTTTTCAAGCTCTTCTAGTTGCTGCATGGAAATCATCGCTTCTACCTCCCATTCACCGGCCCGGGCGGCTATGAAGGATCGCGCGAACCCGTATCGGTATGCTATATTTTCGGCTCGATGCCCCCGGGGCATTACATATTATTAACCCATGCCCCCGGAGCGGCATATCGCTTCATGGATAACAGATAAAAGTAATTACGTCAAGCCATATTTCCGGCCTTTCCGGGCGGACAACCTGGATGCGATACCGTCACTCCGGGGCAAGCCCCTTGCATCATCCCGCCGGCGGCGTTTACAGCTGGAAGCTCAACTCCAGGCCGTAGATCGCCTGGATGAATCCTTTCTGGGAAACCCGGATGGGATTCTGAACCGTATAGACACCCAGGTATATCGCCTCCCTGAAAAAATATCGCAACCCGGCCGACATGAGAAATGAATTATATCTGGCCGCCTCGATGGGCACGTCCCCGGTATCGATATGCGACCTGCTCACGCGGACGGCGCCGCAAAATTCGACATAGGGCACAAGGGGATACAACCGGCCGGTATTGATGGCCAGTGCCGCCGTGATATAATCGTTCTTCAGGCGGTTGGCGCCGAGGAAGGTGTCCTTTTCCTTCGGGTTGAGGCCGAAGACCTTTTTCCATGTTTCCTTCTCGGTTATATCCAAATAAAAACCCCCGAAAAAATCTTCGGCCCTGCCCTCGCGAAAGGTATAGAAGAGGTTTACATGAAGAAAGAGGATATCGACGATATCAAACCTCGCGAAGGGACCGAAGGTCAATTCGTACCGCCCCAGGGCAAGGTTGTGCCGTAGGCGTCTTTCCCAAGGGGGAAGCGCAACTCGATGAGGAAGCCGAGGTGAACATCGTTGCCCGCGTAATCGCCGATGAAGAACTTGCCCTTGAAAAAAAGATCCCCGATTTCCGACCTGGTAACCCTGAAGGGCCCCTGGCTCAGGTAATCAATGCTCATCCAGAGCGAGAAATCATCAGTCACTCCGAAACCGAGACCCGCAGAATCCCTCCTGGCGTACCGGTCGGTCTGGAAAATTTCGTCCCTGAAAAAAATTTCGACGCTGTACTCCGGGATCATGTAGATCGTTTCAGTGAGAGGCAGCGCCCGCGCGTCATTCCACCGGGGTAAAAACAACATCAGCGCTATCACGATAGCGCTGATGTTCACGGTACGGCGTGTCATGTTCGATCGGAACGCGATGTCAGGCAGCCTTTTCCCTTACCTTCTCGACAAGCTTCCTGAACACGTCCATGTCCCTCGCCGCCAGATCGGCGAGCATTTTTCGGTTTATCTCTATCTGCGAGGATTTCATTCCCGCCATCAGTGCGCTGTACGAAATGCCGCACATCCTGGCGGCGGCGGCGATCCTCACGATCCAGAGGGCGCGAAACTCCCGCTTTTTCCTTCGGCGGTCTATATAGGAGTTCTGGAGTGCCCTCCTCCTGGCGTCCTTGGCCGTACGGTATATGGTGCTCCTTGCACCGATATATCCCTTGGCGTCTTTTAATATTTTCCTGCTTCGTCTGCGATGAACTTTTCCCGTTGTTGCTCTCGGCATGGTCATTCTCTCCCGAAAATCTTGTTATATGGCTGCACGCCGCGAACGGGGGCCCCGTGCCTGCATGGACACGGCCTCCCCGGTCCCGTCACGCGTCAGGCGTAGGGAAGCATCCGCTTGATCCTTCCCGTCTCGGAGGCGCTGTTGACGGAGGTTCCCCTCAGCCTGCGCTTCCTCTTGGGCGACTTCGCCTCGAGCAGATGGCTCTTGTGCGATTTCGCGCTTATCGCCTTTCCTTTCCTGGTAATGCGGAACCTCTTTTTTGCCCCGCTGTTGGATTTTATCTTCGGCATTGTCCCGACTCCTCTCCCGTTATTTACCCTTGACGAATCCCGGCTTCCCCGAGACGAACATCGTTATATTCCTTCCTTCCTGCGACATGTCCTTTTCAATGACGACCATTTCCTCGAGCTGTTCCTTGACCCTTTTCATCACGTCAAAACCGAGCTCGGGATGCACCATTTCCCTTCCGCGAAACATGAGGGTGAATTTCACCTTGTCGCCCTTTTCAAGGAATTCCTTCGCGCGTTTGACCTTGTGCTCGAAATCATGGGAATCGATATTCGGCCGCATCTTGACTTCCTTGACGTGAATAACCTTCTGCTTCTTCTTCGCTTCTTTCGCCTTCTTCAGCTGCTCGAATTTGAACTTGCTGTAATCGATGATCTTCGCAACGGGAGGATCCTGGTTCGGCGAGATCTCGACGAGATCCATCTCCGCGGCCTTCGCCAGCTTGAGGGCCTCGTCGGTGGCAATGACGATCGGCTCCGTGCCCTCGCGTATCAGCCTCACCGACTGCGCCCTGATTTCCTCGTTCACGTTGTATTTGTCGAATTTATCTGGTCCGGATCGCCTTCCTTTGTCAACCAAGCGTTGCAAACCCCCTGCGTTGTGTTATTGTCGGCCCGGTCACAACTCCCCGTTGCCGCGTGAGCACCATGCAGGCTGTCAACCTGGGAAACCCGCCACCCCGGAGGTCGCAGGGATCGTCACATCGACACCCTGAATGGAACATTTTACAAAATCACCGCACTGTCCATGAAAATCAACTAGTTTTCTGCGGGGGAAACCGGTTTTTTATCGCTTTGCCTCCTGATCGGCAATGATCATTCCAATCAGGTCATCAACGATGACGGGTTGTGAGCTGTTCTCGCCCCTTTTCCTCAGAGATACCGTTCCTTCCTCAATTTCCTTTTTCCCGATGACCGCGATATAGGGAACCTTGCGTCCGATCGCGTCGCGTACCCGGTATCCCATCGACTCGTCTCGGCCGTCGATCTCCGCCCGCAACCCAACATCCAGGAGCCTCTGTCTCACCCCTCCGGCGGCTGCGGCCTCCTGTTCAGAAACGTTTATCAGCATCACCTGCACGGGGGCGAGCCACACGGGGAACTTCCCCCCGTAATGCTCTATCAGGATTCCGATGAACCTCTCCAGCGAGCCGAGAAGGGCCCGGTGTATCATGATGGGGCGATGCCTTGCCCCGTCCCGGCCGATAAAGTTTATGTCAAAACGCTCGGGAAGGTTGAAATCAACCTGGATGGTGCTGCATTGCCATTCCCGCCCGAGGGCGTCCTTGATCTTGATGTCGATCTTCGGGCCGTAGAACACGCCCTCGCCGGGGTCCACGGTATACCCGATCCCGCCTGCGTCCAGGGTATTCTTCAGGGCCGACGTCGCGAGATCCCACCCCGCGTCGGAACCGACCGATTTCTCGGGCCGCGTGGAAAGGTAGATGTTCCTCTCGCTGAAGCCGAACACGTCGAGCATATAAAGGGTAAAATCAAGAACATTCCTGATCTCGTCCTCGATCTGGTCCTCGCTGCAGAAAATGTGGGCGTCATCCTGGGTGAACCCGCGCACCCTCGTGAGTCCATGGAGCACGCCCGACCGCTCGTAACGGTAGACGGTCCCCATCTCGAAGCCACGGTAGGGAAGGTCGCGGTAGCTACGGATCGAGGAGGTGAAAATCTGGATCTGGGAGGGACAGTTAATCGGCTTCAGGTAATAATCCTGCTCGTCGATGCGTATTGGCGAATACATGTTGTCGCTGTAAAAGTCAAGATGTCCCGACGTGCGGTAGAGGTCGGCCTTGGCGATATGGGGTACGCTGAAAAGACGGTAGCCCCGCTTCAGGTGCTCCTCGGTGGAAAAGCGTTCAATGATATAGCGCAGCACCGCCCCGTGGGGGTGCCAGAGGGGAAGGCCCGCGCCGACCTCGTTGCTGAATGAAAACAGGTCGAGCTCACGTCCCAGCTTACGGTGATCGCGCTTTCGCGCCTCCTCGATGATGGCCAGGTGCGCCTCCAGGCGTTTCCTGTCGGGAAAGGCGATGCCGTAGATCCGCTGGAGCATTTTGCGCTTCTCGTCACCGCGCCAGTACGCCCCGGCGATCGACAGGAGTTTGAAGGCCCTGAGCATAGAGGTCCGCATAACGTGGGGCCCGCGGCAGAGATCGAAAAACTCCCCTTGGCGGTAGATCGACACCCCTCCCCCGGGCATCTCCTCGAGCATCTCAACCTTGTAGATCTCGCCGGCTCCGCCGAAGAGGGCGATCGCCTCCTCACGGCTCATCTCCTCGCGGCGCACCTCGAGGTCCTCGCCGACGATCTTCTCCATCTCGGCCTCGATGTCCTGGAGGTCTTCGGGGGAGAGCGCGGCCTTCATGTCGATATCGTAATAGAACCCCCCCTCGATGGCGGGACCGATGGCGAACTTCGCATCTGGATAACGGCGCTTCACCGCCTGGGCCATGAGATGGGAGGCTGAATGCCAGAAGATATCCCTTCCGCCCGGGGAATCGAAGGTGATAACCTCGAAGGCGGCATCACGCTCCGCCCTCATGGAAAGATCCACGGGTTCACCGTCAAGGCGCGCCGCGAGGGCCGCCTTCCGGAGGGATGCGCCGATTTTCCCGACGACGTCATACAGCGTCTCGCCTTTCTTGACCGAGACGGCGGAAGAATCGGGAAGGGTCAATGTGACGGTGTCGCTCACGTCAATGCTCCCTGTGAAATTCATTCCCCTTATCTCCGGGGCTCTTTCCCCTGCCCCGGCGCGTTCATGCTGGGCTGCGATGCCGGGGACGCTGGGGAAGGCAGGAGGTTCGTGGGACGGCGGTATGTTCCTATCCGGGTGGGATATCGAGGGCGCCGGGGACCCCTTTTGGAGGGGACCGCGGCCCTTCATCGCTGTGATCTCGCAACCCCCGCGGCGCCATCCGAACTTCTTCACCGCTTACGTCCGGGGGGAGAAAAACGTTACTATCCCGCGCTCCTGTGGGCGATACTGGAGTTGAACCAGTGACCTCCTGCGTGTCGAGCAGGCGCTCTAACCAGCTGAGCTAATCGCCCGATTCCGGCCCCATCTTCGGCCCGTCCCATGACGTGGATACGGATCGTGAGACCGACAACGGTTACTATTTTTAGCGGGGGGTCATTGTCAACAATTTTTTGGCCGCGAGGGGGTGCCGACGGGTCTAATCGCCGAGCTGGATCGTCTGTTCTATCCGGAGGGATTCCTTCCTTATATTCCCGCTGTTGTACTGCTCCAGGAGAAGCACCAGGGCAAGGTAGTTATCGTGGTACTGGGCTGCCACGGACCTCCGGGAATCGGCCTTCTGGAGGTCCCCCAGGATGTACGCGTACTTCTCCCCCGTGCTGGCCGAGTAGGTTATCTTCACGGGGCGGAGGTCCTCGCTTCCGGGAGTCGCGGTGGATATGCTCTTCTCCTCGCGCACGGTGTTGCTCATGTTGAACTGGTAGTAGCCGAATTCGATCGAGGCGATCCTGTCCTGGGCCATGACGAATTTCGCCGTCCTTCTCACGACGAGCCACACCAGGTCGATCGGATCGAAGCGGGCACCGGACTCCAGCGTGACGAGGATCTCGTTTCCTCCCGCTGCGCGCAGGTTCAGCTTCTTCACCGCGGCGACAAGGCGAGCATGGAGCCCCGGAATCCGCGGATCGCGCACTGAATCGTCGTCAACGGCGGTCCGTCCGCCCTCCTGGGCCGCGACGGCGCAGAGAACCGCCACGATAAAGCTGAGCGTTACGATGAGGATGCGAATTTTCACGGCGCCACCCTTGGTATGGAATCGCTATTGATAGTATCGGCCCTTCCGGTGCGCCGCGATGAGAAAAATACCTCTCGTTTCATTTTTTCCTTGTCTAAATCGAGGCCCTGGGGAATGACATGAAGAACGGCACGACGACGGATCGCGACTCCACACCCCCCGGTGGATCCGCGCATCGGGCCGGCAAACCCCGGATCCAAGGAGAACCGCCATGATACAGCAGAGCGTGGAAGACGGCGTCATCATCGCCACCATCGAGTACGGCAAGACCAACTCCATCACGGAAAAGGCCCTCGAGACACTGGATGAGATCGTGCGCAACCTGAATGAAAACGACGAACTCAAGGGACTGGTGCTCACCGGGGCGGGAAAGACCTTTTCCTCCGGCTTCGATCTGCCGATGTTCCTGGGCTTCAAGGACCTCGAGGAGGTCGTGGCGTTCTTCAGGAAGGAAGAGGAGATACTGATCAACCTCTTCACCTGCACCAAGCCCGTCGTGGCGGCCCTCAACGGCGCAGCCGTCGCGGGGGGGTTCATCACGGCCATGGCGGCGGATTACAGGATCGTCAAGAACCATCCAAAGATAAAGCTCGGCATGAACGAGATCAAGATCGGCCTCGGGCTCTCCATCGTCCAGACCGAAGTCGTGCGCTTCGGCCTCGACAGCGACCGCACCTACCGCGACGTGATGTATTTCGGCGAGCTCTACGACATCCAGAAGGCGAAGGAGATCGGGATCGTCGACGAAATCGCCGAAGAGGCGGACCTGATCCCCAGGGCAAAGCAGGTGGTATCCCAGTGGATCGACAACCCCGGACGGGCCTTCAGGCTCCTCAAGGGATCGCTTCGCAAGCCGTACGAAAACAGGATGCGCCAGCGCCTCAGGGACGAGGAATGGGAACCCCTGTTCAACATCATGTTTCATCCCCAGACGCGCGCCCTCCTCGAGCTCGGCGCGAAGATGCAGCACCCCTCGTAAGGGGCCACGCAACGGGGAAGCGGCGGAGCAGGCGCGTAAAAAAGGCTTGACTTTCGCTGAAAACAATCCTCATCTGAGGAAACCATTCGCAGGGGTCCAGGGCCATGAAATATCTCGAGGGTAAGATCGACGCGACGGGCACCACCTTCGCCATCGTCGTATCCAGGTTCAACGAGTTCATCACCAACAAGCTTCTTGGAGGAGCCGTCGATTGTCTGAAGCGGCACAATGCGGGGGATGACGATATCTCCGTGGTCTGGGTGCCGGGATCGTTCGAGATTCCCCCCGTGGCGCGGCTTCTTGCCGAATCGAAAAAATACGACGCGGTCATCTGCCTCGGGGCCGTGATCCGGGGATCTACGCCCCACTTCGATTACGTCGCCGCAGAGGTGTCGAAGGGTGTCGCCGCGATCGGCATGGCCACGAAGGTGCCGGTCATATACGGCGTCCTCACCACCGACACTATCGAACAGGCGATCGAACGCGCCGGAACGAAATCCGGCAACAAGGGTTTCGACGCCGCGATGAGCGCGATCGAGATGGCGAGCCTCTACAAACAGCTCGAATAATGGGTCACAGAAGAAAAGCCAGGGAGTACGCCCTCCAGGGACTCTACATGCATGCGGTGGCATCGACGCCCGTTGAAGAGCTCGTCGGTCTCGCATGGGTTGACACCCCGATCCCCGATCCCATCCGGGAATTCGCCGTCACCCTCATCAGGGGCTCCATCGCGCATATCGATGAAATCGACCAGCGGATAGTACGACACTCCAGGAACTGGAAATTCGAGCGTCTCAGCACCGTTGACAAGTCCATCCTTCGTATTTCCAGTTCCTGGAGTGTCGTACTATCCGCTG
>CAZKPR010000157.1:0-9306 GCA_964554685.1 uncultured Leptospirales bacterium | reverse complement strand
CCTGTCCGTTTTGAACCGTGGAAGGTAAAACCGGGTCCGCCGCAGAATTTCCCGTACTGAATATCCCCTGTCGCCGATGCGCCCAAGTGCGCTGAATATCTCATCGTCCCGGATACGGGGATGCCTGAAATTTATTAATTTTGAATCGTCGAGAAGTCCCTCCCTCTGAAGCCTCTCGTGGAGCCGTGTCCCGGGCAGGGCCTTGACGGGAAAGACGACGGGTATGACATTCGTTTCAAGGCAGAATTCCAGGGTACGGTCATACGTGTCGATATCGTCGTCTTCGTAACCGATGACGAACCATCCTGACACGATGATACCCTGGTCCTGGATGAAGCGGATGGAGTCCTTCATCCGTTGCAGCACGTCATGGACGCCGTTCGCACCCATTTTCCGGATCGCGCCTGAACGTGCGAGGGTGCCCGGGTTGATCGACTCCATGCCCACGGCAGCGTAGAGCAGCCCCGACCGGGCGGCGGCCCGTATGACCTCGCGTCCCTCCCGGTGTGTGGCGGCGTCGAGATTGGCCTGTCCCGTCCAGAATCGCTTTTTTTTCAGGCCCGAAATGGCCTCGTAGAGGCGGAGGTAGTATCCGTAGGTCTCCGGTTTCCCGAATACAGAATCATCGAGGATGTAGTAGTAGTTTTTGAAGGTGTCTATCTCGGCAACGACGTTTTCAACGGGCTTCATGCGGAATCGCGGACCGAATATCTCTGTAACCGAGCAGAAGTCGCAGTTGACCGGGCATCCTCGCACCGCGAAGACCGTGTCGAAGACGTATTTTTTTTTGTAGAGGCCCCGGTTTGGCATAAAAGGTGCATCAAAATCAGGATACGACCTGGCCTGGTAGACAGATTCTCCCTTCGCGTCGAAGGGGTCGGGGGAACAGACGTAGAGTCGCTTCAGGGACCCGCGGGAGGCGTCATCAACGATCACGGGCCAGAGCTCCTCTGCCTCACCCACGGCCACGGCATCTGCGTGCTGCAGGGCGCGGAAGGGCACAACAGAAGGCTGGGGCCCCCCCAGCACGACGGGAATGCCACGGCGTCGAAATTCGTCTGCGATTTCGTAGGCGCGATTTTCAGCGGTGTAGCGTACGCTGATGCCCACAAGGTCAACGGGTTCGTCGTAACGGGGGTCGTCTTCCCAGAGGAGATCGACAAAGCGATAATCATGATCCGGAACGGTACCCGCGAGTATCGGGAGCGAAAGAGGCATGAACGGATCGTTTTTCCGCAGTGGATCATTCAGGGAGGCGGCAAGAATAAGCTTTATTATCATGTGGCGGACCGATGGATCAATCGAATATATACCTGGTTTTCTGTCGGGCAAGTCCGGCAAAACCATGACGTGCCACTGCGTCCTCGAACTGCTCCCAGTTGTCACCGTAATGGGAGAGATAGATCTTTTTCCTGACGGCCCCGGGCAGCAGCGCGAGTTCATCGATTCCGGCGTGGACACCGCCGGTAAAAAACTGGCAGTCGTGAAATATCGCGTCGAAGCCGAAACGCTCATCGTACTGGCAGACAAGATCGGGGTCGAAACGCGTGTCACTGGTGAAAAAGACCCTGTCATCGAATATAACCCCGCAGCTCCAGAAGGAGCTCGACCAGTCGGAGGAGGAGTCGGGGATGTGCTTCGTACGCATCATCTTCACTCCTATGGAGCCCACGTTCGCCCCCATGGTTTCCCGCGGGTAGCCGGGCAGAGGTTCGGGGCGGATCGGATCGAAGAAATCGGTCAGGGAAAGCAGCACCCGGGCCTCCTCCTCGTTGTAACCGCACCCGCCCCTGAGGGACATGTCCCATAGTATATGCTGGTAGGTCTCGTTGATAACCATGGCCGGCTTTCTTTTCGTCACATACCTTCCCATCAGGGCAATTTCCTCCAGGCCGCCGATATGGTCGGCGTGGGAATGCGTGATGAGGAGGTTCCGGATGTCGGGAACTCCCAGTCCCAGCTCCTGGAGCCCCTGGACACACCGTGTGCCGCAATCCACGAGGAGATGGTCATTTCCCTTGATGGCCAGGAGATTTGTCTGGAACTGTCGCTTGGTAAAGGCGCTCCCGACTCCTACGAAGGCGAGTTCCAGTATACCGTCGTTCGTCAGAGAGAGGGGCACATCGCATTCTTCCGTGTGCATGGGGCTCACCTGCCTTCATGGATAAGTTGGTATCTTCTCCCTGCATTTTTATATCAATGACGGAGTATACCAAATACCGCGGTCCAACATGAGTATACCTTCTCCTTCGAAATAATGTCAAGTGTTATAGCTCAAACATAACGGTATAAACCAACAGACCGCCGTGAAATGGTTAATCATGACGATGTTAATAAATTATGATTGACCGATGGGCCTGGGATGACAAAAATAATCGGCCCGATGAACGCGAGGGGCATGAAGAAACATTACGAAAGGGTACTGCGGGATGGGCGCCGGTGGCATCAGAAACATCTGGGATTCATTCAAGGTCCTGCTGGGGATCGTGGCGCTTCTCTGGGTTATCCTCGTGGTGGGAATGATTCTGCCACTCCATGAATACGGCATACGTCCCCGCACACTGGTCGGTCTTTCGGGAATACTGTTCGCCCCCTTCATTCATTCAGGGATTGATCACCTCGTCGCGAACTCCATCAGCCTTATCATCCTGGGTTCGGTGTTTCTTTCAATGGAGAGGAAGCTTTCGGTGTATCTCCTGCTTCAGATCATGCTGCTGGGAGGCCTGGGGACGTGGTTGATTGGAAGGAGCAATTACGTCCATATCGGGGCAAGCGGAATCATCTACGGTATCCTCGGCTACCTGCTCACCATCGGCATTTTCAAGCGCAGCTTCGGCACGGTCGCCGTTTCACTCGCGGTGTTTTTACTCTACGGCGGTGCGGTATGGGGGATATTCCCCTCCGGAGGGTTCGTGTCATGGGAAAGCCACCTCTGCGGTTTTATTGCCGGTATCGTCACTGCCCGAATGAATGCGCGCAACGGTTACCTCAGTCGTTCCTTTCGGTAACCGATCCGGTGAAACGGCCTTTCTTCCATATCCCCCGCGCAAGGACCCTGTTACCGCGGAAGAGCGTTCCGAATCCGTGCTTATGGTCGTTCTCCCACATCCCCCTGTAGCGGAATCCCTCATGGTAGACATATTCACCTTCTCCATGTTTCCTGTCGTTGAAAAACCATCCGGTGTAACGGTCGCCGTTCGCGAAGAAGTAGCTGCCGCGCCGCATTGACCCTGAATCGAATATCCCCGAGAAGCAGTCGCCGGTGGTATAACGGTATACTCCCCTGCCGTGGATCTTTCCTTCGTGAAATATGCCGGTATAGCTGTCACCTGAAGAAAATCGGCAGGTCCCCATGCCGTGCGGTTTGCCCTCGCGAAAGCTCCCGGTATAGATGTCACCGTTGAGGTAGCGATAGGTGCCGCTTCCATCGCGGCAGTTGCCGCTGATGCACTTCGCCTCTGCAGGCGGGGCACACACGTGCATCATGACGAGAAGAATCGCGAAAGGGCTGATGATATGAGAGAGCGCCTTGTGCATATCGTTCGATTGCTGTCGCGTTCAACCATCATCTGTTCAGGCCCCGCAGTCAATGATAAAACGGTGGACAGTAACGTCCTGATTCGTTAACTGGTCATGGTGGCACAGGCCGTTGTCAATGATGCATCCATCATGAATAAACGTCGATCATTGGATTGGATCGAGACGATATGGACAGTGCACTCGATCGGAATTTTAACTGGAAGGGAAAACGATGGGGTTTGTTCGCATGCCGGGTTGTGAAGGACTGGTCTACGTGCCGGACGGGCCTGGAACAGCTGTTAAGAAACATCCCTGCGCCGACTGTTATTCCTGCCAGGGTTGCGGCGAGGAGCGTTGCAGATTATGCAGGAGGTCAAAAAAACCGGACAGGAATGGTGTCCGGGACGATTCAGGGGAAAACAAAGAAACAGACGCTTGAGGCGTGCCATGGAAGTGAGTCAGGGCAGGGGGTACAGAGGGCATTTTTCTCGCAAAGGATTAATTTTTAATATATAAAGGAACGATAATTACTATAGAAGATATCACCGGCCCATATCAGGTGTTGGGCCGGTTGTGCAGGGGAAAAGAATGACGAAAAGCATTGTGTATTATCAGAACGGGGAGAAGATAATCGAGGCGGGAAGCATTGAAACAAGGATGTTTATCATCCTTGAAGGAGAGGTCAATATCACACTGACGGATAAAATTGACAAAATCGTGGTAGCGACGTTGAAAAAGGGTGATTTTTTCGGTGAGATATCATTATTCACGAAGAACCCTCGAAGCGCGACGGCCACCGCGGTGGGCAACGTAAAACTCGCGTTTATCGACAACGTTGATCAGCTCAGGGAGTTCCTTGTCAGAAATCCGGTGTTCGCGGCAAAAATGGTCCACACACTCGCTCAGAGGCTCGCCAAGACTGACGAGATACTGGTGGGTAAAATTAGTGAGCTCAACAGGATAAAAATTACCAGGGACATATAAAAAATATAACCAGACCATGACCGGTTGATATCATATACGATCCAGGACGTTTCATGAATCCTCCCCAGGGCCATGTTTGCCCGTGATCATTTCCAGCCGAAGAGGGCATTAGCCTCTTCTTTGCCAATTGACGTACTTCCCCCCCCATGCTCCATGATGTAAAGAAAAAAAAGCTTGAATGCAATTCCAGTTGTGATATACCTACGCGTTCGCACCGGATGAAAGTAACGATATCATGAATGTTAGGGAAGCGGATAATCCGGCGGGTTCGTTGCGACGCCATGAGCGCTTACTGGAGGACCAGATGAAAACTGTATCAACGATCATGTTCCTGTCGTTTTCGGTTATCGCCGCGTTCAGTCTTTCATGTGCCAATTCGGCCTTCAGGAACCTTGAATATGAAGATGTCGGCATACATAACTGGATCCAGGCAAGCGTGAAAAAAAAGAATGGGCCGCGCGTTGTCTGGTTCCAGGTGTTTGACAACCTTGATGACGCATCGATAAAGGAAAGCTATCTCAATACAACCGATACCTTCGGCAAGTATCCGGCAAAAATTTATGAAAACAAATGGGTATGGATCCTTGTCAATGACCGGATAGAGATACGACTGATCGCCGACGATGATGATGATTATTTTCAAAACACGGAGAGGCTCAAGGATTTTCTCCGCGCCTTCGATCTCGCCGGGATGGAAAAGATAACCGGTCCGAAGGTTGCCGCCAAGGACCTGGAAGCATACATCCCACGGTTGAATTTAAAATAGTCTTCATTCGTCCCGATGATCATGGTGATGTCCCGATTTACCGGGGCACCTCGTGACTTGCGTGATGTCCTGCATCGGGACTTTATTACTCTCTTCATCTTTCCCCCGGATATGCCGATTATCAGCAAAAGGGCTTACATTTTCGTGTAAACCTATTCATTGAAGCTTAATGCTGTTGGTGAACCCGGTTGATTAAACGCATGCGTGAACGGCGCTCATACCCGATTCTATGCGCGGAGGAACTATCGCGATGATCTGGCGTGGACCGGCGTTACTCCCGGTAGTATGTGCGATTCTCTGCTCGCTCGCCGCGTTGCTCAGGGCTAATCCAGGACCGGATGCCGTGCGGTATCCAGATGGAAGAACGTACATGGGCGCGTTTCACAGGGGTGATTTTCATGGCAGGGGAAGAGTGATTTGGCCTGACGGATCTGAATACCAGGGAGAGTTCTTCCTCGGGCTCCCCCATGGCAGGGGGCTTTATCTTCACCCTGACGGGCGCCGCCGCCTGGTGATCCACGACAAGGGCAGGCGTGTTGAGGGAAGGATTATTTCTAACGACATTATCCTCGACGACGCGAGGTACGGGTCATTTACCCAGAACGGCTCCTATTCCGGATGGTTCAGGGGGGACCGCGTCAGGGGTTACGTTCCCCATGGGCGCGGCGTCATGAAATACGAAAACGGATCGGTTTACTCGGGGCAGTGGCGCGACGGGAGGATGCACGGCAACGGCGTCATGCGGTGGGAGGACGGTTCGCGATATTCAGGCAACTGGGTGCATGGAAAGCGCGAGGGATATGGATCGTACCACTGGCCATGGGGTGACAGTTACGTGGGGGGATGGAAAGAGAACAGGATGCACGGCCAGGGGACCTACCGCTACCAGGATGGACGCACGGTGAAGGGGTATTGGAAGGATAAAACAGTCATGGCCTGCGGGGTTGGGACCATGGCACGGGAATAATCGTCGGATGGGCGTCTAGTCGAATAAAAGGATTGTTTTTACCACTTTTTCAACGCGATTGCCGAAATCACGGCCATGAAAGTTTCTCGTTTCCTTGAGCAGATCGTCCAGGGACACGCCGAGCCGCACCGCTGAGCAGACAATTTCAGAATAATTCATGATGTTCATGCCGTTTGCGCATCTGGGTTTCATGCCACGCTCCCTCTGGCCGTTTATTTCTTCTATCGGCGAACCAGAGGATTTTCATGATATTAATCCAGATTCCGGCGGGACATGTCGGGGGCGCGTCATATGCCGATTGAAGCAGGGAAGCCGCGGTAACGATGTCAATAAATGAATTTTCCTGTCCCGAGAAAAGAAACGACGTTATCGATGACCCTTTTATTGAACAGGAGCATGGTGTGCTGGCTGTTGACGACCACGTGGTCTTTCATGCCCTCGAGAAGCGTTTCTGAAACCGCAACGGTCGCGTCATTATCACCCGGAATCAATGGATTGAGCCCGCGTGATCGACCGGTGCCGCCGGAAATGATCCCGAATTCACAGGGCGGTGGCTCGGGCGGGCGGTACCGTCCGGAATACTGAATATCGTCAACGGAGGGTCCGAGAAGATACCGCAACGCGGGTATGTTTTTCACGAGTGTCCTTCCCCATGCCGATCCCTGGTTGGGTGGAGCTATCATGACAAATCGGCCGATATTCGTTACCCTGTTTTCGGAAAGATAATACCTGACAACGAGGGCGCCGAGGCTGTGGGTCACGAAGTGGAGCGCCCGGCATGTATCAGGAACATCATCGCGGATCGTGCGGCCCAGGTCCGCCGATACCTCGTCAATTGAACTGGTCCTGCTGTCGTATCCGAAGGCAAGCACGAAATAGCCGTTCCTGGACAGTTCATCGCCGATTTTTTTCATCGCGCGGGGGCTGCTCATGAGACCATGGACGAGAATTACGCATTCTGATCCGGGTTTTCTACTGATCATCTCACCTGGCTCCTTACCTCCCCGAAAAGCGCGCCACGCCAGAACCGCGGAAAGAGCAGTGCACGCGGCACAGGCCAGGACGATAGACACGATGCGTACTGCGCCTTTTTTTCGGGACCATGGATTCATTTTCATCTGCGGTGACAATTGTCATAAATTGAGAAGGTTTGAGTAATATTCAAGCAACGCGGCATTACGGGGATTTATCGTTATGATGGAACGGCGAAGAGAGATTATACCGCGACGACTGAGTATGCCGAGGGCGATCCGGGCCATGTTTCGGGCCTCGTTGACGCTAAGGAAATCCTCTTCGAAGGAAACCAGTTCCCTTTTCCTGGTGCTCCTCTCATCCTCGAGATGATCCATGGCATTGCGATAGCTGGCGAAGGCTTTCCCTATGACAATGCGCCTTTGACGTTTCCTGAGGATGCGATTGATTTCGATAATTTTTTGAATCAATTCTGCGCGGTCGAATCGCGCGCGCCCTATCGAAAGTATAGCGTGGGCCGTAAGGCAGACCGGCGTAACGGGCACCACGTCGCCTATGCGGTCAAGAAGGTCGTCGGCGAATGTCTTCACCAGGCGAAGGCGCTCGGAACGTTCGAGAGAAAAGAAATTTTTATGAGATTTCAGGAACCGTGAAACAGGCACGGGATCGCCGAAGCTGACGCTCGCGTAGCCGTGCCGCTTGAGCCTGCCCGTGACATAGCGGATCATGTTTATGACAAGGATGAAGGGCGCCTTGAAAAGAATGCGGGCCAGGGAGCTTATGTTTTCCCGCAAACCTGATTTTTCCTTGTTTTCTTTCCATTCCTTTATAAGAACACGGTCTTCAAGGACCCAGTCGTAATTGATTCCCACGGGCACGAACACGATATCCTGTTTGAATTCGGGGTTGTTTTTTATTTTCACGATATAGTCGAGAAGGCCGATCTTCGAGTCCCTGAAGCGACCGTCGCGGGTGAGTCCGCCTTCAATGAATATGCCCTGGGTTACCCCGTGGAGGCTTATCATCTGTATATACTTTTCCAGCACGAGGTGGTAAAGCTTCTCGCGGTACTGTCGGCGGAGAAAATACGCGCCGAACGACTTGAATATATACTCCAGGGGCCAGACGCGAGCCCACTCGCCCACGGCGTAGCTTATAGAAATATTGCGGGCCAGCATGTAGGCGACGAGCACGTAGTCGACGTTGCTGCGGTGATTCATCACGAATACGACGGCGGCGTCTTTGGGAATCCGTGCGAGCTTTTCCGCGTTCTCCCGGTCGATCACCACTTCGTAGAGGGCATTGAGGAAAAAATTCGATATCCAGTAGCCGATTTTGTAATAGGAGAGTAGATTGAAGAATGGCACTATTTCCTCAATATATTGATCGACGAACTCGTCAACATCCTGGACATCGAGGCCGTGCGTCCTGGCGTGTTCGAGTATGGCGAGGCGAACCTCCTGGTCGTTCATGAGCTCCTGCTTCACGATGAATTTGTTCATGAACTTGTACTTGTCGAGCTTGATGTCATATCGCTTGATCTGGGCTCTTACTGAGCGATTGAGGCGGCGGATTATCTTTTCCTTGATCACGAATCGTATGATTTCGTAAAGGACGATTGCCCCAACGGCTAATAGAACATAGGTGATGATGTTTGTGAGCATTGATGACCTGCGAAAAATAAATTTTTGATCAGGTTATTGTTAGTATCGCCATGTCGCACCTGAAATGTCAAGTGCTATCACCCGCAATGTTCTGGCCGTCCAGGATTTCCTTCGATATCCGCGATGAAGGGTAAAAAATACTTGTGCAGTATGATAACCCGGTGGTATAATGGGCCAGATTTCCGGGGAGGAGGAACGAATGGCCTCAACAATGACACGGGAAGAGAAGATCGTGCTCATCGCAGTAATGCGGTACATCGTCACCGCGGGATCCGTCATAACCGATTCCGAAGTGGAAGGTATTGACGACCTCGCCCATGAGCCGGGTTTTGAGGATTTCAGGGGCCTTTTCGATGAAGTTGATCGTTCCGTTAAATCAAAAGAAGACCTGGAAGCGCTCATCCGGCGCGTCACGAACCCGGAGAGCAGGAAAA
>CAZKPR010000156.1:0-9405 GCA_964554685.1 uncultured Leptospirales bacterium | reverse complement strand
CGACGTGGACCTGCTTCCTCATGAAATGGATCAGGTCGTCCATTTTGTGGTTGGTGTCGATCCGCTCGGTAAAGGCCCGGATGTCCCCCGTCGCCCCGATGTCGTGGTAAAAGGCGGGAAAGACCGACGCCAGCGATATGACGAGGTAAAAAACGTCCCGGTAATCGCTGTTCAGGAGGCGCGAGATGTCACGCTGGAACACGTCGGTGTCCTTGAGGAACACGCCGTAGAGCTTCAGGTTCACGATGAGGCTCGCGCACAGCTTCTTCATCACCTGCGGGCGCGTCTCGATCAGGTTCATCCAGGTGCGGATGTTCTCCAGGTGGCTCGAGTTCACGATCACCGACCAGTCCGACGCGATGCCCGATATTTCCGGGAAACTGAACTTCGAGCGCACCAGGACGTCCTCGAAAAAATCGATGAGACCGATATTCCCCGACTCGATGATCGATCTGCCGATGTTATAGATGGAGGAGAAGGCGGAGGTGAAATTCCCCCCCCTCTCTATCTCGCCTATCAGCACCGGCATCACGAGTCCCACGACTTCTTGAAGAAGGGCGAAGCGGCCTCCACCCGCCAGGAGCGCGCAGAGGGACGAGAGCGTCCTCGAGATGAAGAGCTGGAGACTCCTGTCCCCGCCATCGTTCGATTTGCGTATCAGGAACTCGAAGATGTGCATGATCGACCGGTCATCGTCGATCTCCCCCGCCTCGATGGACGCCTTGGCCATGAGGCAGATCCGCTCCCAGAGAAGCGTGTTCTGCTTGAAATCCGGCCTCGCCTCGCCGGCAGCGAAAAGCTCCCGGGGGCGGGTGCGCGCGAGTCGCTCGATTTCACCCCTCGACCGACCGTAGGCGGCGGCGGATACCGAGCGAAGCAGGTCGATGAGGCGCTCCCGCCCTTCCGTGCCGCCGAAGACGGCGTACATCTCGTGTATATCCGCCTCCTCGACGATAATGGCCCGCTCGACGTAAATGCGGTACTGCCGCAACAGGAAGCCGGCCAGGAGCGCGATCGCGTCGCTCCGCTCATCGCCCTCGCCGGACAGGAGTGCGCCGAGGGAGAGGAAGCGGTCATGGATGTTTTCGAAGAAGTACCCCCCGTCGCTCAGCTCGCACAGGAGCGCCAGGTAATCGGGGAGCACGGAATCGAAGAACGCCCCCAGGGCCCGGAACCTCCCGTCACCCTCCCTGATCCTCTGGAGCACGAAGGCGTGGCGGTCGAAGAACGTGTCGCAGGCCCGAACGGCCGACACCTTCTTCCGCTCCGTGGCCTCCCTCAGGTAGCGGTAGACGATGGGCATCACAATGTCCGCGTGGGGGGCGATATCGAAGATGTAGTCGAAGAGATAGCCGCGGAGCCCGGTGACGACGAACTTCCAGTCGATGTTGGGGTGCTCCAGCTCCGCGATGAGCTGCTCGGTCTTCTGGACGGCGCCGACCATGTGTTTCACCGGGACGACAAGAAGGCGCGCATCATCATGGACACCCGGGTCACGGGCAATCATCACGCTCATCGCACCTTCCCCTCCGGTAACACCCGCTCGATCCCGCGTCGGCACCCCCCATGAAGGATGCGCGATCCTCCGACGGTGAGGACGCGGCTCAGCGGGGATGCCGCGCCTGAACCCGCGAAGAAACGAACCGTCCCCGCGGGCAACGCCCATTACACGTCCTCGTGTAGAATGTATACCCGATACAAAGGAGGTGTCAATGCCGGATAATTGCTATAATGCCCTCACAAAAATCGATGAGGGACGCGGAGACGGCGCGATTCCCCCTTCTGGCATCAGGAGAAGGCGGGGTCACCCGGCGGCGGGCTTCACCGGAAGCGCCCTGAGGACGGCCCGTGCCGGCGCCCCCTCCAGGCCGGGAATGTTCAGGGGAAGGCAGATAAGCTCCCAGGGGCCCGCCTCGACGCGGGAGAGGTCCAGGCCCTCGAGAATGATGATGCTGTTCCCCAGGAGCAGGCGGTGCACGGGGTTCCCGGGGGCGTGGAAGGACTCAACCGAGAGGTAATCGATTCCCACGAGAAGCGTCTCCATCTCGACGAGGTACTCCGCGGCCCCCCTGGAAAGGGCAGTGAAATCCTCGCGGAACGCATCGATCCCTTTTTCCCAATATGACGAGTTGTCCGTTTTAAGGAGGAGCCGCTCCCCTTTTCCTATCCCGCGTCCCTCCAGGTCCTCCCGGACGATGAGGGTCCCCGGCGCCGTTTCGATGACCCTGCAGGGTCCGATCAGGGCAGCGAGGGGAATCGAGTCCACCCGGTGCCCCTCCTCGATAAAGTGGTAGGGCGCATCGACGTGGGTGCCCGTGTGGGCGCCGAAAACGATACGGGTGAGATTGCATGTATCTCCCCGGGAAATCGACCGCGTCCCCTCGAGGATGGGCCGCGGGTCACCCGGCCATACCGTCATCGCTTCGCCAATCGGGAGGGATATGTCGACAAGATGCCCCCGGGAGGGTTTCTTTTTTTTCATTGTTCACGCATCCCGCGGTTGCCCCGCTTCCAGTTGCCGTGATGGCGCTCCCCCGGGGGCGCGTCCACCCGCTCGAAACCGTGGGCACCGAAATAGTCGCGCATGGCCTGGATGAGGTCCGCCGGGAGCCGTTCGGAACGGATTGTGTCAAAACAGGCGAGGGCCGCGGACATCGCCGGTACGGGAACGCCCCGGTCGATGGCAATTCCGAGGGCGCGGCGCCATCCCCCCTGCCCCTCCTTCACCGCACCGGCAAAGGGCCGCTCCGCCAGGATGGTCGCGGCCCCGGGACGGGCCCGGAACGCGTCCTCTATGTCGTCCATCATCGCAGACCGTATGATGCACCCTCCCCGCCACGTCCGCGCCACATCGGCGAGGTCCAGGCGCCACCCGTACTCGGCCGAGGCGGCGCGCATGAGGGAAAACCCCTGGTCGCAGGAGACCGCGGCGGAGCAGTAGAGGGCCTCCTCGATGTCGCGGAAGAAGGTATCGCCCCGCGGGAGCGCCGAACCCGTGGCGGGAAACTCCCGGCAAAGGCGCGCCCTGAGGTCACCCCGCGATGAGACCATCCGGGCGAACACCGCGGCGGCCGGCACGGACGAGGGAGAGGCGAGATCAAGGGCCGCCGTTACGGCCCGGCTCCCGGTCCCCTTCTGACCGGCGGAATCCCGTATCATGTCAAGGAGCGGCGTGCCGTCGGCTTCCCGCGTGGAGAGGATATCGGCGATCATTTCGGCGAGATAACTCGCGAGCCTTCCCCTGTTCCATTCCTCCGCCACCGAGGCGATCTCATCATCGGGCATCCCCAGGCCCCTCCTCATGAGATCGAAGGCCTCGGCGTGGATCTGCATCAGGGCGTACTCGATGCCGTTGTGGACCATCTTCACGAAATGGCCGGACCCTCCGGGGCCGATCCAGGCACAGCAGGGGCTCCCGTCCCCGAGGCGCGCCGCCACGGATTCGAAAAGTGGCTGTATCATCTCCCGTGCGCCGGCGGCCCCCCCGGGCATCAGGGAGGGCCCGTGAAGGGCCCCCTCTGCGCCCCCGGAGACGCCGCACCCCACGTAGAGGACGCCCCGCTCATCGAACGCGGCGAGTCGGCGCTTCGTGTCCAGGTAGTCGGAATTGCCGCAGTCAACGACCACGTCTCCCTTGAGAAGAAAGGGCGCCAGGCGCCCCAGGGCCTCGTCAACGGGCGGCCCCGCCTTTATCATCAGAATGATCTTTCGCGGCGGTTCAATCGCGGCGAGAAACTCTTCGATGCTGGTCGCCCCCGTTATGCCCCTGCCGCGGGAGCTCTCCAGGAAATGGCCCACGTGCACCCGCTCCAACGGGTCTTCACGGTTGTACACCGAGACGGCGTGGCCCCGCCCGGCGAAATTCAGGGCCAGGTTCCTTCCCATGATACCCAGCCCGTAAATGCCGATGGCCGATCCGGACATTACCCCTCCTCCCCATACTGACGGTGGCGCGTTCCAAGGGCATCGAGGATCCTCCCGCAGATTTCCGGGGGTGTTCCTTCTATCGAAACGGTCACGGCGTCCCGGGGCTCCTCCAGGTCTTCGAGCTGGCTTTCCAGGAGTCCCGGTGGAAAGAAATGCCCCTCGCGTTCCTCCATGCGGCGGCGGATCAGCCCCGCATCTCCCTTGAGGTACACAAAGGTGACCGCCTCCTTCCCGTTCCAGCCAAGCATGGCGCGATAACGCTCCTTTAAGGCCGAGCACGCAAGGACCGCTCCACCCCGCAGGTTCCACCGCGCGACATGGAGTGCCAGGTCGAAGAGCCAGGGAACCCGGTCCTCGTCCGTGAGGGGGTCTCCCCTCCTCATTTTCTCCACGCTGGCAGCGGAGTGAAAATCATCGCCGTCGTGAAAGGGAAGGCCCAGCCGGTCCGCCAGAAGCCCTCCCACGCATGTTTTCCCGCTTCCCGATACGCCCATCAGAATGTATACCATGATTTCCGGCTCAACGAATTCCTTATTTCTTTTCAGGTGCCACGCGCTATCACCCGACCGGCGGGGACACGACGAGACCCTGGCGCTCGTCCCTTTTAATGAGGAGCATAATCCGAAGCTTCTTCCCATCACCGGTCACGGCAAAACCGTAAAGAGCCGCGTAGTAACCGGCCCGGTCCGTTTCATAGCCGATGAACCTGATCACGACGATCGAGGTAAGGCGGGGATGGGTGGCGTCGGGCACCTCCTCGAGCTCCTCGGGATTGAGGCCAATCCCCTCGATGAGGTACTGCTCCGTTTCAATCCCTATGGCAAGCTGTGAGCGGTAATTCTCCCGGTCAAAATAGCTCAAGAGACCCTCCCAGTCCCTGCGGCCGAAAGCCGCGGCGAAATCGTGGGCGAATACCCGGAGATCCGCCGGGGCGCTCCGGATCGGGTAAAGGAGGACGCCCTCCTTGGGGACACGCACGGGATGCGAGCACGCGGCGATTCCCGCGACAAGCGCCGCGAGGACCGTGGCCCGTCCCTTGTGACCGATGATCGACATCATCGACTGCCTCCCTTCATGGCTTCAGGAGCAGAGTGCTCGCCGCATGTTCCCGTATCATCCTGTCGCTGAACCACCAGTAGCGTGGCTCGCCGTTCATGTAGGCCTCGACCTGGTCGATCGTGTGGGGATTGAAGACCCTTCCGCTCACCCCCCCGGGGAGGACCGCGAGGACCTTGTCGGAATCACCCAGGTCCACGACCATGCGCAGGCCCGCCGCGGTGGTCACGCCGAAGGGTTTGCTGAAGGTGTAGGTCGCCCGACAGAGCGTCTCCGCCGACCCGTCCATGGGGTGCGATCCCCCGCCGAAGAGTCCCCGGAGCGGCCCGCTCCGCATGATGGGGCTCACCAGCTCAAGTCGGTGCGCGTTGCCCCACCTCCACTTCCCGGGATCGGAACCGAAAGGCGAGGAGAGCTCTTTCTTTACCGCAAGGGCCGCGCGGCGAATAATATCGTCCCGTGACTCCCTCTCCTTCGTGGACACATCGTCGAAAAAGGATGAGGAGTTTTCCTTCACCATGCGATGGAGCCGCTCCTTCCAGTAATATTTCTCGTCAAGGAAAAACATAGCGAGATCGTCCCCCAGCTCGTCCCGAAACACCTGGAGGGCGAACTCCCGGTAGACCGCCTGGAATACCAGGGGCGCGGGTGAACCGGCCGCCTCCATGTAATCCCATTGATCAAGGATGGTCGCCATGGCAGCCGTTTCTTTTCCATCCCTCAGGGCAGCCGCCATGATCGGCGCGATATCCGCCGCCATGAGGTTCTTCGCGTCCCTCTGCCAGCGCCAGTGATCATCGGCGTCGCTCCGGGGTGCGCTCGCCACAAGCTCCTTGAGCCGAATGTACCGGTATCCCGGCGAGAAAAACGACGATACATAGTAGGGAAAACCGCGCGGAACGGTGTCGTGATTGCAAGTCCCCACCCACCCGGCGGGGGGATCCTGGCTCCCGAGCATCCTCTCGTAGGGGATCCAGCCGATCCAGTTGTCCCCGCCCCCCGTCACCGGGACGGGGGCCACGCTCCCGCCCTGGGAGCGGATCGGCAGCCTCCCCGAAGTCTGCCACCCGATGGCGCCCGCGCGGTCGGCGAACACGAAGTTGAACATCGCCATGGTGATCTTTCCGATGGAGCGCCTGAGCTCTCCCACCGATCGCGCGGTGAGAAAATCGTCCAGGCCAATCTCGGGGGCCATCGTTTCGTAGGGAGACCACCGGACCGTCACGACGCGGTCCGTCGCGAATCCGGGGATCACCCCGGAGATAACGGGTCCGCGGCCCGTGAAGCGGAGGTTCACCGTCTCCTCGCGATAGCCGCCCTTCGCCGACTTGTCCCGTATCTTGAGGGTCTCGGTGATTATCGAGAAGGGGAGCGAACGGCGCCCCTCCATGTAGCGGTCCGGATTCCCCGGATCAAGGGTCTCGATGTACAGGTCCTGCCCGTCGCCGTAGGAGTTCGTCATGCCGATGGCGATGTGCTCGTTTCTCCCGATGATGATCCCCGGGACCCCTGGGAGTATCACGCCGACGGCGCGCACCTCGGGGGTGATGATTCCCGCGGGATGGAGCTGGCAGGGCACCATGCCGGCGTCGAGATGGGGATCATTCGCCACGATGGGCATCCCCGATTTCGACAGCCGGGGCGCCACGGCCCAGTTGTTACTTCCGATGGCGGGGGAATGGCGCGGCCTCCGGGCGATCAGGTGAAGCATCGGGTCATCCTGGAGCTTCAGGTCGCCGTCGACGCCCCGGGGTTCCGGGGAGCGGGCGACATGCGTCTCGTCGGTGTCGGGATTGATGTTAAGGGGAAGGATCTCCCGGGCCCTCTCGGGCCCGATCTTCTCATGGAGCATCCGGGTGACCATTTCGGTCTGGATGTTGGCGGACATACTCCACCCCATGTAATAAAGAAGGGCCATGGAGTCTTCGATGGTCCATGGTCCCGGGCTGATCCCGGCGAGGCTGAACTCCAGTGGAAACTCCCCCTCCCTGGTTTCGATATACCGGTTGACGCCCTCGAGGTAGGCCGTGAAAAAGGCGCGGCACTTCGGCGAAAGGATCGCGGCGTGCCGCGTTCCCTGGCGCAGGAATCCCAGGGTTCGCATCTGGATATCAAGGCCCCGGGCCTTCTCTCCGACGAGCTCTGATATCCTTCCCTGGGACATCATCCGGGAGAGCTCCATCTGGAAAAGCCGGTCCTGGGCCGTGATGAATCCCTGGGCGCGCAGGGCATCGGGTAAGGAGCCGGCATGGATGAAGGGCATTCCCTTTTCGTCGCGCATCACCGTGACCGGCGCGCCGAGGCCCTCGACCCTGATCTCACCCCCGGTCTGAACCCGGGCTCTGCCGCGTATATAAAAAAACGCGGAAAGAGCGGCAAGTACAAGGAACGCGGCGATCCCGATACATATTTTTTTCATGGCACACATCCTCCGCCGATACGGTCATGTCTCGTGAAGCTGTCCCGCGGGGCGGTCCGGCAATAACCGTTGCCGCGGGCTTCGCCGGGTCAAGCGCCCCGGTACCCATTGATACTAGTGGAATTCCCCGACCGCGTCAATGACATTTTACACCTGCGGCGAGGCGAGGTGAGGACGCGTGGTTCTGGTTTGGTTCGCTGCATGTAGAGGGAAACCCTGCCTTCGCCCCTCCCGGGGCGGAGGCAGGGGGAGCGCGTTCAATTCGGGAAAGCGCGCCGAACAGGGCTACGACACGCGGCGCAGATCTTCCCTGTCCAGGCACCCCCTGATCGCGGCCTCCCGGGCCGCGAGGGCGTCCCGGTAGTTCCTCTCCGCCTCATTCCAGTTCACCACCTTCCAGAACGCCGCGATGTAATCCGCGCGCCTGTTCTGGTAGGACAGGTAGTAGGCGTGCTCCCAGACGTCAAGGCCGATGATGGGAATAAACCCCTCCATAAGCGGGCTGTCCTGGTTCGCCGTGGAATGGACCACCAGATCGTTGAAGGCGTTCAGGGAAAGCCAGGCCCACCCCGATCCGAAGCGACGTGTGGCGGCCGCATCGAAGGCCTTTCTGAATCCTTCGAGGGAACCGAATTTCGCGGACAGGGCCCCGGACAGGTTCCCCGCGGGATCACCCCGCCCGTCGACGCCGATGATCTTCCAGAAAAGGGAGTGATTGGCGTGCCCACCCCCATGGTTCCTCACGTCTGCGCGGATATCCTCCGGCAGGCTCCCCAGGTTCACCAGGAGGGCCTCGACTGGGAGATCGAAAAGGTGCGGATGCTTGTCCAGGGCCGCGTTCAGCTTCTCCACGTAGGCGGCATGGTGTTTTCCGTGGTGAAGTTCCATGGTCCTGGCGTCAAAATGGGGTTCAAGGGCCTCGTAGGAATAGTCAAGATCAGGCACTCTATGATTTTTCATGGTATACCTCCGTTTCAAATCCGGCAAAGATGCCGGGTCGTTATAACCGCTCCGCAGTCACCGCGAGGTCCCGGGGTCTGTACTCCTCGCCCATGCAGGAAAGAAGGGCGCGCGTTGCGGCCTCGTCGCGATTGATGGCCTCGTAGACCCGCTCGAACAGGAGCGAGCCGGTTTCCTTTTCGACACAGCTGGTGATATATTTTCTCGGTACGGGAAACATGTGTACCTCCTTTTTATCATACTTACCCGGCAATGCCGGTTATTTAGATATTTATAAAATACTAATATTTCTTACCCGCGTCAACTCCGGGGTCTCTTTTTCGTGGCAGTGATCCAGGCCGCGGTCCCGGCCCTTAACAGGGCATGGGACCACGGTCGCATAGTCGCGCATGCAGAGATCCAGTTCGGGGGTCACCGTCCCCCTTCCGTGGATCCCGGTGCATTCTCGAGCTTCGTCGGATCAAGCTTCTCAAAATATTTTTCCGGGTCCTTGTTGAATTCCTCCGGGCACCCCGCGCAGCAGAAGTAAATCCTCTTGCCCCGGTAATCAACGTAATGGTCCCTGTTGGTGATGACCTCCCCCATGACGGGACACGTCCCCTGGGGCACCGCCGGAGCGTCCCCCTTCCTGCATGATACTCCCGCCATCATCGTCGCGAGCACCAGAACCGCCGCCAGAACCAGGTTGATTTTTTTCATCAAATCGCCTCCTCCTTTTAGATGTAGTAAACCTGCGATATCACCGATCCGACAACCCCCGTTATCCTCGCCGCCGCGCCCGCGTAAAGAACGGGCCGCGCGGTGATCCTTCATCATAGATTCAGCTCACGCTTTTTCCAGATGTAATATATCGCCGGGTAAACCAGCAGCTCGAGTAAAAACGACGTTGTGAGACCGCCGATCATTGGTGCGGCGATCCGCTTCATCATGTCGGCCCCTGCCCCGAGGGACCACATGATGGGCATCAACCCCAGCATCGCCGTGGCCACGGTCATCAATTTCGGGCGAATCCGTTTAACCGCACCGTGGGTCAACGCCTCCTT
>CAZKPR010000155.1:1149-9543 GCA_964554685.1 uncultured Leptospirales bacterium | reverse complement strand
TGAAACCGGTGCCCCTCCGGGTGGCGTACCATTCGCCGTGCCACCTGGAGCGCCAGGGCGGCGTGATCTACACCATCAACGTCTTGAAGAGGATACCGGGCCTCGACCTTGTCATCCTTCATTCCGAATGCTGCGGCATCGCGGGAACCTATGGATTCAAGAAGGAATACCATTCCATAAGCACCGATAACGCGTCGCAGCTCGTTCAGCTGATCGAGCGGGCCAATCCCGAATTCGTGGTCACCGATTGCGAAACATGCAATCTCCAGATTTCCCGCCACACCGAATACAAGGTGCTTCACCCGATCAACCTCCTGGCCCAGTCAATTTCCGGATAATAACCCCATTGCCCTGTTCCCGCGCCGATTGACGACCTGCTTCACGCACCAGGACATGTGATATTTATTTTGACAGGCCACGCGGCATTGTCTATCGTATCACCACACACCAGTAACGGAGGATACAATGAAATCCCTGACCGAACACCTCACTTTCAACACGAAAAGCCGCAGGGAGTATATTAACATCACCGAGAAGGTGGAGCAGCTGGTGCAGAAGAGCGGGGTCCGTGAAGGCCTCTGCCTGATTAACGCGATGCATATCACGGCTTCCGTTTACGTGAACGACGCCGAGAGCGGACTGATACAGGATTTCGACGATTTCCTGGAGGGCCTGGCCCCGCACGAGCCCCTGTCCCGCTACCGCCACAACAGGACCGGCGAGGATAACGGAGACGCCCATATCAAGCGGACCATCATGGGCCGTGAGGTCGTCGCCGCGATAACCGGCGGAAAGCTCGATTTCGGCCCATGGGAACAGATATACTACGCCGAGTTCGACGGCAGGCGCCCGAAACGCGTTCTGGTGAAAATCATCGGGGAGTGACCATGAAGCTCGTTGACGCCCACTGCCACCTTGAAAGCGACCGCTTCTCAGGAAAGCTGGACGGGGTCATATCGGATGCGCGTGAGGCCGGGATTGTCAGGCTCATCACCTCTTCCATTGTCCCCGCCCAGTGGGAAACGTCCCGGTCAATCGCCGCGCGGTATCCCGATGTGGAATTCGCCATGGGTATCCATCCCTGGTATATCGATAGGTCCTTCATGGAGGCGCTCCCCTCCCTTGCCTCGGCGCAACGCCTGGGCGCCGTGGCGATAGGTGAAATCGGCCTGGACAGGAAAATCGAAGGCGGCGACTTTGCCCTCCAGGTGCGGTTCTTCGAGGAGCAGCTCGCCGTCGCGAGGGAGACCGGTCTCCCGGTGATCATGCACTGCCGCGGGGCCTTCAACGAGCTGATTGTCTCGCTGAAAAGAGTCGGCCTCCCGCCGTCCGGGGGTATCGTGCACTCCTTTTCAGGGAGCGAGGAAATCGCGGATGAACTTTTGCGCCTCGGGTTGAGTTTTTCGATGGGGGGGGTGCTGACCTACCGTAACAGCAGGAAACGTGCGGCAGTCCTGAAAAAAATCTACCCGGGAAATTTTCTTCTCGAAACGGACAGCCCGGATATTCCCCCGGTGGAAAAGAAGGGCGAGGTGAACTACCCGCGCAACATCATTTACAACCTCCGGGGAGCAGCTGACATCCTGGGTGAACAGATTGAAACCATCGCCGCGCACACTACGGCAAACGCGTCGCGCGTGTTCGGCCTCGGCATCAGCTAAGACCCACCACTCTCAATTCCTGCCGATGGAAAAATAAGTGAATCCCAGTTCCTTCATTTTCTCGGGCTCGTACTGGTTCCTTCCGTCAAAAATAACGGGCCTCTTCATCATGGACTTCATCTTTTGAAAATCCGGTTTTCGGAAATGGTGCCATTCGGTGAGAAGAAGAAGCGCGTCAACCCCTTTCAGGACGTCGTAATTGTTCCTCAAGTACTCGATGCGCTCGTCCCCCAGGATGGCGCGGGCGGTATCCGCGGCGATCGGGTCATAGGCCCGGATCGAGGCTCCCCGTTCCCGCAGGCCATTGATGATATCGATCGCGGGAGCCTCGCGCATATCATCGGTCTGGGGCTTGAACGCGAGGCCCCATACCGCGAAGGTGACGCCCTTCAGGTCATCTCCCATGTGCCGCGTGATCTTCTCGAGGAAGCTTGTCCGCTGCTGCCGGTTGACCTTCTCAACGGATGAAAGTATCTCCGCGCCGAAGCCGTGGTCCTTCAGCGTGTGGATGAGCGCCTTGACGTCCTTGGGAAAGCATGAGCCGCCGTATCCGATACCCGCGTAGAGAAAGGCATTCCCGATCCTGCTGTCCGAGCCGATTCCCTTCCGTACGCTCTCGATGTCCGCCCCGGTCAGTTCGCAGAGACTCGAAAGCTCGTTCATGAAGCTGATGCGGGTCGCGAGCATCGCGTTGGCGGCGTATTTCGTGAGCTCCGCCGAGGGGATGTCCATCACCATGACCCGGTCACCCTTGCGCACGAAGGTCGAATACAGTTCCCGCATGAGGTCCGCGGCCCGTGCGTTATCCGCGCCGATAATGACCCGGTCGGGCCTTATAAAGTCCTCGACGGCGCTCCCCTCCTTGAGGAACTCCGGGTTTGAAACAACGTCGAATTCAATCTCGCCACGTCCCCTCCGGTCGAGCTCTTCACGTACCGCCTGGCGCACCTTTTCCGCCGTGCCAACGGGCACGGTGGACTTGTCTATGATGACAAGGTACCCCTCCATGGTCTTGCCAATTTCCCTGGCCACGTTGATGACGTGCTGGAGGTCCGCCGAGCCGTCTTCATCCGAGGGGGTACCGACCGCGATGAAGGCGAAGGTCACGTCCCTGATGCCCTCGCGAAGGTCCGTAGTGAACCGAAGGCGGCCCTCGGAGTAATTCATCTTCACTATCTCTTCGAGGCCCGGCTCATAGATCGGAAGAACCCCCTTCTTGAGGCCCTCTATCTTCTTGCTGTCAATGTCTATGCACCAGACGTCGTTGCCCATATCCGCGAAGCAGGCGCCGGTAACCAGACCGACGTACCCCGTGCCAATAACCGCAAGTTTCATCGCATGCTCCAGGAATGATTTTTACGTCGACGGGACCCCGCGAAGGGATTCGCGGCGAGTGATTGCCGTCACATTATAAAAGCATCACAATCGGCCGTCCCTGGTGTCAACACTTTTATTGGGTGGGGAACTAGTGAACCAAGTGCCGGTGAGAGAAAAGATTCCCTTCTATCGTTGATTTTTATCGAGACGTAAAAGGCCGCCCGGAGGCGGCCCCCAGCACCCTCATGTGAATCAATTAAAATTGCTTAGCCTTTCTGAGAAATTCTTGCATGCCATGCTCTGAGTCTTTCATGCCCTTCATATAGGATTCGGCGATGAAAAGAATAGAGCTCCGGAAATAAACGAGATGGGGTATGAAAAACTCCCTTTTTATGTCATTGCGAATCGGGAAGGCCGTGGTATTTTTAATGTCTCCGAGACGCTTGTTTTCCAGGTACGTCTTCCCGTTGATGATGTTTGTGAAGGTCACATTATCGGTTCCCTGGGCCATGGGCGAGGGATCAACGATCCGTACGATGTTGGAGGTACCACCGTAGTAATCCCGCTCATAAATCTCCGATTCGATCTTCGAGATTGTCTTGCCGTCGGTATATATCTTGATCTTTCTGCTCTGGAGGCCTGTGATTTCCCTTCCGAAAACGCCCTCCTTGGTGAAGCTGTGCTTCTCCATTTCGATATAATTACTTCCCATGATATAGGTCATCTGGTAGGGTACCCATCGAATGCCTTCAGCCTTCAGGAGCTCGTAATTGCCGATTATCTCCCCGATCTTCTTGTTGAGATCGAATATCTGATCATCAAGCTTCTTACCCTCCTGGTCAAGGCTTTCCGAGGTCAGGGAGGCCTCCTTTGGTTTCCCGGCTGGCTCCTGGGCGGTTGAAACGCCCATGGCGATGAGGAGACATGCCACTGCGATATATGCTTTTTTCATTATGTCCTCCAGTTGGCTTCGAAGACCCCCCCGCGCGGGAGGCCCGGATCCATCGATCACTCTATACACTAGCGGGATGGATTTTCAATACATTTTTCGACATCCCGGGACCTTTTTCACGACAATTTTTTTCTTGCCATAACCGGCACGCAGTACTACCGGTACTTATCGTGGCCCAATTGGGAAAAGGGCCGCGCACCGGAGCTGATCATGCATAATGTGCTGGTTGTTGACTATTCGGACTTCAGGGACTCCATCGCCAGGGTTTTCAGGGAAAGCGGCTACCGCGTCGAGCTCTGCGAGTCCGCATATGACGCCGTCGCGAAGCTCAACGCCTCCGACTTCGACCTGGTCGTTTCCGAGGTCGAGCTCCCGGGTGATAACGCCTTCGATCTCTACAACTACATAGCGCAGCATTTCCCCTACATCCCCACGATCATGACGACGGACAAGAACATGGACGACTTTTTCGACGCCATCTTCCGTGAAGGCATCGGCAACGTCCTCTGCAAACCCATCAAAAAGGACGAGCTTCTCAATCTCGCTGATAAGCTTATTACGGGGGACAGAATCTTCGGCCTTGAAAACTACCTCCCCGGACTTATCGAAATAAAAAAAATCAGGATTACGGCGTCGCGGCAGATAAAGAAGGCCATCGACATGATCATCGATGAAATCACCGCCTGGGGAATGCCCATCCGGAACCGCATCACCCTGAGCCTTATCCTGAACGAGATGGCCATAAACGCGGTCTACCACTCCCACGGTCATACAGACCAGAAACAGCGGAGGATCCCGGTGGAACTCTTGGAGGGCCAGTGGGTCGACCTCTTTTTCGCCCGCTCCGACGATCGCTACGGCATCGCCATCGACGACTACCGGGGTATGCTTTCCAAGATGACCATCCTGGAAAGCATCAACAAGGTGATCGAGCAGAACGTGCTTCTTGATCGCGCGTCATCCGAAGACGAGGACGTCACCTCGCTGATCTCCGAAACAGGCAGGGGGATCGACCTGGTGAGGAAACTGGCCGGCGAGTATTACTTCATCATCAAGAAAAACGTCCGCACGGAAATACTGATCCTTTTTGACACCCGTTACGAAAACGACATGAGCATCACCCATCCTTCCCTGAAGATCATCGAGGACCGAAGCCAGGATTGACGCCGCCCTTCTTCCTTCCAAGAATCATCTGAACCACCGACCCGGTTCCGAGTGCCATCACGAATCCAACCGGAACGTACCATGGCCAGAACAGGGGAGTCACGATCGATATCGTGAACACGAGGGCGATGCTGACGACAACTCCCGAAAGGGCCGCCCTTTCGCCGAACCGCCGGAAAAGCGCGCCCTGGACGAAGATCCCAAGCATTCCGCCGTAGGTTATCGAGGCGATGCTCAGCCCCAACTCGACGAGGGGACTCTTCGTGTTACGCATCGCCATGGCGAGGGCCATGAGCACCAGGGTCCACGCGAGGGAAATGAGTCGCGACACGAGGACCTTCCGTTTCTCAGTAAGATCCTTCCGCGAGAGCATGAGGATATCTAGCGCCGTGGAAGAAGAGATCGAGTTTATCGACGAGCTGATCGTCGACATCGCCGCGGCGAAGATCCCCGCGAGCATGAGCCCCCTGAAAAACGCGGGGACGTGATTGATGATGAAAAATGGCATGATGGTATCGGGATGATCGAAGGTTTCCCCCTTGAGGAAAACATGGATGCAGAGCCCCAGGATCATGAATAACGCAAACTGGAAAAACACCAGCACGCCACTCCCGATCATAGCCTTCCGCGCGGAGGAAAGGTCTTTGCAGGCGAGGGCCCTCTGAACGATAAGGTGATCCGTCCCGTGGGAGGCGAAGGAAAGCATCGCGCCTCCGATCAACCCTGAGAAGATGTTGTAAGAGCCGAATATGCCGCGCCAGCCCTCCTCGATTCCCGTGGAGAACAGGACCATGCCCGAGGGTGGAATGCGACACACAAGAGAGCCCACCGAGATCCCCATGATGTGGGCGATGACCATGATTCCCGCCACGGCGCTGACGAGGTAAATAACGAGCTGGATCGAATCCACTACCGCGACGGACCTCATCCCGCCGTAAAGGGTGTAAAGGAATGTCGCCAGTCCGACGATGCCGATGGCCTGCCAGTAGCCCTCGAAGCCCAGTAGGAGGGATAGCGGGATCGCCGTTGCGAATAACCGTATGGCGTCGGCGAGAAGACGCGTGACGTGGAAGACCACCGCGATCACGCGCCGCGAGAGAAGCCCGAAACGGTTCTGGATGAATTCGTAGGCGGTTTCGAGATTGCCTGAGAAATACCTCGGGAGAAGGACCGCCGCGACAAGGAACCTGCCAATGATGTAGCCGAGTGCGATCTGGAGGAAGCCCAGGTTCGATATATACGCGAGGCCCGGGATGGAAATGAAGGTGAGGGAGCTCGTCTCGGTGGCGACGATCGAAAAGCACGCCACGGGCCAGGGAAGATTCCTGCCCCCGAGGAAATACTCGTTGAGGGTTGATGCCCGCGTGCACGCGAGGCCGATCAGGTTGACCCCGACGAGGTATACGACGATGACAGCGAGGGCCGGGTCGAGAGGCATCACGATTCACCGTAACTATGATATTCCCTCACCGCCTCCAGGGCATCGCGCTCCTCTTCGGCCCACGAATTAAGTATCCTGTCGATCGCCTCCCCCGCCTCGATCATTTTCCTGATGGACGCGCTTCCGGCGAGAAGGTCAAAGGCGGGATGTTCTGAATTGAATTCATATACCCCGCGCGTGAACTCGAAACCCGGGCACAACTTCCGCAGAACCGTCACGAGGGCGACCCCGGTCGCGAAGGGCCTGAACAATTGCCTGTCCGTCACGTGTATGAATACACCCCCGAGGGTCTTCCCGCAATGCTTGTTGAATGTGGGCCGGTACCAGAGGGGGCGGAAACGGACACCCGGAAGGGGAAGTCCGTCAAGTTCTCCCGCGAGTTCATGCGGCATCACGCCGGGAGCGCCTATTACCTGGAAAGGCGTGGTGGTGCCCCTCCCCTCGGACGCGGTCGTTCCCTCGAAAAGGCAGGACCCGGGATACACCAGGGCGGTGTCCAGCGTCGGCATGTTCGGCGATGGAGGCACCCATGGAAGACCCGTGTCGTCAAAAAACATCGAGCGCTCCCAACCCTCCATCTCGATGACGGTGAGCTCGAGATCCAGTTTTAAATGGGAGAGGGCCAGCCGGGCGATCTCACCTGCGGTGAGGCCGTGCCGTACGGGAACGGGCAGGACCCCCACGAATGATTCATATCCACCTTTCAACACGGGACCTTCAACGGTCAGGCCCCCCAGGGGATTCGGCCGGTCAAGTACAATGAACTCAATGCCGCGCCCGTTGAGGGCCTCCATGAAAAGAACCATTGTGTTGACGTAGGTGTAATACCTGCTCCCCACGTCCTGTATGTCAAAGAATACAGCGTCAAGACCCTCCAGGTGTTCCTCCGAGGGCGCAAGCGTCGCGTCGGAGTCCCCGTAAAGGCTTTGCACGCGATTGGGAAAAGAAGGCACCTCCGACACCGGCTCCTGGTCCTGTTCGATGCCGAAGAGGCCATGCTCGGGCGAGAAAATTGTTCGCAGATCCGCTCCCTCCTCCCGCAGGAGGTCCCACCCGTAATGAAGATCGGCATTTACGGATGTATGGTTGGCGATAAGGCCGACGCGTCGGTTCCGGATAATGTCGTTTCGATCAAGAAGGCGATCGAGGCCTGTTCTTACCATTACGCTCTTGTACCTGTTGCCGCCGCGGAACGCCCGGGTGGAGAGAGGCGGCATCCGATAACCGACGCACCGCCGGTGCTTCGCGTTATTTTACCTGCCCCCCGGAGGGGCGTCAGTCAACGAATTTAAAGGAGAGCCTCAGCTTCACGCGGAATATCATCTTGCCTTCTTCGACGTTGATGTCCATCTCCTTGACTTCAGCGACCCGGATCTCCTTCAGTGTCTTGGACGCGGCCTCTATGGCTTTTTTCGCCGCGTCTTCCCATGATGTCGTACTGGTTCCGATTATCTCGATGACCTTGTACACGCTATTCATGACGAGCCTCCTCCATGTGTGGTGGTCCGGACGGCGGTCCTCCCCCAACCCGGAAACTCCTATCCTACACCCCGACAAAAGAGGTTACAACCATTTTTTCCATGAAACTGCAAAATTCCCCCAGGTCCGGTAAAAGCCGGATTTATAAATGGAGAGAGCGTCAAGGGAAACGGGGGGCCGTCACCCTTTCACGAGATAGACTTCATCATGCTCACGCACGCGATCGGCCACCTTGATTCCTATCGAATCCCCCTTCCTGGCCGTGTCCACCTGTGCGTGCTCCACCTGCATTGATTCGATGACCTGGCTGAAGTCAGTGCTGTGCCCCCGGAAACGAAGGGTATCGCCCACCTTTACTTCTCCGTCAGCCACCTCGATAG
>CAZKPR010000155.1:0-1139 GCA_964554685.1 uncultured Leptospirales bacterium | reverse complement strand
CCGGCCTCCTTGGTCTCACGAAACTGGTGTATCGGCTCTCCGAAAAAGTCAAGGAAATAATAACCTTATCGTTGCGCCTCCCTTTGATCGGGAAGCCCGTGAAATGTCTTGACTGCAGCATTCAACCGCATATCATTTCTTGAAGGGCCACCGCCTCCCCTGTGAAACCCGGGGCGGGCCGGCCCGCGCTGAAGGAGGACCGTCCCATGTCAGGAAATCGGCCCGCATGTCGGATGAAGAATTCATTGTCGCGACGATGCGTCATCATTATCGCCATTTTCTCTATGCTTTTCGCAACGGATTGCCGGGGACGACTCTTCAAAAAATACCTGATGAGCAAGAAACTCGCGGGCCTTGACTTTTCGGGATTCGATCTCTACAACCTGGACCTTGAAGAGATCAATCTCACCAGGGCAAGGCTCGTGGGGACGAATTTCAGCTTCGCCAGGATGAAGAACTCGATCCTTGTTAACGCCGACCTGAGGGGTGCTGATCTGAGCGGAACCGACCTAACCGGTTCGGACCTGCGCGGCGCCAACTGCCGTCATGTCGACGCCCGGGGGGCATTCCTCCGGGACACCAACCTGGTGAACGCCTACTTTTACCACGCCAACCTGAGCGGGGCGGATCTGCGGGGCGCCCTGCTAGTGCAGGCCCCTGCCGAAGAAATCGGGATGGCCCGGGCCAAGCCGATACGGGATATGGACGTTTCGCCCTACCACGCCCATTTCAGGGACGCGGATTTCACGGGCACGGCAGTTAGTGTCAAATGGAAGGATTTTCTCCAGGGACAGAGCGTAAAAAATTTCGACAGGATTATTTGGGCGAGATGAATACTGCGCTCCTTCGGCGGTTCCGTTAAAAGGGGAAAGGGTACCCTTTCAGATTAAACTCATCCTGAAGGGCGAGGATATCCTTCTGGAGACTCATGTTAACCGGTACTCCCCTGTCCTTTCGATCAATCCACGCGAGGTATTCCTTCTCCCCCGCAGTGTAGATCCTCTCCTGGCCGGGCATTTTTCTCGAGGACCTGAGCTCCCTGAGGATATCCCCCGCCGTTTTTTTGAAATCGGACGGTTCGGTAAAATGGGAAATGTTTATTGCAATGAATAACTGGCAGATCCGGTAGGGGATTTTTT
>CAZKPR010000154.1:8574-9579 GCA_964554685.1 uncultured Leptospirales bacterium | reverse complement strand
TCGTTGCGGCAAAACCGCTCCTTGACAAAGAGGCGGTCGGTTATGATCTCGCCAGGGGCGAACTCTGGCGGCAGGGCCTAGCCGTGGCCACCATGTCACGCGATATTGCCCTGGCAAAGAAGAGAAAAGATATCGCGGATGTTGTTTTCACGGGCGGCATCATACATAACGTGGGAAAGGTGGTCATTGCATTTTTCGTACACCAGACTTTTAACCAGATTCTCGACCTTGCGCAGAACAGGGGCGTTCCCTTTCACCAGGCCGAGAAGGAAATCATGGGATACAACCATCAGGAAGTAGGAGAACGAATACTCGAAAAATGGAATTTTCCCCCCGTCCTCCAGTCTATCGTCCGTCATTATCATGATCCCTTGGGAGCGCCAAAGGAACATCAGCTCGAGACGTCCATTGTCCATATTGCCAGTGCCATATGCCTGATGGGGGGCGTCGGCATCGGTAATGACGGTCTGTATTACGAGATCCATGACGCGGCCATCGCCAAAGTCGGTCTCACGCAGAACGATCTGGAGGCACTCTTCTCAAAAATGCCGCAAATAATAAAGCAGATTCGGGACCTGCAGTAATACCCATGCACCTTATCAAACCATGCCCGCATTGCGGAAGACGTCTCCGTTTTCCCATTGACAGGGGAATCATTCGCGTTACCTGCCCCTGCGGCCATTCCTTTACCGCTGATCCCGATGACACCGGGATCTACCGAAACGCCTCCTTTGACCTGTCACGCCCACATGTCAACAGCAGCTTTCGGGAATTATTTGGCAGGCTCCGGGATCTGGACGTTACCACGCTCACCCGGAGACTCATCACAGCATTCCTTGAATTCACGTACCGGATACGGAATTTTCCCCTCCTTCCTTTTCCTGAAAGAAGGAGACTGATAGTCACGATACTTATCGCAGCGTCGCTCCTCGCGGCAATGATTATCGCTCTTTTCGCTCTTTTAAAACGCCCGGTAACGCCCGACGCCATGGTGATATGATCAAA
>CAZKPR010000154.1:0-8564 GCA_964554685.1 uncultured Leptospirales bacterium | reverse complement strand
AAAGAGCCCTGCCCTCCCTACCGTGTAAACGATACAACCGATTATCACCGCAAAGGAATGAAAACCCTTGGATGGGAGCTCACGGTGTGCAATGCCCTCGAGGACCCGCGAAGCCCATGCCGTGAAGTTCTTGCTGCTCAGGCAAGCCTTGGCAATCTGCTCTATGACCACCTCTCAGGTTTCCTCGATATGAACGCCATCGATTCACTCATTGAAATTGGAGGAGGATACGGGTTCGTGATGCGGGATTTCCTTTCACGCCATGCCTGGGAAAGAGCGGCGATGATTGAGCTTTCACCCGTTCTGCTTGAACGGCAGCGCGAAACCCTCGACGGGTTCGGCGTTCTCTTCATCGAAAATGATTTTTTCAATATCGGGAATGATATTCTCGGCCAGTTCGACCTGGCGCTGCTTAACGAAGTCGTCGGCGATTTCCCGACACTATGCGATATTGATCCCGGACATCTGGCACTGCCGGATACTCAAATCGACAGCATATCACTGGAAGTGAAGCGCACCATAAGCAGAAACGGCCTGAAGATACCCGATGTGCCATTCAATCTTAACCTGGGCGCCATACGCGCGGTAGAGCGCCTTTGCGACGCGGGAGTACCCTGCATCTACCTCAGCGAGCACAGCTGTGAAGCATCTGCACCTGATCAAATGAGACAATTTCTGGATATTTCACCCACGGGGAATCCATGGCGAATCCCCCTCATGGGACACGATGAATACACCGTAAGGTTTTCCGACCTTGTCGCGGTCGGTGAAGTGAAAGGATATCAGGTCATCAGGGGTTCTTACGCTGATTTTCTAAAGTATGAATATACGGACCGCCTTCGCTTCATTCTCACCTCCGGTTCTGCCGGAGATGAGCATGAAACAATCCGACAGTTTATTCAGGATATCCACACATACGAATACCTGATTTTCATACAACGCTGAGAATAAATCAGGCCCCGAGCTCCTTCTTGCGCTGCAGCAGGTGCGCATAATACTTTGAACCGGTATTGTTGCCCTTTTCAAGGGCTTCGATTTTCGAGGCAAGCTCCCGGTCATTCATTCTATTGATCTTTTTCGGCTTCGCTGCGGCTTTTGTCTCTTCTGCAGCGGGCGTGTTCTGCGCATCGGAGGTCGCCTGGGTATCCTGTCCTTCCTTTACTTCCTCTGACATGGCCTCTTCCTTTTTTATTATCTTATTCGCCGGCGGTTAGGAAGGATGAAATTTCATCGATCCCCCGCGGATAGTACAAGGGCACGTGCAATAGAGCGTTGTCAAGAATTTTATTACACCATCGGTTCTCTCTATCTATTGTGCTTCCATTCACGCTGAATTTCCCGATCCACTTCCCTTTTCCGAATATCATGACGCTTGTCGAATTTCGCTTTTCCCTGGGCAAGCCCAAGCTCCACCTTCACCCTTCCGTTTTTGAAATAGAGCCGAAGGGGAACCAGTGTCAGGCCCTTCTCCTGGATCTTGCCAATAAGTCGTTTCAGTTCATGCCTGTGGAGAAGGAGTTTGCGGTCCCTTGCGGGATCATGGTTGAAGCGATTGGCCATCTCGTAGACCGCTATGTTCATCCCGGTAAGGAATGCCTCGCCGCCCTTAATGCGGGCATAGGCTTCCTGGATACTCGCCTTTTTCTGGCGCAGGGACTTGACCTCGCTTCCCTCGAGGACGATGCCCGCCTCAAAGGTTTCCACGATCTCATAATTAAAGCGTGCCTTTTTATTACGTACGATCTCTATGAACCTGTCCGCCATTTTCCGCTCCTGAATAGGAGCAATCAGGTTGCGGTAAAAACATCACCCTCGTCAAGATTAATACGCAGGAAGGATGAAAAATGCGGTGCGCCAGGATCTCGCTTCTTCTTTCGGGTATTAATTCTTTGACTCAGCCCCCAAGGGCAATTATATCGGCGCATCGGATTCCGTCAACAGCCGAACTCACGATACCACCGGCATATCCCGCCCCCTCCCCCACGGGGTAGAGGCCGCCGTGCGAGATCGACTGGAATCCCTCGTTCCTGATAATCCTGACGGGAGATGACGTTCTCGTTTCCGTCCCTATAAGCAGTGCCGATTCAGTGATGAAGCCCCTCATTTTTTTTTCGAACTGTCTCAGGGCGTGTTTCAATTCCCGAACAATCCACACCGGCAAATCGTGGTGAAGCGCCGCAGACTTCACGCCGGGCAGGTAGGATGTTTCGGGCAATTCTGTTCCCACTGAATCTTTCAGGAAATCCGTAACGCGCTGTGCCGGCGCGATGAATCCGCCGCCCCCGATCATGAAGGCGCTCTCCTCAAGGGATCTCTGGAAGGAAATCCCACCCGAAGCAGCGCCACCCCAGTCACCGGGCGTCACGGTTACTACCAGCGCGGCATTGGAAAAGGGGAGCCCCCTGTCAGAAAAGCTCATGCCGTTGACGCACAGCCTTTCCTTCTCCGAGGATGTATTGATCACCCTTCCTCCGGGACACATGCAAAAGGAATAGACACTTCTTCCCGCATCCGTTCCGCGGCTTGTCAGAAAATAATCCGCCGGGGGCAGCAGGTCGCGAAAGGGGGACGACCCGTACTGTATTTCGTTTATCAATGCCGCGGGGTGTTCAATTCTCACCCCGACGGCGAAACCCTTGCCCTCAATGGCGACACCCCGATCCTCGAGCATGGCGTAGGTATCCCTTGCCGAGTGGCCCGCGGCGAGGACAAGCCGCGAAACGGCAACCTCGCGCCCCTTCGACGTAATCGCGCCTTCAATTCTGCCCTGCCGTACCACCAGGTCTTCAAGTGATTCGTTGAAATGTATTTCCGATCCCGCCTCGATAATTTTTTTCCTTAAAAACGCAACGATTCTTCCGAGACGGTCTGTTCCCAGATGTGGCTTCGCCTCGTACAGGATTGACGACGGCGCGCCCGCCTCGATCAGTTCCTTGAAAAACCAGTCGACCTCGGGACGCCGCGTGCGGGCTGTCAGCTTCCCGTCGGAATAGGTTCCCGCACCCCCTTCGCCGAAAAGAACATTGCTTCTCTCATCAAGGATACCTTTTCTTTCAAGACCCGCGATATCCCTCATCCGCTCTTCCACTGGCCTGCCGCGCTCAAAGATTTCCACGCGCACTCCCGCCTCGATAAGACGGAGAGCGCAGAAAAGACCGGCGGGGCCGCTTCCCACGATATGGACGGGCTCGTCCCGCATATTCGTTACGATTGCAGGGATTTCCCGGGGTATATATTCTGTGATATCCTCCTCTCCAACAAGGTCGGATGACCATTTATCATCCACCTCTATCATGACCCTGAATCGATAGACGATCTTTCTTTTCTTTCTCGCGTCGAGAGATTTTCTCACTATCGTGAACGATGATACGTCGATGCCCCATCGGTCCCTGATTTTTTCAGATATCTTCTCCTGCCCCTCCCCGGGATCGAGAGTGATATTGTCAAGGATCAGTTTCATGGCCTTTTTTAAACTTTTACCGGGCCTTTCAGAAAATCGGGATCTCGATAACGAGGCTTCGGGTAGCGGTAAAAACCTTCTCCGGTCCTGACCCCGAGACGATTTCCATTCACGTATCCTTTCACGAAATTCGCGTTTTTAATTTTCTGCGGCTGGTTCAGTTTCCGTGCCCAGAAGTCGGTAATCTTCCAAACTGTCTGAAGTCCCACGCTGTCCATGATGCCGAAGGGCCCCGTGGGCATGTGGGTTACTCCCATCCAGGACCTGTCTATGTCCTCTACGGTAGCGACGCCGTTTGCCGCCAGAGTAAGAGCCGATTCGAACAGGTTGCTCAGCATGAAATTGAATACGTACCCGGGGCTTTCCCTTTCCATGACGATGGGCGCCTGGCCGATCCTGATCGCGAAATCGCGCACTCGTTCAATGGTTTCCATCGATGTTCCGGAATGGGGCATAACGTCAACGATCGTTGAGATCCGGACATCATGGAAGTGAAGTGCCGCGAATCGGTCGGGGCGGCCCGTCTCCCCGGCGAACATCGAGGGCATGAGAGTGGATGTATTGGTGGTGAATATCACCTGTTCGGGACAGCACCGGTTCAGACGTGAAAACACCTCTCCCTTCAGCGAAGGATCCTCCGGAACCGACTCACTCACGATATCCGCATTTCGGGCCGCCTCTTCGAGCGATTCCGCAAGGTAAACCCTCGCAATGGAGGCCTTTGACTCATCTTCCGAGATTTTCCCCGATTTAACGAAGAATTCAAGAAGACCGCGAATCCCTTCCATGCCTTTTTCCAGTGCCGCGCTATTCACGTCATTGAGAGAAACCTCCATGCCATGGATCGCGCAGACCGAGGCAATCTGCTGCCCCATCGTTCCCGCGCCCACGATCAACACGCGACTGATATCTCCTGTTTTCATTGATCCCACCTCCATTTCTACGCATTCGTCCATTCGACCATGCGATCTATCATGCAGAGTTTACCGTTCAGGAAGTCGGATAACTCCGCAGCCTGCTCACTCTGAACAGAAAGGAAAGATTCGCCAACTCCGGCTTGTCGCGATACTTATTCATGAAAAGCCGCGTCCCATTTCAATGATCCCGGAGATGTCGGGCTCATTTCTGCCCGCTCTATCAGGCCAGCATCCCGCCATCCACGAGAAGTATTGACCCCGTCGTATAGGACGACGCGTCGGAAAGCAGATAGAGCACCGCGCCGGTCATCTCATCGGGCCTGGCAATCCTCCCCATGGGAATCGATGGGAGGATATAATTGTCCATGAGCGCGGCGTTCCTGGTCATCGCCGAGGAGAATTTCGTGTCCGTCATCCCCGGGAGCACAGCGTTCACCCTGATATTGAACGGGGCGAGCTCCTTGGCATAGGAGCGCGTCATCGAGAGGACACCCGCCTTGGTGATTGAATACATACCCTGCATCGGCGCGGGCCGTATGCCGTTTACCGAGGAGATATTCACTATGGCGCCGCCCTTTTCCTTCATCATTCCTGCCGCACGCTGTGTCGCGAAATAGTACCCCTTCAGGTTGACAGAAAAGGTTTTCTCCCATGCCTCCTCCGTCGCGTCCATGTTGCTGCCGAAAAATGGATTCGTTGCCGAGTTGTTTACTAGGAAATCAAGGGCCCCGTGTGTATTCGCGATCTCGTCGAATAGCCGATTTATCTCATCCATCTTCCCGAGGTGGCACGCTATCGAGGACGCCCTTCCCCCCTCCGAGGCGATCTTTTCCTCCACCTCCCTGAGCCCCTCGATCTTCCTGCTCACCAGTATCACTTCGGCACCCAGTGAGGCAAGAGCCCGGGCTATCTCCTCGCCGATACCGCGGCTCGCGCCGGTCACCAGTGCCTTTTTCCCGGTGAAATCGTATTGCTGGATAAATGCGTTTCTTTTCATTACTCACTCCTTATCTCGTTTTCTGCCGGCCGTCTCAACGGAAATCCCTCATGCACCACAGGGGCTCATCCGGGGAAACCGACCCCCTCAAACCTCTACCCCGGTACCCGACACCTGCGTGGCCACGGTCTCCAGTATTCTCACCGCGCCGATAAGCATCTTGAACCGCTCGTCCTTTGTCTGACCGTGATAAAAGCGGTAGTAGATCTGCTGCGCGATCACGGCGAGTCGGAACAGACCAAAACAGAAATAAAAATCAAATTTTCCGATCTTTCTTCCCGTTATCCTTGAATAGAGTGCCGCCTGCTCCCTGCGGCCGAGCATTCCCTCCACGTTCGTGGCGATCATGCGGATGAGCTGGACATTGGGTGGATCATCCTTCTCGACCCAGTATGCCAGGGAGTTGCCGAGATCCATAAGTGGGTCCCCGATCGTCGCCATTTCCCAGTCCAGGACACCAATTATCTCAAGGGGGTTCTTCGGATCAAGCACCACGTTGTCGAATTTATAGTCATTGTGGATCACGCAGGGCCTGTCCGTGTCACCCGGCATGGCGGCGGTGAGCCACTCCATGATGGCCTCGAAGTCGGGAGCGTCCGGCGTCCTGGCGTCCCGGTACCGACCAATCCATCCCTCCACCTGCCGGCGCACGTATCCCTCGGGCTTCCCGAAGTCGCCCAGTCCCGCTTTGACGTAGTCAACCGAATGGAGCTCGCAGAGTACCCTGACGAGGTTTTCGGAAAGAGTGCGGGCCTCCTGCGGAGAAAGCGAAAGGCCGTCGGGAAGTTTCTTCCTTATGATGAGGCCATTGATCCGTTCCATAACATAAAAGGGCGCACCCATGATCGCCGGCTCCTCTGAATAGACAAGGGGCTCCGGACAATACCTGAAGAGGGGCTTGAGCGCCTTCAAGATCCTGTATTCCCTTGACATGTCGTGCCCCGACTTCGGTTTTTTCCCGAAGGGGGGCCTCCTGAGAATCATTTCTTTCTCCCCGCACTTCACCAGGTAGGTAAGATTCGAGAATCCGCTCGGGAACTGCCTGACGGTAACATCCCCCTTGAGCCCGGGGATCGATTGTCTTAAAAACTCACCGACCCTGGCGGCGTCAAGTTCCTCCCCGGACCGAACATCCACCGGTTCATCGACTCGTGCCATTGTTCTCTCCTTATTTTACTGATGATATCTCGATTCGCTGGACACGGCTCCCTTCACCCTCGATGGGCCGCAACTGCCCCGGACCGCGACCCTGTAGCATGTCCTTCCCGGGAGCCAGGGGCCATTTTTTCTCCGGCAGCGGCAAGGATGAACGAGTTCACCATGTCGACCACAAAAGAGGCGTATGTCTCGACCGATATCCTCCGCTGTGCGTGTTTCCACTGCTTCAGGTACCAGTCCTGCATCATGGCCTTGACAAGGGAACCGGTTAGCCGGACATCAACGTTCCTGAATGTCCCTTTTCCGATTCCCTCCTCAAGGATCTCCGTTATAACGCGCTCCGTCATCAGCTCGCTTTCCACCGATATCTTGCGGTACTCTTTGTTAAGATTCTTCGTCTCCATGAAGAAGAAGTAGAACCAGCTCTTCATGATCTCGCTCAGGTACAGATGGACCCGTATCGCCTTCTCAAGCCTTTCTCCAGGCTCGATGTCCCGATCAATGTAAGAACGAATGATCCGTTCCACGGCGGCCTGACCCTGGCGCTGGATCATGCCGAGAAGCTCCTCCTTGCTTGAAAAGTATGAATAGAGGGCCCCCATGCTGAGTCCCGATTCCCGGCTCAGATCCCGGAGACTCATCCCGTCAAATCCCTTCCTGCAACTCAGGTCAAGCGTGGCGTTTACTATGGCGACGAGATTCCTGACGGCCACCTCTTCCTTTTTCACTTTAATCGCGTCCCGGTTGAGTCGATAGAAATCCCGGCAGAGCCCCTCAACGGAAGCCTCAACGCTTTTCCTGAATTCTTCAAAGGTCATGGCTGCTACCGCGTTACGCCCGGTTTCGATTCCCCGGCATACCGTTTGAGGACACGCCTCGCGAAGGATGTCTTGTGCACCTCGTCCGCCCCGTCGTAAATGCGAGCAGCGCGTTCATGGCGGTAGAAAAAGGCCAGAATCGTGTCATCCGTCATTCCGAGTCCGCCATGTACCTGGAGAGCCCTGTCCACCACGCTGTTCATCGTGTTCGCCACGACCCATTTGATGATCGAAATGTCATCACGCGCCTCCTTGGCGCCGACCGTGTCGATCCTCCAGGCGGCGTAAAGGGTGAGAAGCCGGGCCGCCTGAATCTCGGCCGCCGATTCCGCTACCCAGTTCTGCACCGTCTGGCGGGTCGCCAGGGTCTTGCCGTTGGGGGCGATCACACGCTCGTTCGCCCTGCGGCACATAAGATCGAAGGCCCGACTGCAAATCCCCAGCCAGCGCATGCAATGGTGGATCCGCCCCGGCCCCAGGCGCTCCTGGGCCATGATAAAGCCGTGTCCCTCGGGGCCCAGGAGGTTCGACTGCGGCACGCGGCAGTTCTGGTAGAGTATCTCCGCATGACTCGCGTAATCGCTTCCCTCGTGGCCCATGACCGGGATGTTGCGCACGAGATTGAACCCCGGAGCGTCCGTGGGAACGATGATCATGCTCGCCTGGAGGTAGGACGGCGCCTCGGGATTCGTCACCGCCATGACGATGCTGAACGCCGACCCGTCCGCCGCGGTAGTGTACCACTTGTGGCCGTTGATCACGTAGTCGTCCCCATCCTTGATCGCCGTGGTCTCGAGCATCACCGGGTTGGATCCCGGCATGTCCACCTCGGTCATGGAGAAACAGCTTCGCATGGTACCCGCCACCAGGGGCTCCAGGTATTTCTTCTTCTGTTCCTGATTTCCGTGGAGATGGAGAATCTCAATATTACCGGCGTCAGGCGCCTGGCATCCGAATACGTAGTGCCCCAGGGGGGTGCGTCCCAGGGCCTCGGACACGAGGCCGTGTTCAAGCATGGTGAGCCCCATGCCTCCAAGCTCCCTGGGGTGGTTGGGTCCCCAGAGCTCCATCTGCTTGACCATGCGCCTCTTCTCCTCCAGGGCGGGAAGCATATCCCGAAATTCCGTGGTGACGAATTCTGGCTCGAGGGGAATCAGCTCCTTATCAACAAACTCGTTGATCATTCCAAGAATGGTCGTCATTTTTTCCGATAT
>CAZKPR010000153.1:8470-9592 GCA_964554685.1 uncultured Leptospirales bacterium | reverse complement strand
ACCACTCCCTCCGGAGATCGTCAGGGAAATGGGAAGGCTCAACCTCTGGGGCATACAGGCCCCCCGTGAACTGGGCGGGGCCGGCCTTGATTCCATCAGCTACGTGATCTCCATCGAGGAGCTCTCCCGTGTCAGCGCCGCCGTGGGGCTCGGGGTTACCGTTCATAATTCAGTGTGCCTCGCTCCCATCCTCTCCTTTGGGACACCGGAACAGATTTCCCGTTACGTCCCCGATCTCGCGGCCGGGAAAAAAATCGGGGGGTTTACCGTCACGGAGCCCCAGGCCGGTTCCGACGCCTCTTCGATTCGCACCACCGCGACCTACACAAACGGCCGGTACGTCATCAACGGCCAGAAGGCCTTTGTCACGAACGGGGGCATCGGTGATCTTTTCCTCGTCGCAGCAACCCGTGATCCCGGAAAGAAAACCTCCGGCATCTCCCTTTTCATTGTCGAAAGTTCGATGAAGGGTTTCCAGCGGGGCAAGGTCGAGGACATGATGGGAATGCGGGGCAACATGGTATCGGAGCTCTTTTTCAAGGACCTCAGCGTGCCGGAAGAGAATATACTGGGCCGGCCGGAGGATGGATTCCGCATTTCCATGAAGACCCTGGACATCGGAAGGATAGGCATCGCTGCCCAGGCACTCGGCATCGGTACCGCCGCCTACGAGGCGGCCGCATCCTACGCAATGGAGCGCAAACAATTCGGTCGCCCCATCGGGACAATCCAGGCGGTTACCTTCAAGCTCGCGGAGATGCGCACCGCCCTGGACGCGGCGCGCCTTCTCACGTACAGGGCTGCGGACTGCCGTGACCGGGGCCTTCCCTATGCCACGGAGGCCGCCATGTGCAAGCTCCACGCCTCGTCCGCTGCCATGGACGTGTGCCGTGACGCGCTCCAGATTTTCGGGGGTTACGGGTACGTGAAGGACCTCCCGGTTGAGCGCTTTTTCCGCGACGCCAAGATTACCGAGATATATGAAGGCACCTCCGAGGTAATGAAGATAATAATCGGCAACCCAAAGTTAATGTAATAAAAATGGAAATTTTAAATTGTTTAAAAAGGACAATTTAAAAAACATTTACCTGGCAATCCCTAAAAAAAAGTTAAATTTTAAAA
>CAZKPR010000153.1:0-8460 GCA_964554685.1 uncultured Leptospirales bacterium | reverse complement strand
AATTCACAAGGCTCTGATATCATGCTTTCAATCGTCACATGCATCAAGCAGGTACCGGATATACAGAGGGCAAGGATGGCCGGAGGCGATGTTGACCGTTCCGGAGGCGACAACATCATGAATCCCGATGACCTTCATGGAATAGAGATGTCGCTTTCGCTCCGCGATCTCTACGGAGGGACCATCACGGCCGTGACCATGGGCCCCCTCCAGGCCGTCGACGTTCTCTACGAGGCTTACGCCCTGGGAGTGGACCGCTGCATCCTCGTCACCGACCCCGCATTCGCCGGCTCGGACACGCTTGCCACGAGCCGTGTCCTCTCGCGCGCCGTGGCCCGTCTCGGCGCTTTCGACATTGTGGTCACCGGCCGCGAGGCGGTCGACGGAAACACCGGCCATGTAGGATACCAGCTCGCCGAATTTCTCTCCGTACCCCACATCACGGGCATTCACGGCATTCGGATCAACGAAGGGCACGCGGAGATCGAGCGCCTTTACGGTCATGAGTACCAGAGCATCCGAGTGCGACTCCCCGTTCTCCTTGCCATCGGAAGGGACGTCAACCGCGTCCGCACGCCTCGCCTTTGCGATATCGCGATCGCAGAGGGGAAGACAATAACGTCCATGGGACTCGCGGAGATCGGAGGAAGCGTGGAGGAATATGGCGCGTCCGGATCACCCACGAGGGTAATCGCCACCGAGCTCTTTTCCCACGAACGGGGACGAGAACATCTTGTTGGAAACATTGACGAGAAGGTCGAACAGCTTATCATGCGTCTGAAAAAAAATGAAATTCTCAGGTATTGACCGTGAAGGATAAAAGCCCCGACATCAGCAAGTGGAAGGACGTATGGGTCTTCGCCGAGGTCCAGGACCACGAGCGTGTTCTCGACGGCGCCCTTGAACTCATGACCCGCGGCAGGGAAATCGCCGACCGGCTCGGTGAAAGGCTCGTTGCACTGCTCTTCGGTCTTGACGCCGGGCAGTACCTTCCCGTTGTGGAGCGATACGGCCCTGACCTGATCCTCTGCTGCAGCGATCCCCGGCTCAAACACTATGACAGCCAGATTTTCCCTGATATCTACGAGGAACTCATCCGCGAGCGTCGGCCCTCAATCATACTCTTCCCCTCAACCGAGGCGGGGACTGACCTCGCCCCGAGGCTCGCCCGTCGCTTTTCCACGGGCGTTACTTCCCACTGCACGGATCTTGGCGTAATGGATTCGCCGGAACATGGTTCCGGCCTCCTCGTGATGAAGCGACCTGCCTACGGGGGCAACGCCATTGCCACGGTCATATGCCCCTGCGCGCGCCCCCAGATGGCCACTGTACAGCAGGGCGTCTTCGAAAAAAGTGAGGCATCGGGCACACGCGTCGAGATCGAGCGGCTGGAGTTCAATTACGACATATCCTCCATTCGCATTACCGCCACGAAGGCACCTGTGCGATGGGACCGTCCCAGGGTTCCCCTCGAACAGGCAACCGTGGTGATCGCCGGGGGAAGGGGCCTCGGGACGAAAAAGAATTTCGAAAGGCTTCATGAGCTCTGTGATCTTCTGGGCGGGGTAGTGGGGGCCACGCGCGTGCCTGTCTTTAACGGATGGTGCGGAGACGAAAGGATGGTCGGCCAGACAGGCAAAACCATTCACCCGAAGCTGTATCTCGGTTTTGGCATATCGGGACAAATCCAGCACACGGCGTCGATTATTGACTCGGATATCATCGCATCGGTCAACCTCGATCCCACCGCCCCGATCACGGAGATATCCGATTACGTGATCACCGAGGATGCGGGGGAATTTCTTGAACGACTCATCGAGCGTCTTCAGGGAGAGACGCGCATCTAATCCCTTTCCCGGGTATTTATCGATTCGGTTCTTCCCTGTGGATTCCGATAGTATGAATGGCAGCCGTCATCCGGGACGCGGGGTGGCGATTTCATGCCCTTTAGCCGGTTCACTACGGGACGGAACACGCCATGCGAATAACCTGCGCGGGATGCGCAACAGTTTACAACCTTACTCCCGGCGAAATCGAGAGGCTCCCGGGAGCCATTCTCCCCTGCAGAGGATGCGGGAAATACATAAAGGTTACGACCTGCCCTCGATGCGATGCGATCTATTCCATTACCTTTTCTGCACCAGCCAGGAACAGGTACACGCTTACCTGCGAACGATGCGCTCGTCCCTTTGTGATTGACTTTCCCCCCATTAAGGACGCGACCAGCAACCAGGGACAGCACGAAAAAATAATTACGCGATTCTTCAGCACACCATTCTTCAAGAAGCGGAAAAAAGTCGCCCCTCAAGTTGCAAAAAGACAGGAAGGTGCGCCTCCCCTTCATTCTCCTAAAATCGAAGGAAGGGGAGGATTTGCGCTCCAGGATTTTCTCACGGCAAGCGCCAGGTCCCTGGAACCGTCGAAATTGATCATCGCCGGATCGGCGTTCATAGCCGGCTCAATAATCATTTTTGCCTACAACCGGTTCATCGGCCTTTTGTATTATTCCGGAGCGCCGGGAGGCCAGCCTATTCAGGATAGCGTGAATACCATCATCCATCTCTTCCCCTTCGTGCTTCTTTTACTTATTTATCTCGCATCAGCATCGGCAATAGCCAAGATCGAACTTGGCCGAGACCGGCCCACCGGTGTCACCGGACCCAGGGGATTTCTGAGGCACCTGGGCAGTACAATCGGACCGGTGATCCTGGCGTCAACGGCGATCCTTGCCGCCTTATACCTTATTCTTGCCCTATTCGGCGCCATCCCCCTGGTCGGTCCGCTGCTCTTCGCGATTCTTTTCCTGCCCCTCTACGCCGCTTCCCTCGCCACGGTGGTTCTCCTCGCCATCGCGCTCTGGTTCTTCCCCCCCATCGTGGCCTCGACCGGACCCGGCCCGAGGACAGTTTTGAAGGCATTCTTGCGTTTCATCAGGCGCCATGGCGCGGGACTGGCATATGCCGTTCCGCTCCTCACCATAATCACCGCCACTGCTTCGAGCGTCGTGTTAATCCTCCACCAGACAGCGGTATCCCTCGCCATCGGCTTTTCAAGTAACGCCCTCGGCGCCGTCGAAGGCTCATATTTCCCCGCAACGCCATCACCGCTCATGTCGCTTGCGGATCTCGCGATGATAGGTTCCGTCAAGGGATCGTACCGGGCGGTCGTTGATATACTGCTCTCGTCGCATCCCGCCGCGGGTTTTGTGATTGCATCCGCCCTTTCGCTCATTACGGTATTTCTCTTCACGCTGCTCCTCTCCTTCACCGCGACGATATCAACGCACGTATACTCACTCATGGAAGGCAGTAATGATTCAAACGACAGGGACAGAATCCGCCTCCTTCTTCTGGCCATGCTCCTTTTCGGAGGGGTCTTCCTGATTCGAAAAATCATTTTCTGACGCGCGCACCGCGATGAAGGGATCGTCCCCGCACTGGCGAATCCCGATGCCGGCCCCATCCATGAAAACAATACGGATCTGGTCCGCACTTACGATAAAAGAATTTTTTCTAATTATCTTGACTATTTTTATCCCATCGTTTACCGGGACAGATCAGATCATCAACGATGACAGGAGAACCACGTGTCCAGATCATATTCCATCGCGGTTATACCGGGTGACGGTACGGGTCCGGAGGTGATCGCCGAAGGCCGAAAGGTCATCGATGCCGCCTCGGCCGCCGAGGACGTGAAACTCAATTTCACGGAATTCAATTTCGGCGGTGAGCATTTCATGAAAACCGGGGAGGTCTTGCCCGATGGCGCCGTCGATGACCTGAAAGGTTTTGACGCCATCTACCTTGGCGCCATCGGTCATCCCGACGTAAAACCGGGCATACTCGAAAAAGGGATACTCCTGAAGCTTCGCTTCGAGCTGGATCAGTACATAAACCTCAGGCCCGTGCGGCTGTATCCCGGGGTTCCCTGCCCGATACATGGCAAGGGACCGGAAGAAATCGACTACTGCTGCGTACGGGAGAACAGCGGGGGGCTCTATTCGGGCATCGGCGGACGTTCCCGCCCCGGCACGAAGGACGAGACCGCGATCCAGAACATGGTCTATACCTACCATCAGGTTGAACGATGCCTTCGGTATGCCTTCGAATACGCGCGACGCTACGGCAAGAAGGCCCGCGGGGTGGGGCCCGAGAACACCCTGGCGCTTGTGGGAAAATCAAACGTGCTGACATACATGTACGAGCTCTGGGAGCGCGTATTCGCTGAGATCGGCGCGGAATATCCCGATGTGAAACGCGAATACTACCACGTCGACGCCACATGCCTGTACATGGTCGCGAGCCCCGAGATGTTCGACGTCATCGTCACGGAGAACATGTTCGGCGACATAATCACCGACCTGGCGGCCATCACCCAGGGAGGGCTCGGCGTCGCCGCGGGGGGAAACATTAACCCCGAGGGGGTATCGATGTTTGAACCGATCGGAGGCACCGCCCCCGCATGGACGGGAAAAAACGGGATCAACCCTCTTGCTGCCATTCTCGCCGGGGCCATGATGCTTGAAAGCCTTGGCGAGTCCGCCGCCGCACGACGCGTTGAAGGCGCCGTCATGAAGGTTATCGAGAAGGATATGAAGTCGATGGAGGCGGGACGGATGGGGATAACGACGACCGAGGTGGGAGACCGAACGGCGCGCTATGTCTCATGAGGGCCCCACGGCCCCGCATTCTTTCAATCGGCCAATCTCTTCCTCCCCGAACCCTGCGGAGGCGAGAATCCCCTCATTATGGAGTCCCAGGGCAACACCCGCTGTTGTTGCATAATGATGACCGGATTCGAACTTGATCGGGTTTCCGATCTGCCTGACGGTGCCCCCTTCCTCCCTTCTCACGGAGACCACCATGTCCCGCTCCGACAGCGGCGGATTTGACAGGGCCTCTGATATCGAGTACACCGGTTCAACGCACGCATCACGACTTTCGAAGACCTTCTCCCAGTGCGAAAGCGGCTTTGACGCGATAATCGATGCAACACGCTCCTTGTGGGCAGAATTAATAATTCCCGTCCGTGCAATATCGCCGCATCCGATACCCTCGCAGAATTCAGCGAAGAATTTCTGTTCGATCGGACCGACTGAAAGATACCCGCCGTCCGAGGTGGTGTAGTAATCGTAGAGCATTCCTCCCGAGAGGATATCTTCCCGCCGCGGCTCAGGCCCGCCCGAGAGATAACCCGCCGTCGCGAATAACGACATGGCGAACACGCCGTCAGTGATCGAGACGTCAATGCAATCGCCCCTCCCCGTCTCCTTTCTGGCAATGTACGCCGAGAGAACACCGATCACAATGTTCTTTGCACCGCTCCCGATGTCCGCCACCTGTATCCCCCCCAGGACCGGGCCGGTCTCCCGTCTTCCCGAAATTGAATCCACGCCCGACAGCGCCATGTAATTGATATCATGTCCCGCCCGTGAGGCGTAGGGGCCGGTCTGGCCGTAACCACTGAGTGCGCAATATATGAGAGAGGGATTTATCCTTTTAAGGCACTTGTACCCGATAGACAGCTTCTCCATTACTCCGGGCCGGAACTGCTCGATCACCACGTCATACTGTTCCACGAGGCGGTAAATGATATCCTTCGCCTCGGGTTTCTTGAGGTTTATTCCGAGGGATTTTTTGCCGCGGTTGATATGTGCGTGGAGCGCGCTCACGCCGTCAACAATGGGCGGCAGAAAACGCATGATGTCGGGGCTCTCGGTATTTTCGACTTTTATGACATCGGCACCCAGGTCCGCCAGGATCATCGTGCCGAAGGGTCCCGGCAGCATCTGTGTGAAATCGAGCACCTTCATGCGATCAAGAGGTTTCGTCATGGCGTATCCCTCAATTTATTTCCGTCATTTCTGACCGGTCATGATAAGCTTCAGCGCCAGGGCCGCGAACACGACCCCGGCGATCTTATTCATCACTCCTTCCCAGCGTTCCGATCTTGCCATCCACCGCCCGATCGCACCCGCCAGCAGGCCGATTGCCCCAAATACGACAAGCGTCACCACTATGAACAGCATGCCGAGAAGCACCAGCTGCAGGGTCATGGAACCTTTCAGGGGATCTGCGAACTGCGGAAGGAAAGCCATGAAAAAGAGGGAGACCTTGGGATTCGTCACGTTCATGAAGATACCGCGGCGGTAGAGCGACCATGCCCCGGGAAGCGGCTTCCCCTCGACATCGACTCCCTCCCCCCGTGCGAAAAAGGCCCTCCAGGCGAGATACAAAAGGTAGGCAGCCCCGATATATTTAAGCACGTTGAAGGCGATGAGGGAACTCTGGAACAGCGCCGCGACTCCCAGGGCCACGATCGTGGTATGCGCGACGAGGCCCGTGCAGAGTCCCAGGGTGATGATCATTCCGGCCCCGCGTCCCATGATGATCGACTGCGTGAGCACGAATATATTATCAGGACCCGGCGCCAGGGCCAGGAGAACCGATGCCGTAATGAAAAGCGCCAGTGTATTGCAGTCGATCATTGGTGAACCCCACTTTCTTCCTTCGCTATTCCCGATCGCGGAACATGCATCGAACTCACTGTGACCGAATTATCGTGACGCATGCATGGCCTGACATCCCCGGGAAGCGGATCACGCCGAACATGGCCACATGTGCGTTTTATTGCAGCGGGAAGACCGTGTCCAGAAAAAATAATGCCGGGCTACGGGTTATCCGGATAATTTATCCATAACCGCTTGACAGCGTGTCCGCTAAATGACTATATTCGTTCGATTTTGCGATCTGCATAACAGTGTCTTTTAATGTTTCAACGGTCGCCAATCCATTACCTTACACGCGAAGGTGGCACGTGGAAACGATCATCGCCATCATTTTTCTTGTGATCGGTGTCGCCAGCCTCTATTTCGGTGCACACTGGCTGGTTCGGGGAAGCGTCGCCCTGGCCCTCAGGATGGGCATTCCCCCTGTCATCGTAGGCCTCACTATCGTCGCCTTCGGCACCAGCAGTCCGGAGCTCCTGGTCAGCTTCAACGCGGGGCGCATGGGCAACGCCGATATTGCCCTGGGCAACGTAATTGGATCGAACATCGCGAATGTCGCCCTCATTCTCGGGGCCGCGGCCCTTATCCGTCCGATCGTCACAAATATTCGCGCCGTGGCCCTCGACATCACGTTTATGCTGGTCATATCCGTGGCCTTCACGGCCCTGGTCCTTGACAGTAACATCGGCCGACTCGACGGCGCGATCTTTCTTTCCGGGATGGCCGGTTATATACTATTCAAGGTCCTCCAGGCCCTTCGCAAGATCAGGAAGGGGAATAATGTCGAGCTCGATCCTGCCATTGAAGAAGAGTTGGGTCATGTCTCAGGCGAAATGCCGCTCTGGAAATCGATTTTCGGTGTCGTTGCGGGCATAGTCGTGCTTGCCGCCGGTTCCGAGCTCTTCATCAGAGGCGCGGTGACCATCGCGAAGCTTCTTGGCGTGAGCAACGTGGTCATCGGGCTTACCGTGGTCGCCTTCGGCACGAGCCTCCCCGAGCTCGCCACCTCCGTCGTTGCAGCAGCCAGGGGAGAGGGTGACGTTTCCCTGGGAAACGTCGTGGGTTCAAATATATTCAATATACTCTTCATCCTGGGCGCCACTGCCCTTTTCTTCCCCATCAGCACGGGGGACGTAAGCCTGGTCGATCTTCTCGTCATGATCGGCACCTCGGTTATCGTTATACCGATAGCGCTTATCGGCCGCAGGGTGACGCGGCCCGAGGCGATCCTCCTCCTTGCGATCTATCTCGGGTACATCTATTACCTCTACACCAGGCACGCCGCAGTAATGTAACGAGAGCGGCATGGCGCACCGTCACTGCCATGTTTTTCGCCAGACCGAAATAATTGTAAAACCCGGTTGGTGAAAAAATATTGTTTACTATTTTTCTTGATTGCTTATCAGATGCCGTAATTCGTTATGGAGTGTCCCGTATCCAGAATAAATGACTATTGCCTCATGCCGTTCCGGCAATAATCAATCAAGCATTATTGCAATTATTAACAGTGCCGTGACAGACCATATCAGCGGCATCGAACCCCGCTGGCAAAAGGCAGTCAACTTTTAAAAAGCAAACAGGTTCAGCATGTAATGGATTTCACATCGAATATTTCATTGATTGTTCTCATCATATTTTTCATTGTCTATTATCTCTTTTATCGTTTTCGCAGATCCGACGTAAGGGTGCTGAATGGCATCATTGCCGTATCCTCTCTCGTCATGTATGCGGTGTGGTATCCCCCGGGTGTGATTATACTCCTGGCCTACGCGCTTATGGTCCGGTACCTCGGGATATTCCTCCAGCGCAGAAGAAGCCGCACCCTGCTCGCGCTGATCATCACCTTCTTGCTGGTTATACTGGCGCTCTTCAAGTTTCATTTCGTCATAACCTTTCTCTATATGAGCGCGGGGAAAATGACGCCCGTTACCCTCTTTCTTCCCCTGGGCATT
>CAZKPR010000152.1:0-9760 GCA_964554685.1 uncultured Leptospirales bacterium | reverse complement strand
CGCCTCGTGGAAATTCGGGTCGAATGGCCGGTTCAGGGCTTCTATCTCGGTCACGCCGTACTTCTCCATGGCCTCCTCGATGCGCCTGGAAATCATCGAGACCCCCTCCACGAAGGACCGGTGGGCGTCCTCGGCGGACACGTCCCCACCGATGCTCTCCGATGCCTCGACGGCGCGGATGAGATCGTCGTTTATGGTGATGATATCACCGGCGAAATCGCGTATCGCCATGACGCGGGCATCGGCATGCTGACGGGCAACACGCTTCTTGTAGTTCTCGAAATCCGCCTGTCGGCGAAGCATCACGTCCTTGAGGGATTCCATTTCCTCCTTGAGACGGAGATTCTCCTCCATGGCACCGTCCCTCTCCTCGGCGAGGACCCGGTCCGATTCCCTCCTGTACGTTTTTCTCCGCTCGTCCTTTCTCCGCTCTTCGGCCGCCTTTTCCTTTTCCATTTTCTCCTCAAGCGCTTCGTCGGAGATGTTCATGTTCTCCGGTGCCGCGGCATCCCGCGGTCCGTTTTTACGGATCTCCTTCTGTTTCTCCATGAATTCCTTTCCGTTCCCTTTTGATTCATTCATCTATCCGCCGCTCCCGCCGACGGGGCCTCTCAGGTGGAGACCTTCGTCAGGAGCTCGGTAACCACCCGTCCCGTGTAGTCGACGAGTGGCACCACTTTTTCATAGTCCATTCTCGTGGGCCCTATCACCCCGATGGCGCCCACCAGCCTGTTGCCGATCTTGTACGACGTCGAGACCATGCTGCATCCCGTCACCCGCTCATCCTCGATCTCCTCACCGATGAGGGTCCAGACCCCGTCATTCTCAAGGGCCCGCTCGAGGATGCGCCGGAGGATGTTTTTTTCCTCTATGATGCTGAGAAGGCTCTGGAGACGCTCCTCCTCCACCATTTCCGGGATCTTGAGAAGGTTCTCGATGCCCTCGATATGGAGGTGCGGCTCCTCGTATTCGGCAACGGCGAGCTGGGCGATATCCAGCGCCATCTCCTTGTTCACCCCCTGGGCCTTCTCCTTTCGCAGGCGGTCGAATACCCTTTCCCGGATATCATTAATTGAATATCCCCCCAGTTCCCCCGTGAGGTACTTGGAGTAATCGTAGAGTTCGTCCTGGGTTACCGTGGATGAAATCAGGACCTTCCGCGTCAGCACCATTCCCGTCCTGGTGACCAGTATGAAGAGCACCTCGCTCTGGTCCATGGGGACCAGAACGATCCGCTTCACGACGGTATAGTCGAACCGGGGGGTCAGCATGATCGCCGCATAGTGCGATTCCGTCGAGAGCATACGGGTGATGAGGGAAAAAATCTTGTCGAGCTGGACCTCTCTTTTTATGGCCTCCTCCCTGACCTGGATCTCGTGATCCTTCATGGAATGGTCGTAGGTGTCAAGGAGCGAGTTGACGTAAAAGCGATATCCCTTATCGGTGGGGATCCTCCCCGCCGATGTGTGGGGCTGCTTCACGTATTCCATCCGCTCGAGATCGAACATGATGTTTCGCATGGTGGCGGGGGAAATTGAAAGAGAGTATTTCTGGACAAAGGATCGCGATCCCACGGGTTTCCCCGTGGAGATATGTTCATATACCACGGCCTGGAGAATGGAAGATTCTCTCTCGTCCAGGGGCCTGTCTTTCAATATCTCGCGAGCCATAGTGATATATATTATTAGCACTCAATATATCCGAGTGCTAATAATAGATTAATAAAAATAATACCTGCAGTCAAGCCTAAAAAACAAAAAAAGGCATGATGTGAAAAAATTTTAACGGGGCAAGTGAGGACCGGCACCGGTCGAAGGGGCGGGTATGCTATCGAACCGATTCTCTCTCTCTATCCTTCTCTTTTTTGCTCTTGTCCTTCGCCTTGTCGTCAGCATCGAGGGCCATCCTCCCGGCTTCGATTATATTCTTAAGCTTGGAGGCTTCCGCTTCTTCTCCGAAAAGAGCGTGGATCTTCCGCAACACCGCGAGGTAATCGATCGACTTTTTCAGGTCGTCCCTCGCCTTTCCCGCCATCTCGTATTTTGTCCGGTACTGGCGGGCGGCCTCGGTAAGGCTCTCCTTGCAGAGCTGCATCAGGTCCCGTCGCTCGTAAAAATGGGGCGACCGGGGATCCCGCATGCGCTGGATGTCGGAAAAACTGGTAATGTTCTTTATAATGACCGCGATCCGGGCCTGGAGCTCCACGAAGGACCATTTCCACTTTGAATCCTGCCCGAACCCGCTCTTCATGGCGGTGAGGATGCGGTTCATGCGCTGGACAAGATTGAGGATATGGGTGGGGTTTAACCGGCTCACCGTGGCGAGGTACTCGTCATTCTCCTTGAGGGAGCGGTCGATCTGGTCGCCCACCACCTCCTCCAGGTCTTGCAGAACGCGGTAGAACTCCCGCCGGGCGTTCTCGAGAAAATTGCTGTTCCGTATGCCCAGCATCTCCATCGAGAGGTCATTCATCCTGATGAGCCGCTCGATGGCGTCCATCCTGAGGGCCGCCATCTCGAAATTGTAATAGTTCTTGATGGAAGGACTCTTTTTCTTCTTCGCCGTGACGTCATTGACCGTTTTCCTGATCTGCTCGACGTCGCGTTTCATGTCCTTTATCTCGTCGTTGTACGCGGCCTTTTCCGCCTTGCTTACCGCCATGGTGCCTTCCTACGCGTAGGTGTCTACCGTTGTCCCTCTTGTATCATCGGTCGATTCGCCGCGACTATTAACGGGCGCGGGCTCACTTTCCGGCTCCGGCTCCCGCTGCGGCCCCTGGGGTGAAAATCCCCCCGGTACCATGTCAGGCCCGCTGATGTTCGATATTTCCATAATCCCCTCCCCGAACCATGGAGTTCCCAGAGTTTATGGTATTAATATACAGGGGCGGGGCTGCCATTTCAAGCAAAAATTGCCCTGGACCCCCCCCCTAGAGGGGACGCAGGGCCTCCCCGTCAAGGCGGTACTGGTCCGTCTTCACCATGGCGGCGGCGAGACCGGCTGGCTCGCCCTCGGCGAGACCGGCGAGGGACCGCACGACATCGTCGATCCTGAGGGCGTCCTCCCGACCCGCGTACAACCGGAGGATGATCGATCCCGCGCCGTCCTGTTCCCGGGAATGGACGGCGGCTGTCCCGGAAACCCTCCGGTCCCCTTTCCTGGTTTTTCGCACGAACTCCCATTCCCCGGAGAGGGCGGATTCCATGGCACGGCCCACCCCGGCGTGACGCGGCGTAACCCGGTATTCCACCACGGCCACGGAAGCCATGATGGAATCCCCTTCCAGAAGGGGCGCCATAGAAAGGGCCCGGATCCCCGCCGGGAGAAAGGCGTTCAGCTCCCCGGCGAATCCCCCGCCGATCTCATCGTAACAATCGATATCCACGAGTTCCGCCTCGCTCTCCACTCCCAGGGGAACGGGATATCCCGCCGCGACGCGCTCACGCTTGTTGAATCCCCGCGTCATGGCCACGGGAGCTTCCGCCATGCGGAGGGCGCGCTTCACGATCTCCATGAAATCGTTGTGGGGAACGAACCGCATAAGCCCGGTCTTCGAGAACCGCACCCGCACCCTGGCACGGACTGCATAGCGCTCCTCGAAGGCCCGTGTCGCGAGATCGACGCGCTGCCCGTCGATCTCGCCCCGGACCTGGCGGACGCGGCCGGGGCAGAAACTCCCTGCGTCCTCCCCGGCCCGCTTCCGGGCGATCGCCTCGAAGCCCGTGGCTACCATGTCCCAGGGCAGGTCCGCCTCATCGCGGCGCCCCAGCCCCTCCTCCCAGCCGGGAAGGACGCGGTCCAGGACCTGCTTCCAGACGTCATGGCGGAAATGCTCGTTCCACGAATCAAATCGGCAGCCCTCCCGGTAGACCTCGGCAATAACCTCTCCCAGCCGGGCGTCGCCCCGCGACAGGACCCCCTCGATCTCCGAGGCGCCGACGTCATGGTTTTTGATGCGGATCGATCGCGGGAGACCGCGCTTTATCCTGGCCACGGCTTCTTCGAAGTATTCCCGGCTCATCTGGGGCTCGCGCTGGAAGGGGGTATGGGGCTTGGGCACGAAGGGGGACACCGTGACGTTGATGTCCATGCCCCGGCCACCGGCGCGGTGGAGCTCCCCCAGGAGCCGCACCATCTCGCCCGCCTCGTCGTGCTCCCTGCATCCAGGGAGGCCCAGCATGAAATAGAACTTGATTACCTTCCATCCCCGGGCCCTGACGTGGCGCACGATCTCGACGAGATCGTCAAGGAAAAGGCTCTTGCGCGCCCGGGCCCTGATCGCCTCGGAGGCCGATTCCACGGCGAAGGTGAGGGAGGCGCGCCGCACCCCGGATATCCGCTCGATGATCGGGAGGGTCCCCCTGTCGACGCGGAGGGAGGGGAAGGAAACCGACACGCCCTTCTCCGTAAGCCCGGGGAGTATCTCGTTGACCAGTTCCACCAGGCGGGGATAATCGCCGATGGAAAGCGACGAGAGGGTGACCTCGTTGTAGCCGGTGTTCCCCACGATCTCGAAGACGCGGCGCGCCACGGCGCGGGGATCGTAAAACCGGTAGGGAAGGTCGAAGAACCCGGCGTGGCAGTAATTGCAGAAATTGCCGCACCCCCGGGTCACCTCGACGACGGCCCGTTCCTGGGCGATGCGTATGAGGGGAACCAGGGGACGGGGCGGGTCCGCCAGGTCCGCGCCGCGGTAGACGCGCTTCCGCGCCCGGCTCCCCGGCGCTCCCTCCGGCGCCCCGGGAAGGTAGACTCCCTCGATGGAGCCCAGGCGGCTGATCGCGTCGGCGCGGCCGAGCCCGCGGGCCTTCGCCTCCATGAGCGTCGTGATGACATCGACGATGCCCTCCTCGCCGTCGCCGATGAAGAAGGCGTCGATGAAATCGGAGAGGGGCATGGGGTTCGACGACGCCGCGCCGCCGGCCATCACGACGGGACATCCCCCGCCCCGTTCCGCGCGAAGAAGCGGGACACCCCCCAGGTCAAGGATCTGTAAAATGTTCGTCGCCAGGAGCTCGTGGCCCACGTTGAAGCCGACGAGATCGCACCGCCCCAGAGGTGTGAAGGTTTCCAGCGTGTAGAGGGGCAGGCCCGAGGCCCTGAGGGCCTCCTCGAAATCGGCCTCCACGGCGAAGACGCGCTCGCAGGCGACGCCGGGAACGCGGTTTGCGATATCGTAGAGAATGCTGATGCCGTTGTTCGACATGCCGATCTCGTAGAGGTCGGGATAGGAGAGGGCCACTCGGAAAAGGGCCTCCTCCTTCACGACGGCGTGCATCTCCCCGCCGATGTAGCGCCCCGGCCTCTGGACCCGCGAGAGGACTCCCTCCAGGGCGGCGGGATCAATTCGTGTCATCGCGTCATTCCCCACCCGTGCCTCCCGCGTCGACGGCGCCGCGCTGTATATCCTCGCCCCAGGCCCGGGCCAGGGCCATGAATCGGTCGGGGGCCAGGTCCTCACCCCGCGCCGCGGGGGCGATGCCCGCGCGTTCGAGGATCCGTGCCGCCCCCTCCCTGCCGAGATCCAGATGGGGGGACTCCCCGAGGGACCTGAGCATGGTCTTCCTCCTTCCCCAGAAGGCCGATCGCACAAGGCGGAGGAAGAGCGCGGCCTCCTCCTCCCCGAGGGGGGGCGGTTCCCGCCGGCGAAGGGCAAGGAATGATGAATCCACCTCGGGACGGGGATGGAAGCACCCCCTCGATACCGGGAACAGCACCCGGGATTCAAAGTGGAAGCCCAGGGTCACGGAAAGGGCGCCGTAGTTCTTCTCACCCGCACCGGCGGTGATCCTTCCCGCCAGCTCCTTCTGCACCATCACGTAGGCCAGGGGCGCCTCCCGGCGGGCCATCCAGAAAAGGATCTCCGACGAGCAGTAGTAGGGAAGATTGGAAACGATCTTCGTATAGGATTCCCGTGGCTCCGTCCTGAGCACGTCATCGTGGAGGAGTGAAAAATTGGGGGCGTCCCCGAACCGCTTCGCCAGGTAGCGGTAGAAGCCGGAATCGATCTCAACGGCGGTGACGCGGCCGGCCCTTTCGATCATCGGTCCCGTGAGGGCGCCCAGGCCCGGCCCGATTTCAAGTATGCGGTCGTCCCGGGAAGGAGCGACGGCGACGATGATCTTCTCAAGAATCCCTGAATCGACGAGAAAATTCTGCCCGCGGCGTTTCGCGGGTCGGAGTCCCTCCTCCCTGATGATGCGCTTGATCTCAGTTGTATTCATTCCGGAAAACGGCCGATCCCGCTGCCTCGTTATGCGACGCCGGCTGCCCGGGGCAGGCCCGCGCCACCGGGGGTACGCGCACGCACGGCACACGGCGACGCCCTCCCATCCTGGCCCCGCGTCCATTATTTTCAATAATAATTTCCGGGACATGATTTATTCTTGATTTTTCGGGGCGCGGGCCCGACGATTACTGGTCATGCCAGTGATCGTCGGGGGGAGAGGCCGATCCGGGGCGCAGGAACGCCGGCGCCATTGATCTCTATTACGCTGACGTTAAATTATGCCGTTTTGAACACGAATTCACCGGGCAAGTATTGACAAAAAAAACCGTTAACGACTTATTTCACCCATGACATGTCCGGGAACACCCGCGGATACAATCGCATCACACTGGAGGACACAATGAAACAGACCAACCCGATAATCGCCACTGAAAGATCATACCAGGCCGATAAAGAAAAACACGTTCCCATCTCCGCCTATTTCGGCGAGGACACCTTCAGCCATGCCGTCATCCAGGAGAAGCTGCCGAAAAGCGTGTTCAACAAGCTGATCGAGAAGATCGAGAAGGGAAAGATGCTCGACATCGACACGGCCAACGCCATCGCGCACGCGATGAAGGAATGGGCCCTGGAAAACGGCGCCACCCACTTCGCCCACTGGTTCCAGCCCATGACCGGGGCCACGGCGGAAAAGCATGACGCCTTCATCGAATTCACCGGTCCCGGGACCGTCATCGAACGCTTTTCCGGGGAACAGCTCGTGCAGGGCGAGCCCGACGCCTCCAGCTTCCCGAGCGGAGGGCTCAGGGCCACCTTCGAGGCACGGGGCTACACCGCCTGGGACATGTCAAGCCCCGTCTTTCTCAGGAAGAACGGGATCGGCACCACCCTCTGCATTCCCTCGGTCTTCATATCGTACAACGGGGAGGCCCTGGACAAGAAGACTCCCCTCCTCCGATCGGTCAGGGCGGTGAACGACAGCGCCCTGAGGATCCTTCGCCTCCTGGGAAACAGGAAATCGAGGCGGATCATATCCAACCTGGGCCCGGAACAGGAGTATTTCTGCATCGACATGGACTACTTCTACAAGCGCCAGGACCTCGTCCTGACGGGGCGCACCATCATCGGGGCCCCGCCATCCAAGGGCCAGGAGCTCGAGGACCAGTACTTCGGCAGCATCAAGCAGAGGATGCAGTCCTTCATGCACGAGGTGGAAGAGGAGCTCTACAAGCTCGGGATACCGGCGAAAACCAGGCACAACGAGGTAGCCCCCTCGCAGTTCGAGATCGCCCCCATATTCGAGGAGGCCAACATCGCCGTGGACCACAACCTCCTGGTGATGGACAAGCTCCAGCAGGTGGCCCGTCAGCACAACATGGCGGTCCTTCTCCACGAGAAGCCCTTCGCGGGGATCAACGGCTCGGGTAAGCACGTGAACTGGTCCCTTTCCACCGACGACGGGATAAACCTCCTCAACCCGGGGAAGACGCCCCATGACAACATCCAGTTCCTGGTGTTCCTCCTGGCCATCATGAATGCGGTGCACCGCCACGCCGACATCCTGCGGGCCTCCGTGGCATCGGCGGGGAACGACCACCGCCTCGGCGCCAACGAGGCGCCCCCGGCGATCATCTCGATCTTCCTGGGCGCGCGGCTCACCGCCATACTCGACAGCATCGAGAAGGGCAAGGCCTCCGACGCCACGGACAAGAGCATCATCGACCTGGGGCTCTCCTCCCTCCCCGTGGTGAGCAGGGACAACACGGACCGGAACCGGACCTCCCCCTTCGCCTTCACGGGCAACAAGTTCGAGTTCCGCGCCGTGGGGTCCGCCCAGAACATATCCTTTCCCGCGACGACCCTCAACACCATCGTGGCGGAAAGCCTTGACGAGATAGCCTCTCTCCTTGAAGCGCGCGGCCTGGCAAACATCAAGCAGACGGTCCTCGACGTGCTGAAAGAGGAGATCCCGAAGGTGAAGCCGGTCCTGTTCACGGGGGACAACTACTCGGAGGAATGGCACCGCGAGGCGGACCGGCGGGGCCTTCCGAACCTGAGGACCACCCCGGAGGCCACGAAGGCCCTCAACAGCGAGAAGAACATAAAGCTCTTCGAAAAATACGCCGTGCTCTCTCCCGTGGAGCTGAAGTCTCGCTACACCATACGGCTCGAAAAATACTGCAAGGACATCGAGATCGAGGCGCGCACCCTCGACACCCTGGCCCTCGGCCAGGTAATCCCGGCGGCGGTGGATTACCAGGACCGCCTCGCCTCCTCCATAGCGGGGACGGAAAAGGTCCTCGGATCGGCCGTTGACCTCGCCCGCCAGAAGGAGATGCTGAAGCGGGTATCGGAGCTGATCAACGGCACCTGCGCTTCTCTGGACGCCCTCAAGGCCAAGCTGGCGCGGCGCAACGGCTTCTCGAGCCACCAGGAGGAGGCGGAATACTTCTGCGACGAGATCAGGCCCTCCATGGTCGAGGTCCGGGCGCAGGTCGACGAGCTCGAGCTCTACATCGCCGACGATCAGTGGCCCATGCCGAAGTTCTGGGAAATGCTCTTCGTGAAGTAGGGGTCACGTGGTCCCTGCGTCACGATGCCGATGCCCGGCCTCCCTCTCCCGTGGCCCCACAAGGTCCTGTGCCGGGCAGAACCCGGGATGACGGCCATGGCTTCCCATTTCAGTGCCGCTTTCGCTTAGGTGGAAGCGGCACGAAGTGGGGGACAATCTTCCGGTACTCTTCATATTCAATGCCGAAGTCACGGACAAGGAGCTTTTCCTCTTCCAGCTTCAGATAGGCCGGTATGCATACCGCAAGGAGGATGGCGGCTATGAATGCTGTGGGAGAATATCCCCGCTCGTTACCCTGAAGAGTCGCGCGGTGCTTCTCACATGGCGTGGCGGTGTAGCCGGTAGCCCGCCATTCCCTGGAGGAGGGCTATCACCAGCTTCGCGCCGGCCCCCCAGCACGCGAACACGTCCTCCCCGGGCCGGTCAATAATGAGCGGGATCACGGCGTACCCGAGCATCCAGAGGGCAAGGGCAAGGTAGAGGATGGAAAATATCCAGCGGCCCTGGATCCGGTTCATTCCCAGGATGACTGCGTTGCCCAGGTAAATCGAGACCACGGCGGCGTTGATGACCAGGAAGTAGTCGCGCTCCCTCATCCCCTGGGGCCAGAAGTAGCCGGTGAAGATTATCAGGGCGGGTATTGCAATGAAAATCGCGGAAAGGCGCGCCGCCCTGCCCCCGAATATCTGGATAAGGGTAACCATGAACACCAGGTTCCCGATGCCGTAGAAGGCGCTCCCCAGGTGCTGGGGATAGCTCATGGTGAAATACTCCCCCGCCAGGAAACAGGTGGTGATGATGACAAAGGGGAGCAGATACCATCGATCACCCCGAAGAATCATTCTAAGTATCGCTGAGAAAAGTATAATCAGAGACGCCGCATAGACGACATCAATGATGATAAGTGGCATGGAATTCATGGCTTATAAAATCTTCCACATAGAAATAATTCCCGTGAA
>CAZKPR010000151.1:0-9806 GCA_964554685.1 uncultured Leptospirales bacterium | reverse complement strand
CGCTCCCCGGGGCCTTCAGGGATTACAACGGCGCCCTGGTGATAATTGACGGCGCCGGGATGGTCCTCGCCTCCCTGGAGGGTCCTTCTCCGGGGACCGTGATGCGTGATTCCATCGAAAGGGGCGACCAGGCGGCCTACCTGTACGAGGATACCCTCGGGGCCCTGGATAAGACCGGCGAGGTGAAGGACGCAACCATTACCGGGGTATTCCAGGGCAGGAAGGCGCGCTACTTTTTCCATGCCCTTCGCGGCACGGGGAATCATATGGTGGGCGTTTTCGACGACGAGGCGCTCTATGATGATTTTTACCGCGTCATCTTCCTGGAGGCCCTGGCGCTCTTCATCATCACCCTCGCCATCGGGTTCTGGGTCTACCGGAGGCTCCTGACGATGGCGCGCTCAATCCGCGTGATCATCCCGGCCCTCACCAGGGCCGCCGCGGGGGACCTCTCGGTGGAGATACGACTGGTCAAGACCCGGGACATCCTTGAGGATTTCACCCGCACCTTCGTGACCTTCAAGGAGATGGTGAGGGATTTCGTGGTCAAGGCGCGGGACCTGGCGGAGCTGCTGCGGGGCGAGGCCGAGTCGATCTCCGGTTCGGGGGAGAGGATCAAGACCCTCTCGTCGCAGAACGCCGCCCTCCTCGGGGAGTCCTCGGGGAGCCTCGAGGAGATCGCCGGTGCCTTCACCACCATCGCCGGGGACGCGGGAAAGCAGATGAGCAATCTCGCGGACCTCGAGAAGACCATGAACACCCTGGACGAGTCGATGAAGCTCCTTGCGAAGGATGCCGAAAACGTCATTACCTCGATGGCGCGGGTCGAGAGCGGTGTCTCGCAGAGCAGCGGTATGGTCCGCACCGCCTTCGAGGGGATGAGCACCACCGAGGAACTCTACCAGGGCATCCTGAGCATCATCCAGCTCATATCGGAGATCGCGGACCAGGTGAACCTCCTCTCCCTGAACGCCTCGATCGAGGCCGCCCGGGCCGGTGAATACGGCCGCGGTTTCGCCGTGGTGGCGGAGGAAATATCGAAGCTGGCGGAGAGGACGGGGTTGAGCGTCAAGGAGATCTCGGACCTCATCGTGAGAGGCAACGAGGAGGTGAAGAAGAACATGGCGGTGATCACCCGGGTGCGCGATTCCTACGAGACCATCGTCGCCAACATCGAAACGGCGGGCTTCACCATCAACGGCTTCATCGACATGATCGTCAAGCGCGGGGAGGACATCGCCGAGCTCCGGAAGGCCCTCTCCGGGGTGAGCGATTTTTCCGGCGCCCTCTCCGGGTCCACGGACCGCGAGCGGGAGCGCACGGTCTCGGTGTTCAGGAGCGTCGAGGGAGTGAGCCGCGCCGCCTCGGAGTTCGCCGAGCGCTCCGAGGGCCTGGCCCGTTCGTCCGTCACACTCAAGGAAATGGCCGATTCACTCATCGAGGAGCTTCGAAAGTTCACGCTGTAGCGGTGTCGGATCACGTGTGCGTTCGGTTCCCCGGTCACGATGACGCGCGGGGGCTCCATTCCTCCGGGGTCCTTTTCATCTTCCCTTTCGAATAATTCAATGCGCGGGAATAAAGGCTTGCCCATGCCTTTGAAAGATGCTAGAGTCGGGGCGCACGCCGTCACGAGGGGGAAACGCCATGCTGAAAAACCTGCTGGGCCCTGAGATTCGGGAGCTCATCGAACGCAAGGAGTGGGAAACGCTCAAGGAAACCCTGGAGAACTGGGAGGCCCCGGATATCGCGGAGTTTCTGGATGACATGGATTCCGATACCGACCGGGTCATCCTCTTCCGTCTTCTCTCCCGCGAGACCGGGGCCGAGGTGTTCGCGGAGCTGGGTACCACTGCCAGGGAGAAGCTCATGGCAACCATGAACGATCTCCAGATACGCGAGATCCTGATCGACCTTCCTCCTGACGACCGCACCTCGCTTTTCGGGGAGCTCCCCGGGGAGGTCACCCAGCGCCTGGTGAACCTCCTCCCCGCCGGGGAGCGGGGCGAGGCCCTCATGCTCCTCGGGTACCCGGAGCAGAGCGTGGGGCGCCTGATGACGCCGCACTACGTGGCCGTGCGCCCCGAGTGGACCGTGGGCCGGGCGGTCAACCACATCCGCCGACGCGGGAAGGAGAGCGAGACGATCAGCATGGTCTACGTCACCGACGCCTCCTGGGCGTTCCTCGACGCCCTGGAGCTCCATCATTTCATCCTGGCCAGCCCGAAAAAGAAGGTGCGGGACCTCATGGACGGGAATTTCGTGCACCTCAACCCCTACGATGACCGGGAAGAGGCGGTCCGCATCATGGAGCACTACAACCTTCCGGCCCTTCCCGTGGTGGACTCGCTCAACGTGATGCTCGGCATCGTCACCTTCGACGACGTGATGGACGTGGCCAAGGAGGAGGCAACCGAGGACTTTTACCGCACCGCGGCGGTGGCGCCCCTCCGGGGGAACTACCCCGAGGCGGGGGTGGGCCAGCTCTACAAAAAGAGGATACCCTGGCTCATGGTCCTGATCGGCATCAACCTTTTCGCCGGCGCGGCCATGGCATCCTTCGAGGAGATGATCTCCCGCGCCGTGGCCCTGGTCTTTTTCCTTCCCCTCCTGATCGACAGCGGGGGGAACGCCGGCTCCCAGTCCGCGACACTGATGGTGCGCGCCCTGGCCATGGGGGACGTGCGGCCCGGGGACTGGGTCTCCATGCTCGGCAGGGAGGTGCTCGTGGCGGGGCTCCTGGGGCTCACCATGGGTCTCGCGGTCTGGGGCCTGGGGATCTACCGCGGGGGTCCCGCCGTGGCCGCGGCGGTATCCCTCGCCATGGTCGCCGTGGTCATGATGGGGAGCATCATCGGTACCCTCCTGCCGTTCCTCCTGAACCTCCTGCGCATGGACCCGGCCACGGCGAGCGCCCCACTCATAACCTCCATCGCCGACATCTGCGGCGTCCTGATCTACTTCTCCATCGCCGCGCGCTTCCTGGGGGTGTGAAGGGAATACGCCGGCATGTGAGGAGCGGAGAGGGGGCTCACGGGAGATAAAAAAAAATCAAAAAATATTTTATTGATTTTTTTCCGCCGGTATGTATAATTGCGTCAGCACAAAGCGAAAAGCGCACCACACTAACAAATCAGAGGAGGCATTATGAACGACGGCGGAAACGTTATTGGCTGGATAATATACCTGGCGATAATCGTGCTGATGATTGCCGGTATGTGGAAGGTCTTCGAAAAGGCGGGCAAGCCGGGATGGGCCGCCATTATTCCGATCTACAACATCATCGTCCTGCTCGAGATCACGGGCAAGCCCATATGGTGGATCGTGCTCTTCCTGATTCCCATCGTCAACCTGGTCATCATGATCATCGTATCGATGCAGCTGGCGGTATGCTTCGGTAAAAGCAAGGGCTGGGGCTTCGGCCTGCTGGTCATCCTTCCCTTCGTCGGGTACCCGATGCTCGGCTTCGGCCAGGATACCTACTCCGCGCCGGCGCCGGCCGCGTAACACGAAAGGACACGCCGAAAAAAACGCGCCGCTTCCATGCGGCGCGTTTTTTTTATGCCCTGCTGTAGCGCGTGTTCCTCACACGAGCCTGCCGATATCGAGGACCGTGACGTAGATCATCAGCCCGATGACGCAGAGCCACCCGGCGATGCCCAGGGGAAGGTGGAGCTTCGCCATCCGGGGATGGATCTTCTCGAGGAGATAGAGGAATACCTTCCCGCCGTCCAGGGCCGGCACCGGGAGGAGGTTGAAGATCGCCAGGTTGAGGCTGATGATGATCGAGAAGTGGAGGGCCTTCACGGGATCCCCGCCGATGAAGGCGCCGCCCCGGCCCACCATGCCGACGATGCCGGAGAGCTGATCCGGCCGCGAGAAGACCGACAGGAAGGAGAAGGCGAATTCCCTGAACAGGGCGGCCGTCTGGACCGGGGGCTGAATGAGGAGTCCCTGGAGCGTCAATCCATCCCGGGTGATATTGATCACCGCGAAGAGGATCACCGCCAGGAGTATGTTCGCCCCGGGGCCGCCGAGGGAAAAGATAACCCGCTTCATGACCGGGTACCTGAAAAAATCATTTTCATCCGCCACGGCGGGGAGCACGTATCCCCCCAGGGGAACCAGGGAGAGTCGGTATTCGGTCCCCCGGGAGGTGAAGGCCGCCACCCTGGGGCCGAAACCGATGGAGAGGCGCTCGACCGGGATCCCCGCGAGTCTCGCGGCGACGAAATGCCCCACCTCGTGGACGAGTATGATGATGCCGATGATCAGGATTGCCAGCGCTATGTTCATGCCATGGTGCTCCGTTGCGGTAGTGCGCCCATCATGGGCGAAGCCGCGCCTCCTGCGCAAGCGATTTTTCACCATGGACACGCGGGAAAATGTTTCCCCGGCACTGTCGGGAAAACGCCGGCACGGAAGAAGTTCGTACCATCTCGATGGCCCCGGGAAACGATCTGCGCGCGTGCCGAGACGTGAAAGGCGTAACGCCGTATTCTTGCAATTACGGCGTTAGCCTGTCGGTTATTCTTTATAGGGCAGCACGTGCACGGCTTTTATCGCGAGGTTAAGCTCGTCACCCGCCTTGATGCCGAGCTCGTCGACGGATTCCGTCGTAATGACCGAAGACATTTCCGCCGGCAGGATGATCTCGAATTTGACCAGGGACATGATGTCGCCTTTTTTTATGGATTTGACTTTAGCCTTGATGGAGTTTCGTGCCCCGTGTTTCATGCTGTTCCTCCCGCGTAATCGAAATATATTGTTTTTGATCATCTTCTCAGGCTTGCCGTGAGCCGAAGCGGATGCAATAGCGCGTCCAGGGCGTCCGTAATGCTGGTGAATACAATATCAGCTGACTGCATGGTTTGAGGAAACGCTCCCTCCCGAAGTATTACCGCCATACCCAGGGCGCATCGTTCGACCATCATCCGGTCGTTTCTGCCATTTCCTATGCAGGCGGTTGTTTCAGGACCGAGGCTGTTCACATACGCCAGCTTGGCCTCATCCTGGTTTTCCTGTTCAAGGATATGCACGGTGCAGGGCCGGTTGTTGAATTTTTTTTTAACCGTCCCGAAGGTATCCGCCGTGATCACGTGAATTTTCAGGATTCGGCTTACGCGATCGATTCGCTTCATAACACCTGGTACTGGTTTCCCGTCGAACGCAATGGTGCCGTTGTAGTCCAGCACAAGGTGGGACAGGGAAAGGTCCCCGAAACCTGGAATTGAGATGTTGATCATGCCAACCTCCGGGTTTGTTGTTAGGATTGTTATACTTTACAGGGGCCGTATGTCAATTATTTCAGTTTTCCCCTCAAGGGCCTGGACCAGGGCATCCCTCTGTTCCGGAAGGATGCGTATGCAGACGCCGCATTCGGTGCTGATCGACTTCGGCACGGGTATGATCTTGTGCGGTATCCGGAGCTTCGCCAGTAGCTTCTCCGCCTGGATCACGTGGTTTACCGATCTGAAGAGCGCGATAAGGTATTCCCGGTTTCCCGTCATGGCTGGACGATGCGGCCCGCCCCGGACATGGTGCCGGCGATGTCGTACATGTTCGAAACGATGCCCGCCGCCACCTCCCCGGTCAACTCGAAGAAATTAAGGCAGGTGCCGCATACCAGGATCTTCACTCCCTTCTCTTCGAGGGCCTTCAGGTCGTCGAGCACGGCGGAGCCGTTTACCGCCAGGCGCACGCCCGTGTTGTAGAAGATGAGAACATCCGGGCGGTTGTCGAGATCCTGGATCGTGTGAATGAAGGCCTTCATCAAAATGGTCCCCAGTTCGTCGTCCCCCTTCCCCATGGTGTCCGAGGCGATGACGAAGACGTTCGGCCCCCCCGGCGCCGGTTTTCCGCTGATGTCGCAGGGCAGTTCTTCAACGGGTATGGCCTTTTCCATGCTGGCGCCGGGACCTTTCGTGATATGCAGAGAAAAGATCCCCCCCGGCTGCTCCGTGACCTGGATCGAACAGCCCGCGCTCGAGGCGAGGCGCATCACGTTCTCGCGCGACGTCACGTTGTCCACCAGTACCGTCACGTCGTCGTTCGCTTCAAGCGCCTTCTTGGTGAGAATCACGGGTTGAGGGCATGACAGCCCCTTCGCGTCCACTAGAAATGACATGGCAATCTCCTGGTTTTATTTCCTGTTCTTCGCAATTATTCTTTCAATTGCCCGCAGCGCTGCGCGGACCTCGTCTTCGGTCGTAAAGATCCCGAAACTGCACCGCACGGTCCCCCCGGGAAAGGTGCCGATAGTCCGGTGCGCCGAGGGGGCGCAGTGGAGCCCCGGTCGGGTCATGATGCCGAAATCCTCGTCGAGCTCGAAGGAGATATCGGAGGTTTCCATGCCCTTCACGGTGAAGGACGTGACCGCCGTCTTCTTCGAGGCATCGCCGGGGCCGTGCACCGTTACTCCGCCCATGGCGGCCAGGCCCTCCATGAAGAGAGCCGTCAATGCGATCTCCCTGCTCCGTATCTTTTCGATGCCGGTTTCCATGACATGCCGGACGCCCGCGCCGAGGCCGGCGATGCCGATGGCGTTCGGGGTCCCCGATTCGAAGCGGTCCGGCATGAAGTCCGGGTGCTCCTCGTATTCCGAGCGGCTCCCGGTCCCCCCGCGTTCCAGGGGCGCGACGAGGGATTCAAGGCCCTGCCGGATGTACATGCCCCCCGTTCCCTGGGGGCCGTAGAGCGACTTGTGCCCCGTGAAAAAGAGGATGTCGATGGCATCCCGCTCCACGTCTATCGGCACGGAACCCGCCGTCTGCGCGGCGTCCACGCAGGTGATGAGGCCCCGCTCCCGCGCAATGGCGGCGAGGTCTCCCACCGGCATGATCGTCCCCGTGACGTTCGAGGCGTGGGTAATGAAGAGGGCCTTCGTGTTCTTTTTAATCGCACGCGCCGCGTCGTCCGGATCGATCTCCCCGGTGGCGGAGCAGGGGACCACCTCCAGTTCAATCCCTTCCCGCTCCGCTTCGCGGAGCGGGCGCATCACTGAGTTGTGCTCCATGCCCGAGGTGATGACATGGTCCCCAGGCCGGAGCAGGCCACGGACCGCGATGTTGATCGCCTCGGTGGCGTTCCGGGAAAAGACCAGGGTGAAGGGGTCCTTCGCTCCCAGGAGGGATGCCACGCGCTCCCGGGCGTCAAAGACGATCCGCCCCGCTTCGACGGAGAGGCGGTGGCCCGAGCGGCCGGGGTTGGCGCCCACGCTTTCATTAAAAGCGACCATCGCGTTCATCATCGCCCCGGGCTTGGGCCACGACGTGGCCGCGTTGTCGAAGTAGATGGTGCTCATTGGTGCGGCATATTCCCGTTATTCATTGATCGTCCCGTTTCCTTCCCCGCTGTTCAACGCGGCGCCGATGGCGCCCACGATCTGGGGGTCGGAGGTGACAACGATGGGCCTGTTCATCTCGCGTTCCAGCAGGGTTTTCATGCACCCGTTCATCGCGACACCCCCGGCGAAGAAAATCGCGCCCGGCGGTGCGATCCTCCTCAGCAGGGCGGCTGACCGGCTCACGATCGCCCGGTGAATGCCCAGGGCTACATCGTTGCGCGCGGCGCCCTGTGTAGTCAATGAGATTACTTCGGATTCGGCAAACACGGTGCACATGCTGTTGATCCTGACCTCTTTCTCCGCCAGGAGGGCAGCCCGGGAAAACTCCTCGAGGGTGAACCCGAGGGCCGTGGCCATGACCTCGAGAAAGCGTCCCGTCCCCGCGGCGCACTTGTCGTTCATTTCAAATTTACTCATGTTTCCCTCTTCGTCAAGGGAGATGGCCTTGGTATCCTGCCCGCCGATATCGAGGTTAGAGCGGCACCCCGGCGCGAGGAACTGCGCCCCCACGGCGAACGCCTTGATCTCGCTGATGACCGGGCACTCGAGATGGCCCCTGATCAGGTGGCGTCCGTACCCGGTCGCGGTGATCCGGTCGAATTTGGCGTCTTCCATTAGCGAACGGGCTGTTTCAAGGGGGTTATGGGAGGTAATCGATTTCCGGGAAAGCACAAGCTCGCCGTGCTCGAGCACGGCGAGCTTGACGGTGCGTGAACCTATGTCCAGACCCGCGCATCTCATTTTTTGTTCAACCTTTCGATAAACGCCTCGATCCTGGTCTTGAGCTGTCCCGCGTCCTCCTGGCTGTAGTCGGTCTCGAGGCGAAGGACGGGCATGCCTGACTTCTCAAGCTCTTTCTCAACCGGGCCGCTCTCCATGATGTAGGGCTGGCAGAACTGAAGGCTGTAATGGATCACGCCCTTCGCGTCGAGTTTCTTTTTCATATCCTTCACGTATTCCACGCGCGAGGGATTGGGCGTGAAGACCGCGCAGTCGATCTGGAAATAGCGGTCCGTGATGATGTCGAGGAGGTCTTCGACGCTTTTCCCCTTCGTTTCAGTCATCCATCGCGCCCCGCGCTCGCCCACGCACGACTCTTCGCCGACGATGACGGCGTCGCTCGATTCGATGATCCAGGGGAGCTTCCAGTTCGGCACCGCCATGGGGCACCCTGAGACCACCACGCGCGTCGTGCCCTTCGGGAACACGCCGGTGCCTTTCCTGACGCGGTCTTCCAGCTCGTCGCAGAGCTTGTTCACCGAATCCGTGAACCGCACCGGGTCGTCATAGAAGAAGACCTGGTTCACGAGCAGGGCGTCGAGACCGGATATCGGGGCGGGGTCGGCCGACCGGAGCTCGGCGAGCCTTTTCACCGCCTTTCGCTTCTCGTTCACGATATCGATTCCTTTTTTAAGCGATTCGGCCGTGATCTTTTTACCGCTTACCTTCTCGAGCTTCGCCGCGAACTTCCGGTACTCTTCTTTCAGCACGGCACGGCCGCTTTCGCTTTTCATCTGCGGAAGGTCCATCACGTAGAGGTCCTTCACCATGGGGCCCAGGATCTCGTACGATTTTTTCTTGCCGTCGCAGGTGTTTTCGCCCACCACGACGTCGCTCGCCTCGAGGTAGGGGCACACCTTCCCCAGCTTGAAGCCGAAGGCCGACTTGATGAGGGCGCAGGTATTCCTGGGAAGGAGCTCTTCCGCGCCCTCGAAATTGAATTCTGCTCCCGCGCAGAGGCCCACGGACACGCCGTCCACGGCGAGGATGAGCTCCTCCGGCACGAACACGCAGTACGAGCCGATGACCTTCCTGCCCTCAGCCTTCGCGTCCATGAGCTCCTTGATGCGAAGGCCGTGCACCTCGCTCATGACAAAGTCAAAGTACTTCATTCCCTCGGGACGATTTTTCTGAGACAGAAAAATATCCTGATAGGCTCCACCGAGTACGGCAAGGAGTGTATCATGACCTTTTAGATCAAGGCCGAGATCCGACCACATTTGTGTGTAATCTGACATTGGAAAACCTCCTGATTGTATAAGAGACCGGCCGCTTCAAGCCGCCGGTCTCTCAGAAGGCTCTAAGAGATCAGTGCGGGCTTGCAGCGGAGGATACAACAAAGGGAAGCCTCACGGGCCCCCGTCTCGCTCCTCATCGTCTGAATGGGAGAATGGTATTCCTCACTATTACATGCATCGCTATTCGGGACCTATCCCTGATGACGTATTCCTTATTGCGTGTTGTGCTGTCGATCGCATGATCCACAATCTGGTATTGCGTTATCCACGCTTTGTCTGCGTTCGCGAAATGATACTTCCCGCAGGGTGGCTCTTGCCATCGGGATTATCGTTGCTGGTGACAGTTCTTTTATATAAGGGATCATGAGCACCTATCTTTCGGCCATGGGCGTATCTGTCAACTATTCTATTAATAAATACCATGCATTTAAAATATAGATGGATAC
>CAZKPR010000150.1:0-9825 GCA_964554685.1 uncultured Leptospirales bacterium | reverse complement strand
CCCCCCGACATACGGGTGGACCTGGCCTCCGGGGATTTCTCCACGGGGCATGCGAAGGTGCTCCTGTCGGTGGAAGGGGGCCGCCAGGGCGATCTGTTCCGCCAGGTGATTAAGAAGTCGCTCTCCGTCAGGGCCCTCGAGGAGAAGGTCAGGGAAAAGGATTCGGGGAAGGGGGCCTCGAAAAGGAAGAAGGGGAAGGACGCCCACATCAGGAAGATGGAAGATGAGCTGGTGTCCGTCTTCGGAACGAAGGTCGAAATAACCCATGCCGGTGGAAAGGGGAAGATCGAAATCAGCTTCTATTCGCTGGATGATTTTGACCGGATCATGGATCTGATCAAGAAATAATCTTGACTCGCGCTGCCGTTTTCGATAGCCTGAATGAGTCCAGTCAAGGCGGGGTGTGACAGATGAACCGGGACGATGGGGCGCGTGAATATTTCGAGAAGCTGAAAATAATCGAACGGTTCTGCTCCGGCGACATCGAAACCGCGAAGAGGATACTCAAGGGTGAATTCGCGGACGTGATCGCGATCAAGGGGCGGTTCAGGGACGGAGCGGAAGAGCAGTTCGGCCTTTTTATCCTGTTCATAAGCAGGATCACGCGCTCCGTCATTGCGGCGCGCTCGGTCATATCAGGGACCGCCTCGGTGTTCCACCACAAGCCCTTTGACAGCTGGAAGGTGTTTTACGCGAAGCTCGAAAAGGAGCTGAGCGAGGCCGACGTCTACACCGACGCCATTGAAACCATGGAAGAAGTTCTCACGCGGCTATCGGAGTTGAAGTTCTTTATCCAGGTTTTCGAGTGGGTGGAGGACAACGACATCATGAACATCACGGACCGGTTCCAGAAAATCGTCAACAACGTCCTCAAAATCGAGGATTCCCGCGTGGTGATCGACTTCGAGAATATAACCTCCCTGGAGCTCTACGAAGAAAAGGGGATCAAGCCGGTGTAACTTCCCTGCGGGGCCCCCTCCATGAAACGCGGCGCGGCCGGTTACTGCACCCTGAAGGGGAACCGCATGTCAACCGCGTTGCCCCTCCCGAAATGGACACGCACCTCGTAGCTCCCCGGCTCGAGGTTCAGGTCGGGGAATGTCATGCTGCCGCTCTTCGCGCTGTAGGTCCACTGGTACGTCTCGTAACTCCCCTCGGCCGCCGAGGCCTTTTCAATCGAGATCCAGGCGTTCCGGTATTCCGGAAGGTTCCTGTATCCCACCACGATCGGGTCCGATGACGCGTACACCCTCTTGCTGGTCCACACGAGGGGCTTCTCTTCCGCGGTCGCCTGTTCCTCATCGTCCTCAGTGGTTGTGGCGTTGTCTCCCTCTATTTCTTCCGTTTGTGTCTCCGGATGCAGGGTCTTCTCCTCGATGCGCTTCAGGTCCTCCCCGGTTTTCGCGCCGATGCCGGGGATGAGGGGCACCTTTTTAAACTCCTCGTAATCGCGCGCTTCGATCGCGCTTACGGGCCGGGTGGTGATCGCGTCCGCCACGAGGGCCGCGCTCCCCTTCCCGACAACCTTCTCGTCGCGCGGGGTCTCGTCAACGACGCGGGCGACCGCCACGTTCCCGTCATGGACCGCCACGACGGGGCGCCCCTGTTCAAGGGAAACGCCGAATTCCGTGCCCCGCACCGCGGCGATGGATGTCTTGGTCTGGACCGTATAGCTCGCCCCCTTGGCGAGGGGGCGGACCCGGGCCAGCACCTTGCCGCTGTCAAGGCTGTACCGCGTGTTCCCCCCTTCCATGAGGGCCGAGATCTCGACACTGGTGTCGGCGCTGACCTGGAGCACCGATTCCTCGCCCACCTGGATGACCAGAAGCGACCGGGGCCCCGTGACGACGCGGTCCCCCCTGATGAATTCATGGCCGTGGGTAACGGCTGCCGCGGCGCTTCCCGCGCGCTCGAGGGTGACCGTGCCCACCACGAAGGTGGCCAGGGCGCGTTGCGCGGTCTTTTTGGCGCATGATGTCGGGATGGCCACCGCGGCCAGGAAGACCGCCAGTGGCGCAACGATCATGGCGGCGCTGAATGGTGATCGAGCTTTCATGGTATTACTCCTGTGTCACAGGATTTCGCAAGGGGATACTACAGTATACAGTCTCCCGTGAAAATAATCAATAGTTTTTTCGAGACCCCCGAAACCCCAGTCCATGAAACCGGGCCCGCTCCCGGGAAGAGCGGCGACGCGTCCTAGTGCGAGAGCTTCAAACCCACGATGCCGATGACCACGAGCCCCGCGGAAAGCACCCGGAGCATTGAGACGGGGTCCCTGAACATGACGATGCCGATCGTGAAGGTCCCCACCGCCCCGATTCCGGTCCAGACCGCGTAGGCAGTGCCGATGGGGATGGTCCGCTGGGCCAGATAGAGAAAGAAACCGCTCGCGGCCATGCTCAGGATCGATACGACGATCCAGAGGGCCTTCGCCTGGGACGTCTGGGCCAGCTTGAAACCCAGGGGCCATCCCATCTCCATGATGCCCGCGGTCAGCAGGTATACCCATTCCATCGGCATGCTCCTTCGCGCGTACGCCCGCCCGCCGGTACGGGGACGTCTATGCCTTGAGTTTTTTGTTCCACTCCTCGATGCGCCCCGCCAGGGCGGCGTGCAGTTCCGTCACGTCCCCCTCGATGACGATGGAATCGATCCGATCGCCCTGTCGTATCGCGTTCACGGTCTTCATGTCGTCGGCGTCTATCGTGGACCCGAAGACCGTATGCTTGCCGTTGAGCCACGGAGTGGGCACGTGGGTGATGAAGAACTGGCTCCCGTTGGTGCCGGGGCCCGCGTTCGCCATGGAGAGGACCCCGGGCCTGTCGTGGGGCAGGTCCGGCGCGCACTCGTCCTCGAAGGAGTAGCCCGGGCCGCCGGTGCCCGTGCCGTGGGGGCACCCCCCCTGGATCATGAAGTCATTGATGACGCGGTGGAACGTGAGCCCGTTGTAGAAGCCCTTGCCGGCCAGGTTCGTGAAGCTGGCGACGGTGACCGGCGTCCTGTCGGGGAAGAGCGTCAGCTTGATGTCGCCCTTTCCCGTTTTTATGATCGCTCGCAGTTCTGCCATGGTAACCTCTCGTAGAATTTCTTCCCGGATTGCAGCGGACAGGAAGCGGGCGCATCCATCAAGTACTATTTTTTTCCGCGGTTCGCTTCCCCGCGGGATAAATCGCCGGCCGAGGCGCTCCCGGCGCAGTATCCCGTGGTCCAGCAGAGCTGGAGGTTGAATCCTCCCGTGGGGCCGTCGATGTCCAGGATCTCCCCGGCGAAGAAGAGGTTCTCGACGAGACGCGAACGAAGGGAGCGCATGTCCACCTCGTCGAGGGATATCCCCCCGGCGGTGACAATGGCCCGCTCGAAGCCCTCGAGACCCGTCACGGGGGCGCGAAGGTCTTTCATGATGACGCAGAGCGATTTCCGCTCCTCCCGGGTGATCTCCCCCGCCTTTTTATCCGGCGCCACGCCGGAGAGGCGCACCATGACCGGGACCAGGGAGGCGGGGAAAAGACCGCCGAGGGAATTTTTAAAAAGGCGTGTCCCGTTTTCGCCGAGGTCGCGGCGCACCCGGGCGTCCAGGGTCTTCATGTCGAGGGCGGGCTTCAGGTCGATGGAAAGATCGAGCCCTTCCAGGGAAAGGGCGCCGATAGCCCTTGAAAGATCGAGCACCACGGGGCCGCTCATGCCGCGGGAGGTGAAGAGGGCCTCGCCGAAACCGGAGGCGACGACCCGGTCCCCGCGCAGGAGCTTCACCCCGACGTTCCTGAGCGAGAGTCCCTCCACCTCGCCGGTCCAGGGAGCGTCGAGGATCACCGGCACGAGGGAAGGGCGGGGCGTGATGACGGTGTGGCCCAGGGAGGCGGCGAGTTCGTATCCCGCTCCCGTGGAGCCCGTGGCGGGGTAGCTTTTCCCCCCCGTGGCGAGAATGTAGCTCCCCGCGGCTACCGTGCCGGCGTCGCCATGTATCGCTTCGATGCGGCCGTCGCGCGGCGAGACGGACCGGACGTCGAAGCGGGTCATGACGCGGACTCCGCCTTCAGCCATGTATCCTTCCAGGGCGGAGAGGACGTCGTTGGCCCTGTCCGATTCGGGGAAGACCCGTCCCCCCCGCTCGACCTTGAGGGGGACCCCCCGGGCGGTGAAAAAATCAAGCGCGTCTTCCACGCCGAAGGCGTGGAGGAGCGAATGGAGGTAGCGTTTCTTCACCCCGAAGACCTCGAGGAAACTCCCGGGGTCTTCGTCGGCGTTCGTGATGTTGCAGCGTCCCTTGCCGGTAATCAGGAGCTTCCTGCCGGGGAGGCGGTTTTTTTCAAGGAGCACCACGTCGGCACCGAGGTGCGCGGCCCTTCCCGCCGCCATCATTCCCGCGGGTCCCCCGCCGATCACGGCGACGTCGCAGGTGATTTCAATTCCGGAGTTTTTCATGGCGTCCCGTTCATCGCGCGAAATCCGGGGTGAAGGCGGGGGAGGATCCCACCTCCTGGGTGAAGCCGTTCTCGAAGCCCAGGTCATAAAGGCTTTCCAGGCACTCCCCGTATTCCTCCGTGGACACCGCGCGGTTGATTTCAGGGAACTCCCCGGCGCGGTGCGCCGGGTAGTACTGCCCCATGAGGCTGATCCAGGTCTCCCGGCCCAGGGCGTCCCGTATCCATGCGAGGGAACCCCTGACCTCCCTGGCCAGTCCGGGAAGAAGCAGGAGGCGGACCATCACCCCCGACACCGCGAGTCCCTCCTCAACGCGGAGGTGCCCCGCCTGCCTGAACATCTCCCGTATCGCCCTGGCGGCCCGCTCAGGGTAGTCGGGGACGCCGGAATACCTCGCCGCCGTCTCGCCATGGCAATAGCGAAGGTCGGGAAGGTAGACGTCGACGAGGCCCTCCAGGAGGCGCAGGGTCTCCGGCTTCTCGTAGGCGCTGCTGTTCCACACCACGGGAATACTGAGCCCGCGCTCCCGGGCCGCGCGAAGGGCCTCCGCGGCGTGGGGCGCGTAGTGGCTCGCCGTAACCAGGTTGACGTTATGCCCCCCCATCTCCTGGAGTTCGAGCAGCATATCGCAGAGCCCGGATATCGAACGGGGGGTGCCGCTGCCTCCATGGCTGATCAGGTGGTTCTGGCAGTAGACGCATCGCATGGCGCAGTGTGCGAAAAAGACGGTGCCGCTGCCCCTGCTTCCGGAGATGACCGGCTCCTCCCCGCGGTGGAGGCCGTGGAGGTTCACCGTGGCCATTTGACCTCCCCCGCACTTCCCCGGGATCGCGAGCCGGTTCACGCCGCATTCCCTCGGGCAGAGACGGCATCCCATGATAAGGGGTTCGATCAGATGTTCCATTGCTTCATCCTGCGCATCGCCCGTCCCGGGGTGCGGCGGTTTTTCCATGAACGGGCCGGTAGAGGCTACAAATTGCTTGATAAAAATGCAACCCTAAATAATAAGGTTAGTTTTTCGCGGCGTACAACCGGTTCATGGCCGCGTCAGCAATGGTTGCGAGGGTGCGCATGATACGGATCAATGATAATTATCTCAAGCTCAAGGCGTCCTACCTGTTTTCGGATATCGCCCGCCGCGTGGCGGAGCACCAGGGGAAGCACCCGGACAAGGAGATCATACGCCTCGGGATCGGGGACGTGACCCTCCCCCTGCCCCGGGCCTGCATCGAGGCCTTTCATCGCGCGGTGGATGACATGGCAGCGGCGGAGAGCTTCCGGGGATACGGTCCGGAGCAGGGGTACGACTTCCTCCGCGAGAAGATCGCCGAGATCGATTTCCAGGCCAGGGGAGCGGGGATCGCCCCGGAGGAGATATTCGTGAGCGACGGGGCGAAGTGCGACACGGGCAATTTCCAGGAGCTCTTCGACGGCGACATCCGCATCGCGGTCCCCGACCCGGTATACCCCGTCTACGTGGACACCAACGTGATGGCGGGAAGGACCGGCGGGTTCCGCGACGGCAGGTACGAGGGCCTGGTCTACCTTGAGTCCACGGAGGAGAACGGCTTCGTCCCCGCCGTGCCGGAGGAGGCCGTTGACCTCGTGTATCTCTGTTTCCCGAACAATCCCACGGGGGCCACCGCCGCGCGGGAGGATCTCGCCGCCTGGGTGCGCTATGCCAGGGAAAAGGGAGCCCTCATTCTCTTCGACGCGGCGTATGAAAGCTTCATCAGGGACGCCGCCATACCGAGGAGCATCTACGAGATAGAGGGGGCCGAGGAGGTGGCCGTGGAGTTCAGGAGCCTCTCCAAGACGGCGGGTTTCACCGGCACCCGCTGCGCCTACACCGTGGTGCCCAGGAAATGCCGCGCCCGGAACGCGTCGGGCGAGCCCGTCGACCTGCACGCCCTGTGGCTCAGGCGGCAGACCACCAAGTTCAACGGGGTCTCCTACCCGGTCCAGCGCGCCGCCGAGGCGGTCTACTCGGAGGCGGGCCAGCGGGAGGTGCGCGACCTCGGGGATTACTACCTGAAGAACGCTTCGGTCATACGTGACGGCATGGGACGCCTCGGGTTCTCCTGCACCGGCGGGGTCAACTCGCCCTACATCTGGATAAAGGGGGACCGCGATTCCTGGTCCTTCTTTGATCTCCTGCTGGACAGGGCCGGCGTGGTCTGCACGCCGGGGTCCGGTTTCGGGAGGTGCGGCGAGGGGTACATCAGGCTGAGCGCCTTCAACTCGCACGAAAACGTGGAGCGCGCCCTGGAGCGTATCGGGAAGGCGCTGTCCTGATCAGAAGGCCCCGATCTGGCACTGGGAAATCTTGACCCCCAGGGTTTCGCACGCCGCGGCCACGTTCATCTTCGACATGCCCCGCGACGCCGCGATCGCCCAGGCCTCGGCGCAGGGGAGCCGTCCCTCCGAGAGGCGTGACCTGATCTCCTTTTCGAGGTCCTCGGGAACCGATTCAGCCGGCTTCACGATCTTCTTGTTGGGCGTGTAGCCGAAGAGTCCGAGCTGGCATCCCTTTATTGAGATATCCAGGAGGTCCAGGGTCCTTCCGGCCTCGGCCGGGTTGGCCTGGAGCCGCTCAATGACGGAAAAGACGGCGCCGCAGGCTATGGAGTCCTCCTTCGAGGATTCCCTGAGGCCGTCGACGAGTTTCTGGTCCGGGTTGTGCACTGACATCACGCTGCTCCTTTCCTACCGGTAAAAGGTGTCTATCCAGTTCCTGAATTCGCACTGGCGGATTTCGTCCGAGAGTATGTCGTCCTCGATGTCGAGCTGCCATCTGAGGTCCTTCCTCGACGGGTCGGCGTGAAGGGCCTCCAGGCGCTCCACGTAGGCGCGGAAATCATCGTGCCCCCTGAAAAACCCGAGATCCGTGAGCTTCTTTTCCCTGGCCACGATGAGCCGCGCCATCTGGAAAAGGTCGTACTCGGGATGGTACTGGAGTCCCCAGAATACGCCCTTCCGGTATCGGATCTCCGCGGCCTGGACCGGCGAGAATTCGTTCCCCGCGAGGAGGAGGGCGCCCTCGGGCAGCCTGGTGACGTAATCGTCGTGGCTCACGAAGTGGCGGTATATCTCCGGCTTTCCCTTCATCATCGGGTGGCGCTTACCCTCTTCCGTGAGGCGGATGCAGCGGCCGATTCCCATTTCCCGTCCCCTGGGATTCTCCTTCACCTCGCCTCCGGCGATGAAGCAGGGCACCTGGATGCCCCAGCAGGTCCCGAACTGGGGGATCCCCGCCTCGAAGGCTCGTTCGCAGATGTCGAGCATGACCGTGACCCTGGGGTCGTCGCCGTGGTACACGGTGAGGTTGCATCCCGGCCAGAGGACGCCGGCGTATCCGGCGAGGGCCGCGTCATCGGGCGCCGAAACGCCCGGATCGCTGGTGTAGAGGATATCGCATTCCGCGCCGGGCAGGTACTTCAGGAGCATGTCGACGTAGAGCACGCCGGCGAGCTTCATGCCCGTGACGTCGAATTCATCCCTGCTTTTTTTGGGGTAGCCGTCGAGTATGAGAAACCGGGGGGCGTCGGGCATTCTGTCCACCTCACCTGTCGAGTTGTGCGACCAGGTCCGGAAGGTCCCCGTAGTCGCTGAAGGCTCCCTCGGCGGCGGTGGCCCCGCCTCCGCGGTCGAGGGCCGCGGTGCAGAGGACCGCCCTGGCCCCCACTCCGTGCGGACCCGCGATGTCGTTCTGCTCCCGGTCGCCGATGTGCACCATCTCCTCGGGGTTCACGCCCAGGGCGGAGGCCGCGGCGAGGAACACCGAGGGGTCCGGCTTCGAGCGGCCCGCCTCGTCGGAGAAGATAAAGGCGTCGAAGAGCCTGATCATGCCCGCGTCGGAGAGCATTTGCCGGAGGGCCCTGCCGGGGGAGAATATTGCGTCGGAGATGACCCCCAGGCGATAGGTGCCGTGGAGCTTTTCCAGGGCTTCCTTGACCCCGGGGACCATGTCGGGACGGATCTCGAGCTCCATCTCCTCGTGGAGCCTCACGAGCTCGGCGAAATCAATGTCGGGGAGGGTGCGGCCCAGGCCCTTCAGTGCGACGCCGATGCGCTCCCCCACGGTCCAGGTGATATGGTGCTCCTTCCAGACCCTGGTGAAGGCGGCGTCCGCCGTGTCCCATGCGAGGTCCACGAGCTTCCGGTCGATGGAACCCTGCCGCGAGAGAAACTGGTGGGCCAGGATCCGTCGCTCCTCCCTTTTCGAGGGCCTCCCCGCCGCGGCCCGCTTCGGTTCGTCGGAATCGTCGATGATCACCGTGTCCCAGAGGTCGAAGGTGATGGCGCGTATCTTTTTCATGTCCGCTCCCGCTTCGTGAGTGCAGCCGACGGGGCCGGCCCCGCCGCGTTAGGCAATAATCGATCATGTCACCGGGTTTTACGCAAGAAAAAATATGCCCCAGGGTGTAAAATAAATCGCCGGCTCGTTATTCTTCCTCGATGACGATTCTCTCCACCCTGCCCGATTCGGTGTCCAGGATGGCCACGGAGAATTCATCGGCGCCGTAGAGCGAGCCGGGATTGATGACGCGGGTGTTTCCCGACATGTAGTTCTCGTAGCTGTGGGTGTGGCCCTTGATGACGTAGTCGTATTCACCCGAGGCGACGGCCTGGCGGAACTGCGGCACGTCGTGACCGTGGAATACCATTATCTTTTTACCGTCGGCCTCGAAGGAGCACTGCTCACCCATGGGACCGAAGCCGAGCCGCTGGGATTCGGCATTGAAGTGCTCCACGTCGATATCCCCGTTGCCCAGGACAAACCGGCAGTTGAGCCCCTCGAAGAGCGTCAGCATCTTCGGCGAGGTGCAGTCCCCGCAGTGGACGACCATGTCAACCCCCTCTTCCTTGAAGAGGGAAACGGCCCTTCGGGTCAGGTCGATGTTGTTGTGGGTGTCGGAGATGATGCCGATGCGCATGGCTCAGCCCAGCTTGGCCCCCGCGGGGATCGAGTCGTCGATCTCGACGAGGTAGGGCCGGTCTCCACCGGGAGGGGTCGCGGCCAGGAGCATGCCGTGGGAGAGGCGCTTGAAGATCGTTGCGGGCTTCAGGTTCGCCACGAGGAGGATCTTTTTGCCCGTCAGGGCCTCCGGCTCGTACCACCGGGCGATGCCGGCGATTATGGTTCGCTCGTCAAGGCCCGAATCGACGCGCAGTTCCAGGAGCTTGTCCGATCCCTCGATCTTCGCGGCGGTAATGATCCGTGCCACGCGGATGTCGATTTTCGCGAATTCCCCGATTTCCACAAGACCTTCGGTTTCCGATGCCATTTCGGTTTCTCCCTTTTTTTTACCCGCAGATTTCCTCGTCTCCGCCTTCACGGGCTTCACGGCCCCCTCCTCGCCGGTGTGCTTCTCCAGCCGCGAGATCGGAAGAGCACAC
>CAZKPR010000149.1:0-9849 GCA_964554685.1 uncultured Leptospirales bacterium | reverse complement strand
AACCATATCCTCCCCTCATAGACCTGTACCAGCTGGACCTTCCTCGTAACGCCGTCGATATCGGTGTACCTGTTCACGAAACCGAAGGCATGGCCCGCGTTCATCAGCTCCGATATGGGGTAGGAGATGCTTTTCACGGACTTGTCGTCAAGGTATGCCAGCGATTTCTCTTTATCGGGGGGAACGGGAATGGAGGCGCGACGGATGAACCGCTCCCTGGCCTTGATGAAGGCGGGGCTTTTCTGGCGTTCGATCACGTCGTAGGCCAGGGGCTCGTCGCTGAAGGTATAGGCCATGACAACGTTGCCCGCCTCCCCGACTCCCCGGGCGAAGAGCAGGTCGTTGTCGATCCCCGCCGCCTCGACCTCCCCCGCGCCAATCCGCTGTCCCCCCGCCGCTTTCCGGTAGAGGGATTCGAATTCCACCGGGTTGACGATCCTTGGCGATGCGTCAGGGAACATGATATCAAAGCTCGCCTGGTGTGCGCCCACTTCCCTGAGGGTTTCAAGTCCCCGGGCATAGGTTCCCCGCGGCCAGGGGTACTGCCCCACCGTGGTAAGGCTGTTTTCGTCGATATCCAGGAAATAGAGGCGATCCCATTCCTTGATGGAAGGCCGGAGTGCGAAGCGGAGGTCGTAGAGCTTCAACTCGAACATCTCGTAGGCCCGCGTGAAGCAGAACGCCGCGACGAGGAGGTAAAACAGAAGGGCGACGGCGACCCCGGAGAATTTGTGTTCATCAATGAACCGATTCGCCGCCTCGAAGTAGCGCTGCAGCATGGCTGGCCCCCCATGGATTCAAAAGGTTGGTGACCCTCCCGCTTACCCGGCGCGGGAGGGTAAGACGGTCAGAACGTTACGTTACACCCTCCCATGAGAAAATGGCGGTACGTCGTGCGCGAGCTGGTAACCGTCCGCAGGGTCCAGTCGTAGGCGTACCCGAAGGCCTTGCCGGGGATGAAAAGACCGTAGGTGACCGACAGGGTCAGGTCGGAGAAAAGCCGCCACCGCAGGGAGGCGTCCAGTCCGTGTCCGATTTCCCGCTCATGCTTCGTGGCGTCCAGGCCGTAGTTGATCGTCGCCATGTTTTTATGCTTCATGTAGTAGAAGTAACGGGCGGTAAGGGTCATCGCGTTCACGAAACTGACGTCCGACCAGGAGAAGGGCGATACCGCCACGCTTCCGCTGATCACGTGCATGTTCGCGAGAAGGGGCTTGAGGGCGTACCCTCCCACGAAGGTGCCGAAATAGATGAAACCGTGGTCCTTGCCCAGGGAGTTGCCGCTCGGGGTCCGGTAATCGTCCCGGTTCACGTCCCCCGATCCGAAAGCATAGTGAGCCGAAAGAACCGGCGTGAGGAGCGTCTTGATGTAATAGTCAAGCTTGAACTGGCCCGCGTAGGCCAGGATGTCGCTCTTCACGTTGTAGCCGGGAATATACTGCGAGAACGTGAGGCCGGAGAGGTAGCTTTTACCCCGTTCCATGACGGCCTCCCCCGAATAGGCGAGGCCGCTCACGATGACGCCCCGGAGGCCCACGCCGTAGTACTGGGAATCGTAGCGGCTCCGGCCGCTGTAGTAGCTGAAGCCCTCGGCCCATCCGATGAGGGCCGCGAGCTGTCTCCTCCGGCTGTCAAAGCGCTCCTTGCCGAAGTCGAACTGCGCCACGCCGAACACGTAGAGCTTCTGGTTGAACCACTCCGTGGAGATCTCGCCGCCGCCGAAGACGCGCCTGGATCCCGTGGAGAGGTCGCGGTCGCTCAGGCCGTAGGGGTTGTCGTCCTTCACCAGGAAGCCGGTCCATGATCCAAGGGCCTTGACGTTCAGGTATTTGGAATAAAAGTTCAGCTCAGCCCCGTCGCCGCGTCCGTTCAGCACGAGGCCCGAGCCGATATTGTAATACTTCCGCCCCACGGAAAAATCGAGGTTTCTCCGCGGCGTGGCCATGGCGATATAGCCGATATCGAGGTCCAGGACGTTCTTGTTCCGTACCCCGGAGCCCCCCTTTTTTATGACCGCGGTGTAGGTGTCCTTGCCCCGCACGTAGAGGAAGCTGTTGTCCCAGAGATAGGTCTTGAACCAGGCCCGGAAGGTGTTCACCGACGTGCTGAAGTTGCCCCCCGGCGCTTCCTGGTAGATGATGTAGGGGGAGACCCAGGCCCCGTACTGGACGCCGCTGTCGCGGATGTTTTTACGGCTCTTCGAGGTGACCATGTCGGGGTCCGCTTCCGGGTCCGGAGTGAAAAGCTGGGCGCGGGCCGCCGCCCCCGCCAGGGCGAAGGAGATCGAAAGGATCAGCGTCATGCACGCGGTGAGTGATTTCCTTTTCATTTCGCCCCCTCCATGCGCGCGGTGACGATTGAAATCACCTCGATGAGTTCATCCCCCGTGAGCTTGTCGAATTCGCTCGTGTTGACGGCCATGATCTTATCACCCACGCAGGCGCGGTGCGCGTAGCGCCGGGTGTCGAACATCAGGTAGAACAGGGAGCTCTTCAGCTTGAGGTGGCGCGCCACCATGAGGGCCAGCATGCCGCGCCGCAGGGGTTTGTCCGCGTCGTAACTGTCCTTTTTCAGGAGCCCCGCCTGTTTCAGTGCCCGCACATTGGCGTCAAAGCCCCCCGGGGCCTTTCCCATGGCGTACATGTACATCCGCACCCCGTCACCGAAGGTCACGACCTTCTTGCCGGAAAGCTCGTTGATGAAATTGATTTCCTGGGAAAAAAGCGGGGATGAAAGTATTACGACAACACCGAGGATGAGTAGCTTTCTCATGACCCCCCCTGAATATCTGTATCTGATATGATTGGCCCCGCGGTCGTCTCTACCTGTGAATTGAGATAGTCGCGCCGCGGGGATAACCGGTTTACCGCTGTTCTACTGGGGATTCGGCCAAACAAGGTAGATATTGACCGGCACGGGGGCGTTCTGTCCGCCGCCCTGGCCTGTTCCTCCCCCCATGTCATAGCTCAGGAAATCCTCGCCGAATAATTCGAAGGCCGTCTCCTCGTCAAGGGTGACGAAGAGGGACCCTGTCTGGGTGAGAAAATCCTCCATGCCGGTCATCAGGCTTTCCGGTACCGGCGAGGCGTACTTCTGCCAGAACTCCAGGTTCCCCGAAACGAGCTTGCCGGCGCTGTTGAGCCCGCTCCCTTCCACGACGCCGGAGAGGACGATGACCCTCATGCCGAAGGTGGGGCTGTATACCACGACCTGCTCGGTCCCCCGCACGCTCGACGTGGCGACGGGTGTCGATACCTTGAAGACGGTCTTCACCCTGGCGTCGCTCGCCACCTTCGTGCGCACGGATCCGCGCCGGAGACCTATATTGGTGGTGGAGCTGCCGGCCCGTTCCACGCTCTCGGTCACCTTCATGATGGTGAGAGGCTGGACGGTGACGGTATGCCGGTTGATCCGCAGTACCACGGTGGAGCGGACCCCGGTGCTGACCCTGGTGCCCACGGCGAGGGCGGCCCCCGCGTTGAGAGGCACCCACTGCTGGCCGGTTTTATACGCCGCGGTCCCCTTCACGGACACGACACGAATTTCCGCGAATGCCGAGGAGGCCGCGAAAACCAGAGCGAAGACGACTGAGCAGAATATATGTGATTTCTTCATGGTTTCCTCCTGCGTCACCCCTGCGCAGAGTAATGACGCATTTGATTAATTGCAAACCTTTTTTCCCGACTCTATCATCAATAATACTATAAATAATCGAGGGAAAAAATAAATTTTTCCCGGATATTTCCCCGCCGGATCAATCCCCGGCGGGCACAATCGTGTCTTCCCCGGCGCGGACGCCCCCGGCGCCCTTTTCCCCGGAAGACCCTTCCATGTGCACCGTGCGGGTCGGGAACGCAAAATCCACGCCCATCCGCGCCGCCAGGCGAAATATGTGCATGTAAACGTCCTCCTTCTGTTCGAGCTCCGTCATCCAGTCGGGCACCTTGAGGAAGTAATAGATGAGGATATCCAGGCTGGAATCTCCATACCCGTTGAACACCACGTAGATGGCGTCCTTCTTCGAATGGGGATTCTCGGCGATGATGTTCCTGATCCCGTCGATGAATCCGCGGAGAAGGTCGGGGGGCGTGCCGTAGGTGACCCCGATGGTCGCCATGACGCGCCGGTACTCCCGCCGACCCATGTTGTCGACCTCCTTGATGACCAGCTCGCCGTTGGGGATGGTGATCACCGAGTTGTAGAAGGTCCTGATCTTCGTGGTGCGGAAGCCGATCTCCTCCACCGTCCCCTCGGCGCTCCCCACGATGATCCAGTCCCCCACCTGGAAGGGACCATTGAAGAGGATCATCAGGGAGCCGAAGAAGTTGGCCACCATGTCCTTCCCCGCCAGGGCGAAGGCGAGGCCGCCGATGCCCAGGCCCGCCAGGACCGACATGACGTTAAGTCCCATGTTCTGCACCGCCACCAGGGCGCCGAAGATCACGACGAAGATCCGCATGGCCCGTGTCGCGATGGGCACCAGCTTGTCGTCCAGGGTCGATTGCGTCCGCGACGCCACCTCCGCCAGGTAATCGGAAAAGACCCCCATGAGCCGGTAGAGGAGCCAGAGGAGCGCCCCGGCGAGAAGGACCTGGAGGACAACGCGAAGGAAGGTCTGCACCCCCCCGTCGAACCCGAGGAGGCGGTAGGAGACATACCAGAAGAGGGTGGCCGCCAGGAGGCTCGTGGGCCCCGAGAAGGCCTTCGCGGTCTTCATGAACCAGACCCTCTTCGAGCGCGCCGAGATCCTGTTGACCAGGTCGACCCCCAGGCGCACCATGAATTTCACGAGAAGCCCGAGGAATATGGCGAGAAAAAGGCCGGCCCACTGCCATATCTTGAGGAACACGAAGCGCTCCTTCATCCAGGCCGGGACCGTTTCCTCGAACCAGGTGCCCCGGTAGAGGGCCCCCTGCCCGCTTCCCTCGAGATAGGGGAGATGCTTCACCTTCTCGTAGAATTCCTTCGCCCGGCCCGCGGTCTCCCGCGTGAAGAGGTATTCACCCGCGCGCTCCCCCGATTCCTTGCGGGCGATGGTGATCTCCGTTCCCCTGAGGCGCCACCGCAGCAGCTTTTCCCCGGGCCCTTCGGGACCCTCCGGTATTTTATCATAATCTATGACGATGACGCGGTCGATCACCTCTTTCAGGAGCACGGCGTGTTCCCGCGCCTTCTCCTGGTGCTCCAGGAAAAAACCCTCCTCGAGGTCGAAGCAGCGCACCGCCCTGTCGATGCGGCCCATGAGCCGGTCGTCCCGCTTTTCAAGCCCCTGCCGGTAGTCGTTCATCGATTCCATGAAGGTCCTCATGGTGTCGCGGGGGTTGTCGGTCTTCACCGGCTCCAGGGGACTCGCCGCCATGACCGCGGCGGCCAGGGGCAGCGCTGCAAGGGCGAAAAGCGTGCGCGCAATGCGTTTCATCGTGGCGTCTTTCATCATACTCTCCATAGCATAACATGCGTTACAGGGCGCTTCGCGCAACGCGCCGCGGCGCCCAAAAAAAAGTTTTTCGATGCTATCATAAAAATGAGATGATGTCAACCCCCGGTACGAAGAAAGCCCTGTCGCGAATACGGAAGATAAAAACAACGGGAAAACGGTCAGACGAATATAAACCCATGCAGGCGGATTAATCCAGCCGTCCTGAAAAAAACTTTTCTTTCGTATAGTTTCTCATTGAAAAAACTTGCTATTCTTAATGCTTTAATTTATTATAAAATAACTGAAAATATTTTCGCGAGGCACCCACCATGAATCGCGCATCACGTGTCGTTATCATTCTTGTCATCATCGCGGCGACCGGCGTCTTCTCCTGCTCCGACTCGGAGCACCGGATTCCCTTCGGTTACGCCCGGGCGGTGATCAACCTGAACCTGCCTCCTGAAACGCCTGAAGCGCAGGCGGGCCTCATCGAGCGGATGCGCCGCTTCCTGGTGCCCGACGCAGTGGCCCAGAGCGCCCCGGCGTCTTTCTCGAACATCACGGTACGCGTCACGGGGCCCGACATCGCCCTCATCGAGAAGAGCTTCGCTCCCTATTCCACGATCTCCCTGAGCGTGCCGGCCGGCGCGCTCCGCATTTTCGAGGTGACCGCCTACGTGGCGCCGGGGGACCCGAGTGCCGCTGCCTCCTTCCGCGGCACCTCCTCGGCGAACTGTCCCGCCGGGGAAACGGTGAGCGTTCCCGTGGTGATGGGGCTGAATGAGACGAAGATCGTGATACCCGACCCATTCGATAATATTTTTTATAGTATCCGTCGTCTCATTCAGATAAACGATATGACCGGCTCGGGTTGGACCGACATACAGGGAAGCGATATCGGGTTTGCCGGCACGTTTTATCCCTTGGATGTTGATTTTGATTCCCGGGGAAGAATCTATATCGCCAATAACGCAACATCCGGCAGCGATGTCGTTATCCGCATAAACAACATGAGTGCTACTGAACATGACACCCTGGGCACTGGATCAGGCAGCGGCATCGTTTCAGTCGCCGTGGACAGGGCCAGGAACCAGGTGTATTACGCCACCTCCTCGGGCACGCTCAAGCGATGCAATCTTGATGGCACGGCTGACGCGGCGATATCCAAGACAGGAAGCGAGAATGTAAACTTGATCAGAGGTCTCGATATGGCGTCTGACGGAACATTATACATTGCCGGAACAAACGGATCTGGCCTGCCCAGGATCTTCCGGTACGATACTGCATCGACACAGGTTACGGCGTCGTACGGAACCTACCTGGGCAATCCTAATTATTTGGATGTGAAGTCGCGCGGACCCAATGTGTACGTGGCCAACCCGGGTGGCGCCTCCGGATATGTTATTATTCAGTTAACCGCGGACCTCCAGTTTATCGCGGGCTACGGATCCATTGTCAGCAGTCTGAACACTAACCCGGGAATGTTTTACAGCCCGCAACGGTTCGTCGGCATACGAAACGATACGCTGATAGTAACTGATGAACGGCCACCCAACGAGGACATCGATAAACTCGTCTCATTTAATGACATCACCGGCGCCGGGTGGACAACCTACGGCACCACGGGCAAGGGCGTCGGCCAGTTCCAGTTCTTCTACGGCTGCTGATGCGCGTCGTCTTCTACACCTCCGGGACCACCGGCTCCGGCCGCCTGGTCCGGGGGATCGCCGTGGGCAACGCACTGCGGCGCGCCGGCCTCGACTGTGAATTCACCATACTCAACATGTCCCCCTTCGCGCACCTGGCGGACGCCTTCGGCCACCGACACGTCGAGATCCCCCCGGAGCCGGAGGAAGATCTCACCGGGGAAACCTATCCCGGGTCCGCGCTCTACAGGAACCTCATCGCCCTGGACCCCGACGTGCTCATCGTGGACCTCCTCTGGTTTTCACTTCACCACTTCATAGACCGGTTCACCTGCCGGAAAATATTTCTCTCCCACTGGGTGAAGGACGATTTTTTCCGCGTGCCCCTGCCCGGCGGGACTTTGCGGTTCAGGCCGGAACAGTACCACCAGCTCCTGGCGATCGAGCCTTTCGACACCCCCCTGCCATTCGACCGGATCAATCCCGTCATCATCCGGAACAGGGACGAGATCCTCGACCGGGAGACCGCCCTGGGCAAGCTCGGCCTCTCGCCGGACGAAAAGCACTGTCTCTACGCCTTCAACGGAAATCCCGGGGACTTTGACGCGCACAGGTCGAAATACGCGTACCTCGAGGACGAGGGCTATGCGATGACCTACTCATCGAATTACCGGGGAGGCCTGTTCCCCGCCGTGGATTACTTCAACGCCTTTGACCTGGTCATCTGCGCCGCCAGCTACAACCAGTTCTGGGAAAGCAGGTATTTCGGCAAACAGGCCCTTTTCGAAAACATATCATCGCGCTTCAGCAGTTCTGAGCGGCGGGTAAAGTATTATCTGCGCCATCGCTTCGAAACAAACGGCGCCGATGAGCTGGTGGAGCGGATCGGCGCCCATTAACGCGTATCACCCTCCCCGAAGTCATCAAGTACATTCCACCGTCCGAGAGGATACCTCATGCTGTCGGAAATGCTGTCTTCCAGCGTCGCCGTGGAAAAGAACAGCATCCTGGCGCCGTCCGTCAGTGGCTTGAAGCTGCTCGCGCAGCGTGGAGGTATGCATACGATCTTCGGCGCGTTCCCCTCAAGCATGAACCGGTATGTTTCATCAGTGTCCAGGCACACCACGCCGAGAAGGACCCTGCCTGCTACCGCGCAGGCATAGATTGTTTCCTTCATGTGTCCGTGCCAGTCCCTTGCAAACCCCGCATTGATGTTTTCCACCATGTAAAATCGTTTCACGTTTTCAAATGTAAAATCATTCACGAATCGCACCGTTCCGCGGCTATCGGAGGAACTGCCGCCCTCAATGGTTGTAATCATCAAAACACCTCCCGCCAACAGATCATAGTGCCAGGTTACCATATACGCAACTCCTTCTAAAAATGCAATCATCATCATGAAATTATCACCTGTTTAGGGTCCATGCTGACACGATAAACTTTTTTTATGGTCGGCGATAATGTTCTTTACCTTCAGCTTTCCTTCCGAATAATCCAATCCGTGATGCTTCGGCACTCCGTGCCGCTTCAGGGTCCAGGCATTTAAACCACGATTTGCTACCACCGCCGTTCCGTGGCGCCGAGCAATCGATGATAACCGCATGACCCCGTATCACATGTCGCCTTGCGCCGCTGAACGGCAATTCGTTAAGCCATGCAGGGAAAACCATGACCGTTAACCAGGAACTGATCCTCCGGTACGAAACCGAGAAGGGAGAACTTCACGAGGCGATCACCCGTGTTCTCGCATCCGGGCGCTACATCCTCGGATCCGAAGTTGCGTCCTTCGAGAAGGAATACGCCGGGTACCTTGGAGTACGCCATGCGGTCGGGGTCGCCAGCGGTACCGACGGGTTGATGCTTGCCCTCATGTCCCTCGGTATACGCCGCGGAGACGAGGTGATTACGAGTCCCTATACGGCACTACCCACGATATCGGCGATCCATGCCACGGGGGCACGTCCCGTTTTCGTCGACGTCGATGCCGATACGTTCCTGATTGACATTGACCGAATAGCCTCGGTCATTACCAGAAAAACAAGGGCCGTCATTCCCGTTCACCTGTTCGGCAACGTGGTGGACTGTCGAAAAATCAGGGATCGCTTCGGATCGTCCGTGGCGATCATCGAAGACGCCTGTCAGTCCCACGGCAGCACCCTCGACGGATACCAGGCGGGAGCTCTGGGGGATATCGGCGTTTTCAGCTTCTACCCGACAAAGAACCTTGGGGGCTGCGGGGACGGGGGGATGGTGGTTACCGGCAATGACGATATACATCTCGCCCTGCGCCTTCTCAGGAACCACGGATCGATTGACGGGAACAATGCCTCCATACCCGGCATCAACAGCAGGCTGGACGAACTTCAGGCGGCCATCCTGAGGGTCAGGCTGAGAGGCCTGGATAACGCGAACAGGAAAAGGGCCGGCATTGCTGAAGCATACAGGCATAACCTCAAGAAAGACCTCTTTGATTTCCAGGCAATACCCGGGAATGTCCAATCCAATTATCATGTTTGCGCGGCCCGGTTCAAGGGAGAAAGGGACCGGTTTCACAATTATCTGGTAATGAAGGGGATATCATCGCGCGTGTATTACCCGGTGCCGGTATATCTCCAGCGGGCATATGCATATCTTGGAATAGCGAGGGGAGAGTTTCCAGTAACGGAGCGGCTCTGCTACCAGGTCATCGCCCTGCCGACTTTCCCAGGGATGGACGAAAGCACGCTCGATCGAATCATTGATACCATCAACAGCTACGGCGGTTAAAGACAATGATCGGTGATG
>CAZKPR010000148.1:0-9851 GCA_964554685.1 uncultured Leptospirales bacterium | reverse complement strand
ATAGAAAGTTCTCAAAAACTTTAAATAATTTTGAAATTCTCAAATGGTATAGTATAGATACAAATGAATATGATCACTGGATAGTTGAAGATCATAATGAATCATTTTAATAATAACGAATCAATGGCCAACTATGGACAACTCGGCGTAACCGCTCCGCTCCTCGGCCCGACCTGGGGATGATCTCAAGCACCGACCCCGGCGGCGCGTTCGGCACATTTTTCGACTCTTTTCAGTTTCACGGAAATTGTACTTGCACTTTTGCTTACAACAGTCATGATAATGGTTCCGGCAATGCCCCATAACGACGGCATACCGGTAAAGCTGGGTGTATTGCTTTATACTAATTAAAAGATTATTATTTGGGAGAAATAAATGAAAAATATTATTTATTCTTTGTTTCTAATTGTTTTCTTCTGTGGATGTTCAATAAAATTAACTCAAGATGGCACCATGGTTAGAACTATATCAGAAAAAGAAAGAGATAATTGTAAATTTCTAGGGATTGTTACAGGTTCAATGTCAATGGGTACTACTACTTCAGATGATGCAGAAAGCGCCATGAATGAAGTCAGAAATAAAGCTTCTGAACTTGGGGCCAATGCAATACGAATTCTGAACATAGATTCTGATCTTTTTTCTTCAACTGTAACTGCAGAAGCATTAAAATGTGATTTTAAGAATTGAATTAAATCAATCTAATATTTTTTTGGAACAACTTCAACCAGGTCTGCGCAGTCGCTCCGCTCCCCGGCCGTCTTTATGCCGGGCTGCGGTGTTCGATAAACGGCTCCGCATGTTCGGCAATGCGTGAACGTTAAGCGCCATCTTTGCCAGATTTTTTACCAATAAAAAGCACCCATGATGAATTCATTGTATAAAAATACATTCCAAATATTCATACATCCAAAAGTTTTCTTTTCAAAAACAATAACTGAAGAAAGCTACAGGAAAAGTATATGTAAATTAATTGTATTTTATCTATTGTTTGAAATAATCCATCTGTCATTCATAATCAAATCCGGTGAATACTCTATTGCTGATATCGTAAATTCCTGATATGTCCTATGGTCAATTATTCATTATTGTAATGCCTTTCTATTTATATTTTTTTGCCAATATGTATTGGCTCTAATGTTCAATGGGGTAAAACTATTCAAAGTACATTTTACTGTTACATCGAATCTATTAATACTCTATCCACTATCTGTTTTTTCTTTCTATCCAGCGTTAACCAGTTTTTTGATCTGGCAATTAGTATCATTTATTTTAATTCTAGTCATAATAATACTTTTCTATTATTTAATGGTCTATTCATTAAAAATCAGCGCCCGTGTCGCGAAAATATTTATTATTATTATGTTTGTAGTTCTTTCATTATTGACCGTTCTCTGGGTTCTCTTTTGGAAATACCTTGGGCACCTGCCCTAATAATACGCCTTTACTCATATACAGACGGTATAATCAGCGCCTGGAACGGCGCCACCGTGCGCTTATCGGCGATCGCGAGATACCAGCCGGATTGTGGAACGGGTTTTAATTGATCCGCACTGCCCGCTTCCGGTGGGACGGCATTCATCCCGGCCCGTGTAGTACTCCCCTCTTGTCAGGCCACGTGACATGATTGTTGATCCCACATACTTGCGGACTCCCATACCCCAGGGCCTGATGCGGTCGTTCTCTGTTATACCAGTCTATCCATGCAGTAGTAACACGCCTGGTGCCGTCAAATGAAGTATACTTACGTTGCCAGATGCATTCCTCTTTCAAACTTTGAAAGAACGGCAGCCAGTTGAAAATAGTTACTTTATACTAAATTTATTAGTTTTAGCTAATATTTTACTTGACAGGATCCCTCCCCGGGCTAACATGCCACCAGGCTTGCACAGTAGCTTCGTGGGAAGTATCGTGATGAACAAACCCGGGGAAATCATGAAGGGGAAAAACCCGGCAAGGAAAATTTTTTGGGAAATTATTCCCAGGGGGAGCCGTATCGAATGATGCATAAGGCGAACACGTGATTCCGGATCCGGAAACATGGTAATGGCTGCATAGCACATAAGCGATTTCATGACCGGGGAGAGGTGTTATGAACGGGAAGGGACATGAATTCAAAGGACTGGCCGCCGGAGCCGGCTACCGGCGCGCGGCCAGTCTTTTAGGCATGGGAGTTGGCTACTACAGAAAATGCGTAGGGGGCTATATCCTGAAGGCGGGGATGAAAGCCCTCGATCTCGGATGCGGTCCCGGGGCGCTCAGTTATGCCCTGGCCGAAACCGCCCATCCTGATTCGGAGATAATCGGGATTGATATATCCGGGGATCAACTTCGCTATGCGAGAAAGAATTCGAATGGATACAGGTGCACTCTGACATTTATAAAAAGCTCAATGGATGAACTGCCCTTCGAGGATGTCTCATTTGATTGCGTCATGTCCTCCATGGCCATTCACACGACTCCCCCGGCTGTCAGGCGGGCGACGATAAAGGAAACGGCGCGAGTCTTGAAACAGGGCGGAGTGTTCATGTATGTCGATTGGAGTAAACCGAAATTCGGATTATGGGGAATAATCTGGTCTCCCCTTATATACTTTGGTGAGAACAACAGGGACAACTGGAATAACGTGTATCCTGAATTGTGCAAAAATTCCGGCCTCTCTCTTGTCGAGGATGATTATATTAACTCGATCGCGCGGCGGCAGGTTTTTGTCAAGAGCTGAAGGAGCGGAGATGATTCATCAATGCGTTGATTAAAACCGCGCACGAAATCGCCACGGAAGTGAAAACGCGGGAATAGCAACGTTTCCGGTCCAAAAAAGAGCAGAAGCAGATGGAAATAAAAGAGACATACTGGTCGCGATTTGCCGCCGACTTCGACGAGCGCAACAACTATGTCGCCGGCGCGAGAAATATATCAATCATTCGGGAGATGCTGGTCGATCAGTCGCTGACAGGCGAAGTGCTGGAACTCGGCTGCGGGAACGGGATATATACCCGGGCGATTGCATCCAGCGCACGCCATCTGATCGCCACGGACCTTTCCGACGAAATGCTCATGGCAACGAAAAATCGATTGCGGGATGTGAGCACTATCACACTGGGAAAGCAGAACTGCTTCTCTCTTACCTTCGATGATTCCAGTTTCGACAATGTGGTCATGATCAATCTTCTGCATGTGATTCCTGAACCCGACAGGACACTGGCGGAAAGCAGGAGGGTATTGAAAAAAAACGGCGGGATTATCGTTATAAGCTTTACCATGGAGGGGATGAGTCTCGTCCAAAGGATTGGAATGGGCGTCCGCTATGTAAGGACCTACGGGAAACCGCCGGCGGCCTCCCGGACACTGAGGCTGGCCCAGGCATGCGAGCTTGTGGAAAACGCGGGTTTCGCCATCAATGAATCCCGCCTGATTGGACAGGGTTCGAAGGCCATTTTCATAAGGGCACAGCGCGCTGATTCATTGAGATGACCCGTAGAGCGAAAAGGGACCGGCAAGAAAGCCGGCAAGGTCAAGAAGATTGCATGAAGCGCTGTACCGGCGGTCACCCGGCCCGCCAGGTATCGGTGACGCCGGAGGAAATGCGCGAACTGCTCAGCCGTCCCTGCCGCAGCATTTCTTGTATTTAAGCCCACTCCCGCAGGGACAGGGATCGTTGCGGCCCACGTTTCGGAGCCCGGCGCCCATGGCGCGCCGGCGCGCCTCCTGCTTCGCGCGCCACTCCCCGGCAATATTCCTCAAGGACGCGTCGGCGTGCGCAAAGAACGCGCGGTAGGCCCCGCAAAAGTGGCTCATGCCGCCGTCGGAGGGATCGCGCACCCGGTCCTTGACACAGCCCCCGCGGCAGTGGATGAGCCAGGGGCATTCCGCGCAGGCGGGCGGCACGGCTTTTTTCATCATGCCGAAGGAGCGCTGGTCCCCGGAATTGAGCATGTCATCCAGCCGTCCCTCCATCACGTTGCCCAGGCGGTGGCCGGGCTCCACGAAGAAATCACAGGAATAGACGTCGCCGTTATGCTCCACCACGAGATACACGCCGCACTCCTCCATGAGGGCGCAGTCCGGGGGAGAAAACCCCGCGTAGGAAAAGAGAAGCGACTCGAAGAAGCGCACGGATGTGGCGGGGATCCCGTTGTAAAAATCGCCGAGCCAGAGGTCGAAGACCCTGCAGAGAAAGCGGCCGTACGCCTCGGCCGAGACGGAAAAGGACGCCGCCCTCCCCGGCGAGGAGGGATCGGTCTCAACACAGGGGATGAACTGCATGTACGCAAGGCCCTGCTCTTTCAGGAAACCGTAGATCTCCTCCGGGTACCCCGCCGAGTAGTCGTTCACCACGGAAAGGGCGTTCACGGAGACGCCGCGGTCGAGGAGAAGCTTCGCCGCGTCGAGGACCCTCTTCCAGGTGGGTCCGCCCCCCGCCATGCGGCGGTAGCGGTCGTGGACGTGCTCGGGACCGTCGATTGAGAGTCCCACGAGGAAGCGGTACCGGTGAAGAAAATCCGCCCAGTCCCCGTCGATCGCCAGCCCGTTGGTCTGGATGCCGTTGCCCACGGTCTTCCCACGCCCGTGGCGGTCCTGGAAGTCAACCGCGCGCCGGAAGAATTCCAGGCCCATCAGGGTGGGCTCGCCTCCCTGCCAGCCGAAGGAGACATCTGCGGGCCCCTGCACCATCACCTGGCGGACCAATTCGCCCAGGACCTCGTCCTTCATGCGGTGCGCCGGCGTTCCCGGGAAAAGACCGGCCTTTGACCGGTAAAAGCAGTACCCGCAGGCCATGGTGCAATCGGGGCCCGCGGGCTTTACCAGGACGTGGTTGAGCGGTTTCTTCATGGTAGGCATCTCATGCCGAAGACGCGGATACCATCCGCCCCATACCCTTTATTCGCTCCCCTCACGAGGGACCGAAGCCACGGGGATTCTTCACGGCGGCGCGTCGCCACTTCTCCAGGGCCGCCTCGAGCCTCTCCGCCACGTCGGGATGGGTGTTGATCACGTTGTAGCTCTCGCCGGGATCGTTCTCAAGGTCATACAGAAGGGGCCACCGGTTGCCCAACTGCTTGCGCCCCAGGGTCTCCGGGACGGGGGCGGCGTCATTGGCGACGGGCCAGGTGTAACGGTTCATCTTCGGAACGTATTTCCATCGGCCCATGCGGATCCCCTCCAGGAGATCGTAGTGGTAATAGTATATCGCGTCGTGGGGCGATCGGCGCTGTTTCCCGGTGAACACATCGTACGCGTTTTTCCCGTCCACCACGCGGTCCCCCGGGAGGCCCATCCCCGCGAGGTGGAAGAAGGTGGGATAGAGGTCGAGGTTCATGAGGGGCACGGCGCTGGTGCGGCCCCCGGGTACGCGCCCGGGCCATCTCACGATGAAGGGGACCCTGAAGCCGCCCTCGTAGCTCTGGCCCTTCCGGCCCCGGAGCCCCCCGGGGCTTCCCTCGTACCAGGGGCCGTTGTCGCTGGTGAAGACGATCACCGTGTTCTTCTCGAGCCCCTTTCTTTTCAGGAGATCCACGATCTCCCCGACGCTCCAGTCGATCTCCTCAACGGCGTCGCCGAAGATGCCCGCCTTCGATTTCTTCTCGAACCGCTTCGAGGCGTAGAGCGGCTGGTGCGGAAAGGTGTGGGCCAGGTAGAGAAAAAAGGGACCGTCTCCGCTCTCGTCTATGAACTTCAACGCCTCGGCGGTGTAGAGCCCCGTGATCCGCGCCTGGTTCGTGCCGATATCGGCCTCCAGCATCTCCTCGTCGCGGAAGAGGGGACAGGGGACCATGTCGTTGCTGTGGGGCACGCCGAAGTAGCTGTCGAATCCGTGGCGACGGGGATTGAACTCCGGATCCCTGCTGTAGTCCCCCAGGTGCCATTTCCCCACCATCCCCGTTCGGTAACCGGCGCGCTTCAGACCCTCGGCAAGGGTGATCTCGTGGCGCGCGATGCCCCGTGCCGTGTACGTCTCGCGAAGGTCCACGATGCCGAGGGACCCCAGTGCGCTGGAAAGCTTTCTGACCAGCACCGTGGCGAAGGACTCCCTCTCGGGATACACGTTGCCGATAATGCCCGTGCGGAAGGGATAGCGCCCCGTCAGGAGGCCCGCCCGGGAGGGTCCGCAGACGGCGCTGCAGGCGTAGTAGTCCGTGAACTTCGTGCCTTCCCGGGCAAGGCCGTCGATGCTGGGCGTGCGTATTGCCCTGTTGCCGTAGCAGCCAAGATCGCCGTATCCAAGGTCGTCGCAGTAGACGATAATGAAATTCGGCTTCGGCGCGGCGGCGTTGACGACCTGAAGGGGATAGTCGGCGGCTTTCGGGGGATAGTCGCCGTAGAGCTCGTCTATGGTGCGGGTGCGCAGCGCGCTGTAGGCGCCCCCTCCCAGGAGGGCGGCGCCCCCGACGGCGGAGCCGATCTTCAGGGATTTCTTTACAAGTTCTCTCCGGGTGATCTTCTTTTCCATGTCCGCCTCCGTCAGGTTCCCGGGATCGCCCCGGGACCGCTGCCCGCGTCGCGGGGTACGCCCTGCGGCCCGGGATACGCGGCGAGCCGCTTCTTCAGCCGCGACGCCAGGGCCTCCGTTCCCTTCCCGCCGTAAAGGTTGCGCATCTCCGCCGGGTCCTCCCCGAGATCGAAAAGCCAGGGGCCCCTCCCCCGCTCGAACTCCACGTACTTGTAGCGGTCCGTGCGGATCCCCCGGTAGCCCGGCGTGTTCTCCGGGAAGTAGCGCCAGAACTCGAGGAGGAAGGCGTCCCTGGACTTCTTTCCGGGATCTTTCAGCAGGGGAACGATGCTCGTGCCGTCCATCTCCGCCGGGGCGGGGATCCCGGCGAGGTCCAGCAGGGTGGGAGCGATGTCGATGTTCAGGACCATCTGCCTCCTCCTGGCCCCGGCGTCGCGAATAATGCCCGGGGCCCTGACGATGAAGGGCAGGCGGATCGATTCCTCGTAGGGCTCGCGTATGCCGTGGCAGCCATGGGTGCCCCACTGCATCCCGTTATCCCCCATGTAGATCACGACGGTGTTCTCCGCGAGTCCCCTCCGGTCAAGGTGCTCCAGGATCCTTTCGATATCGCGGTCCATGGCGGTCAGGGTCTCGCAGTACCGCCGGTACTGCCCATGGTAGGAGCCCATCATGACACCCTGGAACACGTTGCCCTTCGTCTTGCCGAACCAGAGGGGGTCAACATTGGAAGGAAGCACGTCGCTCACGTCCCGGTGATCGTATATGCCGGCGATGCCCCGGGGCGACTGGAAGGGCGGATGGCCGGGACGGTGTGAGAGGTAGACGCACCAGGGCCTCCCGTCGTCGCGCGACCCCGCGCGGTCAATGAATTCCGTGGCGTAGTCCGTCACCTCCTCGGTGATGTAGGGCTTCCGGGACGGAACCTCCCGGCCGTTCACGATCATGGGGCAGTTGAAATAGGCCCCCTGCCCCTCCCGGTAGGTGTAGGTGACAAAGAGGTCAAGGAAGGGAAGATCCGGCAGCTTCCCCGGCATGTGCCACTTCCCGATAAAGGCCGTGGCGTACCCGGCCCGGCTCAGGTGCTCGAGGAAGGTGGTGTGCGTGCCGGTCCAGGGCGTGTGGTTGTTCTTCACGCCGTGGCGGTGGGCGTAGGCCCCCGTCAGGATGCTGGCCCGCGAAGGGCTGCAGAGCGACGTGGTGTTGAAGGCCTGTTCGAAGCGCACCCCCTCCCGCGCCAGGCGGTCCATGCCCGGCGTCTCGATGAAGGGATGCCCGGCGCATCCCATGGTGTCGGCATTGTGGTTGTCCCCGAGTATGAAGAGAATGTTGGGGCTGCCGGGCTTCGCCTTTTTCCCGCGGGGCCGGACCCGCGCCTCCGGAGAGGAAGGATTCTCCCCGGCATGGAGCGCCCTTGACAATGCCCCGTATCCCCCGAGTCCCGTGACGCCGGCGCCGAGCAAAGTCCCGGCAATACCGAGCATCCTTCGCCGCGTGATCCGATCCCCCCGGGAGAGAGCCTGCTTTTCCTTTTTCATCCCCGCATCCTCCACGGTAATGATCCGATCCATCCCGGCATGGCCCTACACCCCGCTGCCGAAGAGGGCCCTGTATCCCTCGAGAAAGATAACATAGAGGTTCTCCCCCTTTCCCCAGGCGTACATCAGGGCGAATACCGTGAGGCTGCCGGCAACAAGCGCCACGGGCGCCAGGAGCGATCCCGCGACAGCGCCCGTCCTCTTCTTCTTGCTCCTCACAATCAGCGCGGCGGCGCCGAACTCGGCAACCATGAGGATCGCGAGCCAAATATTCAGGGGGTTGAGATACCAGTACAGGCATTCGATGAGGGGGTGGGATTCGGTCAGGAGGAACACCTCCTTCGTCATCCAGAGAAAGGGTGTGATCGATGAGACGAGGACCGCCTCCGGAATCGACGAACCGCGCAGGCGCGTGGCGGCATAGACATAGAGGGGCCCGAATGAAATGGCAAGGAAGTAGGCGAGTCCGGAGAGGGAGGCTGTCACCGTGTGGAGCACGGAGCGCTCCATTCCCCCGGATGCGAAATAGATCAATCCCGAAACCAGGGCGATCCCCGCGACGGTCAGAACCGGGAACGCCACGCGTGATGTTAAAGACCGCCCGTCCATCTGCGCCTCCACGCAGCTCCAGTGCTGCCGATGGTTTCCCGGGGAGCTCCCCGCAAGGAGGCGATCCCCTTCTCCCATCTCGCGAAACAGCCTATCATCCCGCGAAGGATGGTGCAATAAAAATTTTTTCTGGTAACGCCCTCAGGGCATACCGAAAAATTCCTTCGCTTTCTTTATTGTCACGTCGCTCGTATCGTATGCCAGGAGGGTGACCTCTCCATTTTTATAGCAGAGATATCCGCAGCCATGTTTCTTGATGTATTCGCCAATATCGACGATATCGAAGGGGGCGCTCGAAGGGCCGATGGGCGCCAGTGGTTCATTCGTCGAATGGACGACGTGTACATTGCTTCCCTTGAAGGCCACCGTGATATCATGAAAGAACCAGTTCCAGTCCTCGCTGACATCGCTCGTGTCGGTGAAGGCGATCACCGCGAAGCGCCTGGACGCGAGGGGCGCGTCCGCCAGGAGGGGAGCGAAGACCCATCCCTCTTTCTGCGAACCGGACCTGGCCGTTCTGACTTTATGCCACGGCTCGTTGTATTCCTTCTTGTTGATGGTTATCCTGGACCGGTGGCCGCTCGTTTCGCCGAGGAAGTAGACCGCCTCCCCCTTCGCGAGTTTCTCAACGGGCTGTGACTTCTGATCGGGCATGCTCCTCACGATGACGCTCTCCCCCGCGCTGTACTTCACCTTCCCGCCTGCGGCTGTAATCGGGTCTGATAAAAAAAGCAGAGAAGCACCGACAATAAAAATAATCGCCTTCCCGGATCTCAGCATTGCATCCCTCCGCATGGTAATATAGAATTGTTGCCACGTACCCCAGGGCCCTCCCTTACCAGATGACATTTTCTGAAAATGTCAAACATTTCCCGTCCATGGCGGGAAAATTGCAATGACACCGCCACGGGAGGGTTCCCTCGCGCCTGGCCCTGTGGCAGGCATCCTCCAATAAAATTATTGAAAAATCTTCCTCCCGGGGATATACTTACCCTATACGGGCACTGAATGGGGCTCATGGCCGTGACGCCCCGAGAAGTTCATACTATAACTTCCAAAGATCATATAATGAAAAAGCATATTTTTCGAGATGCCCATACACCACCACCATGCAGGAGGATACAATGAAACCCAGAGGCCCATTGATGATCGAACACCGCCTGATCGAAAAGATGTTAACCCTTGTCGGCAGGGAACTTGAGAGAATAAAGAAAAGCCGGACCGTGGATCCTCTCTTTATCGATACCGTCGTAGAC
>CAZKPR010000147.1:6530-10060 GCA_964554685.1 uncultured Leptospirales bacterium | reverse complement strand
GCTCAGGATACTCAGGGAGGAAGTCGACCCGCACCGGTACATTATTGGAAGGTAAACCCGTATGGAGGCGGGGTCGCAGGACCCCGGCTCCATATGCAATCCCTCCCCCATCAAGGGGGAGGGAGATAATGAGGAGGCATCGATCATGGCAGATCAATTAAAAGGCGTTGAGCCGATGGTGTACAACAGCAAGATCAACGTCCCCTATTCCTGGTGGGCCGGCGATACGGCGGGCAAGTTCTTCATTTTCCTGCGCGATGAAAACAAGATTATCGGAACGAAATGCAACTCGTGCAACCGGGTCTTCGTGCCCCCCCGCAAGATCTGCCCGACCTGTTTCACGGAGAATTCGGAGTGGACAGACGTATCGGACGTGGGCACGGTGCTGACCTTTTCGGTGGCACGGCGCCAGTTCGCCGCCATACCCCGCGACAAAAAGCTCCCGGTGATATGGGGGCTCATCAAGCTTGACGGTGCGGATACCGCCCTGCTGCACTACCTCGGTGAAGTTACGCCGGAAGAGGTGACCATCGGCATGCGCGTGAAGGCGGTCTTCGCCGATGCGAGGAAGGGCACCATCCGCGACATCTCGCATTTCAAACCGGTGAAATAAGGAAGGAGCGCAGATATGGACAGAGCAGCGATAATCGGCGTTGGAATGACGAAGATCGAGAAGAACAAGGTCCGCGAAACCTTCGCGGACATGGCCTGGGAGGCCGTGAACAATGCCCTGGCCGACGCGGGGATGACCATTGACGATATCGACAACGTGGTGACTACCTCGAGCGACTTCTGGGACGGCAGGACAATTTCCTGCATGGCCGTGGGAGACGCGAGCGGCGCGGCGCGCAAAAACGTTTCCTGCGTGGAGGGCGACGGCACCTACGGCGCGTTTTACGGCATGACGAGGAGCCTGTCCGGTTCCTACAGGACAACCCTTATAACGGGCCATTCCAAGGGCTCGGAAAGCGTGTCGAGCCTGATCACCAACGCGGCCTTCGATCCCATTTACGAGCGGGGCCTGGGGATGGACATGGTCACCGCCTGCGCCATGCAGGCCCGGGCGTACATGCACCGCACCGGGACCACGCCGGAGCAGATGGCAATGGTGTCGGTGAAGAACCACGGCAACGCGCAGAAAAACCCTGTTGCGCAGCTTCCGATGAAGCTTACCGTGGATGATGTCCTGAAATCCGAGATGGTGGCGGACCCGCTCCACAAGCTCGACTGCTCCCCCGTCTCGGACGGCTGCGCCGCCGTCATCATCGCCCATGAATCGGTCGCGTCGAAATCCAAGCAGAAACCCGTGTGGATAAAGGGCGTTTCGTTCTGCGCCGACACGTTCTTTTTCGGTGACCGCGATCTTTCCCGGGCGCGGTCCCTCACCGAGGCCGCGAAGAAGGCCTACGCCATGGCCGGCATCAAGGACCCCAGGAAGGAGATCGACGTCGCGGAAGTATACGACGCCTTCACTTACCAGGAGCTGATGTGGCTTGAGGAGATGGGCCTTGCCGAGGAAGGCACGGCGGGAAAACTTATCGAGAAGGGAGAGTACGACATCGACGGCAGGCTTCCTGTGAACGCATCGGGGGGGCGGCTCTCCGGCCATCCCGTCATTGCCGCCGGCCTGTACGGCATGGCGGCCGTGGTGCAGCAGATCAGGGGCGATGCCGGGGGCTTCCAGGTGAAGAAAGCGAAGACAGGCCTGGTACACGGGCTGAACGGCCTCGGCGGCCAGTCCCACTGCGTGTGGATTCTTGACAAGGATAAGTAGGAGGAGGCACCATGGCGAAACGAGTTGCGATAGTAGGGACCGGCCAGACCTTCCATAAAAGCCACAGGCCCGACGTCAACGGCCAGGAGCTGATAAACGAGGCCGTCGTGAGGGCGCTGAACGACGCGGACCTCACGATGAAGGACATCGACGCCATAGTTATCGGCAACATGGACCACTTCGAGGGGATCAACTACGTTGACTGCTGGAGCGTCGACGGCTCAGGCGGCACGATGAAGCCGATCATAAAGCTTACCACCGGCGGGACCACGGGGTGCACCATCGCAATCGGGGGCTACCACATGGTGGGATCGGGCATGTTCGACAGGGTCCTCGTGATCGGCTGGGAGAAGAATTCCGAGTCGGACACCACGGGGGCCATCACCACGGCCTTTGATCCCATCTGGGACCGCCTGGTCTTCGCCGGGGCGATCTCGGGCCTCGCAGCTGAGGCACAGGCGTACATGGCACGCTACGGCGCAACGGACAAAGACGGCGCCCGGGTCTCCGTGCGCGACCGGAAGCACGCGATGAACAATCCCCACGCCCAGCTCAGGAAGGAGGTGAGCCTCGAGGAGGTCCTGGCGTCCCCGATGCTGGCGGACCCGATCCATCTTCTCGACGTGTGTCCCCGCACCGACGGGGCGTGCGCCGTCATCATGGCGAGCGAGGACGTGGCGGAAAAAATCTGCCCGAAACCGGACTGGATATGGGCCACGGCGAACCGGCATTCCTACGCCTACCTGGGGGACGCCGATTACGGCAGGCTCACCAGCATGCGCGAGTCCTCGAGCGAGATATTCAAGAAGGCGGGGATCAAGGAGCCGCGCAAGGAGCTTGATGTCATTGAATTGTACCAGCCCTATTCCTTCGGCGGGCTCATCTGGATCGAGGACATGGGTATCGTCGGGCCCGGCGAGGCGCCGCGGTATATCTGGGACGGCAACACCGACATGGGGGGCGAGCTTCCCATCAATCCCTCGGGGGGCGTCATATCGTGCAACCCGATCGGCGCGACGGGGCTGATACGGTGCGCCGAAGCCGCGATGCAGGTGATGGGGAAGGCCGAGGGGCGCCAGGTTCCCGACGTTAACTTCGCAGTAAGCACCGGCTTCGGCGGATGCTGGTGGACCGACATGATCCTGCACGGCAAGAAGAAGCCGAAGTGAGAGGAGGAGCGACAATGGCAGAGAAGGAACACATAATAATCGAATCGGGGGACGCGGAGCAGCCATTCAAGTACGCCGTGGGGATGCACGGGAGCAGGTTCTTCAAGGAAATCAGGGATAACCGCCGCTTCATGGGGATCAAGTGCCACAAGTGCGGAAAGGTCTACATTCCCCCCCGTGGCGTATGCGGATCCTGCTATGTGAAGATGGATGAATGGGTGGAGGTGGGCCCAGGAGGATCCATCGGCACCTACACAATCCTGCGATACGCTTTCATCGACCCGGAGACGGGGGCGCAGAAGCCGGTGCCGTACGGGTACGGATTCATCAAGCTGGACGGCGCGGACACCCTGTTCCAGCATTACATCAACATAGAGGACGAGTCGAAGATACGGGTCGGTGCCCGCGTGGAGCCGGTATTCAAGAAGGAGATGAAGGGGAGCATTCGGGACATCGAGTATTTCAGGATCGTCGACTGATCCGGATGATGGCGGCTGAAGGAGTGGAGATCGACGCGACGCGGCGCATCGCCAGGCTCAGGGGCGCGGCGAGCGGCGGCGTCATCACGGGGACCGACAAGGTAAGGA
>CAZKPR010000147.1:0-6520 GCA_964554685.1 uncultured Leptospirales bacterium | reverse complement strand
GGTTACCACCGCCCCGGGGCCAACCCCAGGTTATGGGGGGGGGGCCCGGCGGGGGCAAAACCGGGTCCCCAAAGGTTACGAGCGGGTTCGGGAACGGCGACTGCATCCTCCTCGACTTCATCCACGGGGTCTTCGCCGTTGCCGACGGCTCCGAGAGGTTCCCCTGGGCGTCACGGGACCTCCTGCTCAGGCTTCGCGAGAGCCTTTCGCGCTCGGGAGCGCCGGACACGCTGGAGGGATGGATCGCCATGCTGAACGACGAGGTCTATTCCGGGCAGAAGTACCAGCACAAGACGACCTTCAGCTGCGTGGCCGTGGCCGGAGGAGGCACCGGGCGGACGCTCTTCATCGCCCACGGGGGCGACAGCGCCGTGACCATCGTCGATCCGTCGGACGGGACTATCATGTTCCAGACGGGAAGGGACATGAATTTCGCGGGGAGGAGCACAATGATCGCTGACTGTACCGAGCACCGGATCAGGGACAGGGGCCTCAGGGTGGTCCTGTCCACGGACGGATTCAACGACCTGCTCCGGTACTGCAAGAAGCATGCCATCTACCCCCGCCTCTCCCGTGTCCTGGCGGATGTCCCGGTGGACCGCATCCCCGAAGAGATGCACCGGGTGCTCGGTGAGCACCGGGGGAGCATCGAGCACGACGACATCGGCCTCGTGGTGATCGATCCCTTCGCCCTGGGGGCGCCGCGCGACGCGGCGGTGCTGATCGGCGGGACGAGGCCCCACGAGGAATCGCGCTACCAGGCGGCGTCCTACGGCGATGAGAAAGGCTCCTGGGAGTCCGAGGAGCGATGGACGGCCGGACTGGAACGATTCGAAGAGGCGGGAATAGTGGTGCAGCGGTCCGGTGTTTGATCCGGGGGCCGAGGTTACGCAGGTCGGGAAGTGAGACACCAACGCGGAGAGAATGAAGTCATGAACGAACGAACCAAGAGCGATATTATCCATCTCAGGCGATCGCAGTTGACCCGTGCCGCCTACAAGGTGGTGGGGCAGAAGGGTTACTACGACTTCACCATACGGGATATCGCCCGGGAGGCGGGCCTCTCGACGGGCCTGGTCCATTATTACTTCAAGAACAAGGAGGACCTCCTCCTTAACCTCCTGAAAGAGATCAACACCAACATGACCGTCATCCTGAACAGGGCGATCAGCCAGTCCGAAGATCCCCGGGAGAAGCTGAACATCTTCATGAAACAGGCCTTCGACCTGGTGAACAACGAGAAGGATTATTTCTACATCGTGATCGATTTCTGGACCCAGGTCAACAAGAACGAGCGGATGAAGCGGGCGAACATCAAGCTCTTCAAGAGCTACCGTGACGAGATCGGCAAGATATTAAAAGAAGGGATCGCCGCGGGGGTCTTCGTGAAGATGGACATCAATTACACCGCCGCGGTGATCATATCGATAATACAGGGCATGATCATCCAGTATGTCATCGACAACAACGCCTTTGATTACGACGAGTATTCGAAAAAGGTAATGAAGCACGTGAACGACCTGGTTTCGAAAAAATAGCAGTGACGCCGCGTGGCGGCATATCAGATATCAGTGAGGAGGATCACATGGAGTTCGGATTTTCTGAAGAACAACTTATGTTCAGGGATACGGTGTACAAGTTCGCGAAGAACGAGATCGTACCCCTCGTGGAGCAGGCGGACCTCAAATCGGAATTTTCAAAGGAGATATGGGGCAAACTGGGCGAGATGGGCCTCCTGGGCCTTCCCTTCCCCGAAGAGCTCGGGGGATCGGGTGCCGACGTGGTGACCTGCTGTCTCGCCGCTGAGGCCCTGGGACATGCCGGCGTCGACCAGGGGCACTTGCTCGCCCTGGGGGCGCATACCTACCTCTGCACCGACACCCTCTACAAGAACGGGAGCGAGGAACAGCGGAAGAAATACATTCCCAAGCTGGCGTCGGGAGAATGGATTGGCTGCATGGGCCTCACGGAGCCCGGCGCCGGGTCCGACGCCGCCTCCATCCAGACCACGGCGGTCAAGAAGGGGGACAAGTGGGTCCTGAACGGGTCGAAGACCTTCATCACCAACGCCCCGGTCTGCAATGTCTGCGTGGTCTACGCCACGATCGACAGGAAGCTGAAGCATAACGGGATCACGGCCTTCATCGTGGAGAACGGTACCCCCGGTTTTTCCACCGGGGAGCCTTTCCACAAGATGGGCGTCAGGGCGTCGACTACTTCAGAGGTATTCCTGGACAACTGCGAGATACCCGAGGGAAACCTCCTCGGCGAGGTGGGGAAGGGATTCGAGTACACCCACGAGACGCTCTCCTGGGACCGGAGCGCCCTCCTGGCGCCCTTCGTCGGCGGCATGCAGTTCGCCATCGAGGAGTGCACGAAGTATTCCCAGGAGCGGGTGCAGTTCAACAAGCCGATTAACAAATTCCAGGCGATGCAACACAAGCTTGCGGACCTGAGGATCATCAAGGAAGCGGCGCGCATGGTGGTGTACCGCGTGGCCCACGACAAGGACTCGGGGAAGCCGCTCAACCATATGCATACTTCGATCGCGAAGGCCCTCGTGGGCGACTGGGGGCTGAAGGCGGCCTCGGACGCGGTGCAGATATTCGGCGGCTACGGCTACATTCATGATTACCCGATCGAGCGGTTCCTGAGGGACGCGAAGCTCGCCCAGATCGGCGGCGGCACCTCCGAGGTGCAGCGATTCGTCATTTCCCGGATACTCAGCTTCTTCTAGGCAGAGCCGGGAAACCACACACCAGAGAGGAGAGAGAACATGGATTACGATCTGACACCGGAACAGCTTTCAATAAAGGAAAATTTCACAAAGTTCTGCACGAAGGAGATCGAGCCTCGGGCGGAGATCCTCGACAGGGCCTCCCACGAGGAGGTCGACAAGCTTATAAAGGAAAATATGAAGAAGCTCGCCGGGATCGGCTATCTCGGCATGGGCCACGAGGAGGAGTTCGGCGGGACGGACCTTGACCTGATAAGCCAGGCCATCGCCGGCGAGGAGGTCTCGAAGGCCTGCGCGTCGACCTTCCTTTCCTGCGGCGCCTCGGCCGGTCTTTTCGGCGTGCCCCTCCGTTTCTTCGGCAACGCCGAGCAGAAGAAGAAATACCTTCCCGGGATCATCGCCGGCGACATCGTGGGGTGCTTCGGCCTCACGGAGCCGGAGGCGGGAAGCGACGCCGCGTCGATCAAGACCACGGCGGTGAAGAAGGGGGACAAGTGGGTGATAAACGGCACGAAGACCTTCATCACCAACGCGACCATCGCCGACGTGGCACTCGTCTTCGCCTACAACGACAGGGAGAAGGGCCCGGGAGCCGGCGTTACCTGCTTTCTCGTCGATAAGGGAACGAAGGGCTTTTCCGTGGGGAAACCCTTCGACAAGATGGGGTTCCGCGGCTCACCCACGGCGGAGCTGATATTCGAGGACTGCGAGGTGCCGGAGAGCGCCGTCCTCGGCGAGGTGGGCAGGGGCTTCATTCAAGCCATGCAGACCCTCGAGTACGGGAGGATCGGCATGGCCACGGTCTCCCTCGGAATCGCGGTGAAGTGTCTCGAGCACGCCAACAAGTATTCGAAGGAACGTACCGCTTTCGGCAAGCCGATCAACCGGTTCCAGGAAGTGGCCTTCAAGCTCGCCGACATGATGATCATGACCGACGTGTCGCGCCTCCTGATCTACCAGGCCTGCTGGGCGAAGGAAATGAAGGACCCCGAGGCGGCGATCCTGGCCTCCGTGGCCAAGGTCTTCGCCTCTGAATCGGCGACGCAGATATCGAGCATGGCGGTGCAGGTCCATGGCGGGTACGGCTACATCAAGGAGTTCGCAGTGGAGAGGCTCTACCGGGACGCCAAGCTGGGAGAGATAGGCGAGGGGACCTCGGAGATCCAGCGGGTGCTGATCGCCAAGGACCTGATACGGAAATACGCAAGCTGAGTCCGCAGGTGTTGCTCCCCTCCCTTGATGGGAGGGGCATGGGGGAGGGTGATGTCAAGGGACCGTGTTGATCCCGTCACCCCCACCCGACCCTCCCCCATCAAGGGGGAGGGCAGATCGCGAGAGCAAGGGGGTAACCATGGCAATAGACACGAAATTCATCGGCAAGACCTACCCATCGTACACCTATGACGTGAGCAAGGAGAAGATCAAGGAGTACGCGAAGGCGATCAAGAACCCCGACCCCCACTACGTGGACGAGGAGTTCGCCAGGAAGTCGAAGTACGGAGCGATCATCGCGCCTCCCACCTTTGCCGTGGTGTTCGGGGCGTACCTTATCGAGCCGGTATTCCTGGACAAGGAGCTCAACCTGAACATGGCGATGCTGGTCCACGGGGAGCAGGAGCTCGAGTTCTTCGAGGTGGTGAAGGCGGGCGATTCCATCACCACGTCGGCGAAAATCAGCGATATCAAGAACAAGGAGAAGCTCGACGTGATCGCGATCGAGCTGAGTTCGAAAAACCAGCAGGGCCGCGACGTGTGCCGCGGCATCTACACCTTCGTGGTGAGGAAATAGGAGGGCAGTCATGGCGGTTGAGAAAGGAACGACATTCAGCGGAACCGAGACCGTGGACAAGTACCGGGCCCTCTACTATGCAGGGGCGTCGCTTGACTTCAACCCGATACACATCGATCCCGAATTCGGGAAGATGGTGGGTCTTGGCGGGGCCATCCTCCAGGGGCTCTGCACCCTCGCCTTCGCGTCGAAGACCGTGACCGACTGGCTCGGTGACCCGGGGAAGATGAAGAAGCTGCGCTGCCGCTTCAGCGCACCGGTGATGATCGAGGACGTCCTCACCATTGAGGGCACCGTGGCCGACGTGTCGGGGGGAAGGGGCATCGTCGACCTGAAGGTGGCCAAGCAGACCGGCGCCGAGGTGCTCCAGAAGGTCCAGGCCGAGGTGGAGGCCTAGTGGGGAGCCTGTCAACGCGCCGGGAAAGAAGACCCGGCTGAATGCCACAGGGGCACGGAGTCACAGAAGTGATTCCGTGTCTCGTGGCAATTCCACCCTCAGTGCCCAGGAGTCAGTGACTTCATTAATACTGATGTATGCCATTCCTGAAATGCCGAAAATCCTGAGATTGAAGCAACGCTTTTTTCTTGCAATTCCAGCCCCCTCTTAATTTAGTATCCAGTGACGGAAACACATGACCAGCGGCATGTGATTCCGGCTATTATCGGGCGATTCGCGTGATGCCACACCACTCGAGGCTTCAATGACCGGCTTGAAAATCGCGATAACGGTTCTGGGCGGGCTCGGGCTCTTCCTCTTCGGCATGAAGGTGATGAGCGAGGCCCTGCAGAAGGCCACGGGAGAGAAACTGCGGGACATCCTCTCGAAGGTGACCAGCAACCGGTTCCTGGGGCTCCTGACGGGTCTCGGCATCACGGCCCTCATCCAGTCCTCGAGCGCCACGACGGTGATGCTGGTGAGTTTCGTGAACGCGGGGCTCATCAACCTCACGCAGTCCGTGGGGATCATCCTGGGGGCCAACATCGGCACCACGGTCACGGGGTGGATCGTTGCCCTCCTGGGCTTCAAGGTGCAGGTGACCAACTTCGCCCTTCCCGCCGTGGCGATCGGTTTTTTCATGCGCTTTCTCAAGAGCGAGAAATTCGAGGAGTGGGGCGAGGTGATCCTCGGCTTCGGGCTCCTTTTCCTGGGCCTGGACATCATGAACTCCGCCGTGAAGGACCTCCGGGGCTCCGAGGCGGTGATGAATATCATGTCCATGGCCAGGGCGGACACCCTCCCGTCGGCGGTCCTGGTGGTCCTCATCGGCTCCGCCGTCACCATGGTCGTCCAGTCCTCGAGCGCGACGGTGGCCATGACCATGTCCCTCGCCGTGAACGGGCTGATCGATTTTTACACCTGCTGCGCCCTGATCCTGGGCGAGAACATCGGCACCACCATAACCGCGTTTCTCGCCTCCATGGGCGCCTCGACGACGGCCCGGCGCGCCGCCAGGGTCCACATGCTCTTCAACGTGTTCGGCGTCACCTGGGTCCTCGCCTGTTTCCACTGGTTTTTCGTGCCCATGGTCAACTGGATCGTGCCGGGGGACGTCTTTTCCCCCGTGGCGGCCGAGCGGTCGAAGGTCATCGCCGATCACATGGCGGCCTTCCACACGATGTTCAACGTGACGAACGCGATGCTTTTTCTTCCCTTCACGGGATTTCTCGCGAAGGCAGCCACGCGCCTCATACCGGAGAAGAGGGGCGCCGGAGGGGCAGAGGAATTCCACCTGATATATATCGAGAGTCCCCTCCTGTCGACGCCGGCGATCAACATCAACCAGGCCCGTCTCGAAACGCGGCGCATGATGGGGATCGCCATCGAGATGTTCGACATGGTGATGGATGTCTTCGGCAAACCCGGCGAGAAGCTCGGCGAGAACGTGGAGGCGATCCAGGCCAGGGAGAGCACCATCGACCGTCTCGAGAAGGAGATATCTGAATACCTTGTCAAGATATCGAAGGATTCGATCTCCCAGGATCAGAGCTATGAG
>CAZKPR010000146.1:0-10106 GCA_964554685.1 uncultured Leptospirales bacterium | reverse complement strand
AAGACTTCTTACACGGTATGGCTCGTTGCTCTTCAGATTGAACAACTCACGGAGATCAACATTATGGATGAACATCTCTCCGGGAGCCAATTCAACTATCCTTTTATCAAGGCCCCTGATCATATCCGCGATATCCCTTCCTTCGATCACGTGGGGCACGGTTATTTCCGCGTCCCTGCCCGTCATGTCGAATACCCTGGGCTGGAAGGTGGTATAGGTGGCAGAATCACCACCCGCCGGGTCATAGACCTCAAAATAATTCTTTTCATCCGAGACGTTGGTGACGCATATCCTGAGAAGGATTTTTTCATCGGCAAAAAAGACCTTCTTATCCATTCTTAAATGGACATTCAACCGGTCAGGCTCGAATGCCGCGGAAAACAGGGGGAGTGCCTGGAGCAACGCGGCAATCACCAACGGGATATAACGCTTTCCACACCTCATCAGAATCAGTTAGAATCCTCCGGGATGATCTGAGACAGAACCCTCGTTATACAATTTCGGGATATTTTACCATATTAGTTATTAAAATTGTACAGAAATGATAAAATAATATTGTCCCTGAGGGGGGCGTGACAACAACTGCTACCGACCACGTTACTCAGCCTTTCCCCTCTTCCCGATAATTCATAAAAATGAAGTCCTGGATGCTGTTCCGAGTCCTTTCGCTGATCCCTGAAAAAATGACGGAATATATCCCTTTAGGCTCGTTTACCGCCTCTACAATGCCAAGAATCTCCAGGGATTCCCCTCCAATTTCTGCGGTGCCCTTGAGCAACCTGCTCCCGCGTATGTCGGCCCCTATCCTGATTGTGGCCTCCCGGTCGGTGAGCAGGATGATCATTCCATCATGCGTGACGATTTCCTCAGTGGTGATACCTCCCTCGCCCTTTCCCGGATCAGTGGCGAAAAAGCGTATCGGGATCTCAACCTCGACGGCGAGACATTTTCTTTCTTCGCTTCGAACGATTGTGTCCGTGTGCTCGAAAAACAGAATTCGGGGCCCGATACTGATCCTCCCTATGCAACGAAGGGTAAACTCATAAGACGCTATGTCTTCCACCCACAGGTACGCCTCGACGTCATTCCCGTCCCCTATGGCCCGGAAGATATCGTCCCTTCCCGCCAATGCAAGATAGGCTTCATTGTTTTCATGCACCGTCAGCATCGAGTAGCCGAATCCATAGCAATAGATCCGAATCACGCTGCCGGGGATGATTCTTCTCGTGTCCTCGAGCTTCTTCACTATCCTGCGTGCCTCCCGTTGCATTGATACAAGTATGGTGCGACCGGCCTGTCAATTACTAAAATCCACTCCTTCCCCGGCAAGCTTCCTTCGCGCCCATCGCAACCCGGCACGGCCGATGATAGTGAACACCCGGAGAGCGAGGGGAAGGAGATGCTCGGCCAGAGGAGTCAGGTAGCAGAGCCGTATCAGTGCGCGATAGAGATCATCCATTGAAACGGCGCGAATGATTACGGTGTCCCTCCTCCATTCGAGACCCCATCGCCTGGCGAGAGCCCGAGCAGCGTGCTCCCCGTCTCGCATTGTCACATTTGCCATGAAGGGGCCCTGCGGCTCATAACGCTTCGTCCTTCCTTCATGAAGAGATTCGACAGCTGTCCTGGAAAGCTTATTGCGCCAGGCATCGTAATTAAAATTTTCCTTCCCGGGGGCTCGGTCAATCGGGCATTCCAGTATGCCGGGCATGCGCCGTGCGGCATGGCGGCAGGCTACGGGGCAACCGGAAATGAAAAGGGGATTAAGTCCGAAAGGCGCCAGGGAGGACGCGAAAAGTTCAGCTTCCGACATCAGTTCCCCGTTAACCTCAAGACGCGCGATTCTCGATGTCAGGGTGTGCGCCAGAAAACCATCGCTCCCCGAGGGACCGTGCATGCCCACCATGAGAAGCCCCATTGAGCCCTGGGGATTTCCTATCCCCGGCACCGGTCCGGCACGGTAGCCCTGGAGGATCGTTGCCCGGTCGTCGATCAGTTCCGGAAGAAGGTTGTATCCAGTGCGATGAAAATCAACCACGATGACACGTCCGACACCGGCGTCACACAACGCCCCGCACACGGCGTTGATGTCCCTTGACATCTCAAGGCACGCTCGCGCCCATTCCGTCGTTCTGAATTGCGAGGCGGAATGGCTCCAGCACCCCGAGCTGCCCTCGATATCACTGATAACCAGTATCGCGTCGCTCCCGTCCCTCATCGCGCCTCGAAAAAGAGCCTCGCTTCCTTCATCCCATCTTCGAAGGAGAGTGAAAACGCAATATCATCAAGACGGCATCTCCCGCCCCTCCCGCACTCGTACTCGAGATAGAGCGTATAGATCTGCCCGTCACGGGAATCCTTCAATGTCAGGCGGAAGGAAAACAGATCCTTCCTGGAGAAAAATCTGACCCGGCAGAGCTCCACCCCCTTGGCGTCCATCCTGGCGAGAAACATGCCAAACCGGTCGATAAGCCGCGTGCCACGGCTCCCTTCCATGAGATACCCGTTCAGGCATTTTTTGATCCGATCTTCGTCCCCTGCGTTCTCTTCAGTTGCTCTTTCAAGAAAAAGCGCATTGTAACCGGCGAGCCGTTTTTCAGAAAGCTGCGCGGTCGCCGGCGCCGCGCACCAGACCAGAAGGACAAGTACCGCATACCATCCGACTTTCAAGAGTTACCCTCTCCGCTTCCTGCATGGACATTGAAAAATTTCTTTACTTTGCATGCCGTTACGGCTACTCTGCTGGCATGGCACGCCACGGCAGAATTCCGCGGGATGCCCTTGTAATGAACAAATTCCTGTCCAATATTTCAAGAAATATTTAATGCGCGCCATGAAGCCCCCCGGAACGATTCTCCTCACGACTGTCCTTGCGGCCCTCGTGCTTGTGCCATTCACGCTTGTCGTGTCGGCGTATACAAGGAGCCACGTGATCATCTCCGAGGGCTTCCGTTACGAACCCGGAGTATCGACAAAAATCTACGACATCAACGACGAGCTTATCTCCGAGCTGTTCGAGGAAAACCGGACCATGAGCGAGCCCGGTTCCATCCCCGCAGTGGTCACCGGTGCCTTCCTGTGCGCCGAAGACCGCAATTTCTTCTTCCATCCCGGATTCGATCTCGCGGGTATCGCGCGGGCGCTTATTGTCGACCTTTTCAGCGGAGAGCTGCGACAGGGCGGTTCCACCATCACCCAGCAGCTCGTCAAACAGCTTTATACAAAGGGCGAAAAAACCATCCATCGAAAACTGACTGAGATATTTCTCGCAAAGGAGCTTGAAAAGAGGCATTCCAAGGAGGAAATCCTCGAGATGTATCTCAACCAGATTTATTTCGGACACGGCGTATACGGAATCGGATCCGCGGCACGATTTTTTTTCAACAAGGATCTCTCACGGATCACGGCCGTGGAGGCGTCACTGCTCGCTTCAATTCCATCGGCGCCCGGTCGCTTCTCCCCGCTCCGGAATCCCCGGGCCGCCTTCGAGAAATCACGCCGCGTACTCCAAAACATGATCTCGGCGGGATATATCACCCGGGCCGACGCCCGTGATTCATTCAATTCGTTCTGGGCCTTCTACCTTCCCGAAATCAGGACCAGGTACAGCAGCTCCGGTGTTCGAGACAGGCAATGGGATCGGGCCCCCCATTTCACGGAATACATACGTCGCATCCTCGTTGAACGCTACGGCGAAGAGACCGTGTACCGGAGGGGTCTTACAATTCGCACGACCCTTGACCTGCGTCAGCAGAAGGCCGCCGAGGAGGCCCTGTCGCGGGGCCTGGCGCTTCAGAATAATTCCGCATTCCACCGCACTCGCTCCCGCTTTGAGGAAATTGACCGTCGAATCGCCAGGGTTCAACTGAAAGGAAGCACTGCGCCCCGGGATGAGCTGAAGACCCGTATCGGCCTCATCAGGACCCTGAGGGAAGAATGTAACGACCAGCTTCAACTCGCGTCTATACTCTTCGGCATTGAGGAAATTGAGCGGACACTGGACGCCTCCCTGGCGCATTACGAACGACTGCGCCGTGAAACGATGGTTGAGGGGGCCCTTATCGCCCTGGATCCATCAACGGGAGCGATCACCGCCATGGTGGGAGGAAGCAATTTCAACACGGGTAATCAGCTTAACCGAGCGGTGCAATCGGTCCGCCAGCCAGGCTCGGCATTCAAGGCATTTGTTTACGGCGCCGGCATTGAATCCGGGCGGATAACCGCGGCGACAGCTTTTTACGATGTTCCCGTTCTCTTCAAGGGAACTCGCACGGTATGGAAGCCGTCAAATTACGAAAAGACATACAAGGGCAAGGTCCTGGTACGCAGGGCCCTTGCGGCGTCCCTCAATATCATATCTGTTCTCGTGGTCGACGAGCTTGATGCCAGGGCCGTTGCCGAATTCGCCTCCAGACTCATGGGTATTCCGGAATCTCGATTCGCCATAGATCCCACGCTGTCACTGGGCACTTCCGAGGTATCCCCCCTTGAGATGGCGCGGGGAATTTCCGTCTACGCAAACGGCGGCCGCAGGATACGGCCCCACGCCATCCTTTCAATTGCAGACCGGAAAGGAAAAACAGTCTACAGCGAAGCCGGAACCGCGGGGGACGACCGCGTCATCACCAGAGAAACCGCCTTCATCATGACCAGCCTGCTGCGAAGCGTGGTGGATCAGGGCACCGCCACGGGCGCCATCAGGGGAGCGGCGGGCTTTTATCTTCCCGCGGCCGGCAAGACCGGAACCACGACCCGCTTCAAGGACGCATGGTTCGTCGGCTACACTCCCGACCTCGCCGCCGCGGTATGGATGGGATGCGATTCTCCCGCTTTCTCTCTCGGCGCGGGATCGAGCGCCGCGGCCGTGGCCGCGCCGGTCTGGGGGGAGTTTATGCGCGGCGTCTACACCTTCAGGAAACCGGGCCGCTTCCCGGACAGGCCTCCCGGTATTATTTCTCTCGGTGTCTGCGCGAAAACGGGAAAACTCCCCATCAAGGGATGCCCCGTTCAACGGGAATTTTTCATCAAGGGAACCGAGCCGAAGGAACAATGCAATTCTGAACACGATGAGATGATCAGCATATTCGATATTGCCCGCAAGAGGAAAAGCGCGCTCCTCGACAGGGAACGGTCCAAACTGGAAGGATCGGACGAGGACCGATCCAACGTGACCACTGAATAACTCTGTTCAACATCCGGCACGGGCACATTGCAGCCGGATGGAATGCACCTACCATTCTCGAAGAAATCCCTCCACCGATAGCCGGGAAATATGTCTTGACCTGATCTCCCTTGGATATAATAATTTTTTTCAGCAGGGGTGAGCCGGTGTAGTGGCCATCGGGCAAGGATATCCCGGGAAAGCAAACGGGATTATTCCATAGATATTTTTTTTCAGGGGGGCGGCCGTTCGTGCGTGTGGTGATACTTGGAGCGGGAATTGTCGGCGTTCAGATCGCCCTGCAGCTCATCAACGAGGGGAAGGACGTCGTGCTCATCGACAGGGACCCCGAGCGTGCAAAATTCGTCTCAACCCACCTGGACTGCATGGTAATAAACGACGAGGGCATCAAAACACGCGTCCTGAAATCCGCGGGAATCGAACAGGCCGATTGTTTCATCAGCGTCACCAATTCCGACGAGATCAACATGATATCCTGCAGTATCGTGGCGAGCGAATTCCGGGTTCCACTCAAAATAGCCCGCGTCCGCAACATTGACTACACCGCTTCGACCGTGTTCAGCAAGGCCTTTCCCGGCATCGATTACATGGTCAATTCCGAGATCGAAACCGCCAGGTTGATCGCCAATACCGTCGCCCTGGGCGCCGACAGCGACGTGATACTCTTCGAGAACTCCGATTTCCACATGCGCAACATCGTCATCGACCGCCACTCCTATTTCAAAAACCGGTCCATCAAGGACATCCGCAAACACCTGGTCGACAAGTTCATAATTCCGGGGATACTACGGAAAGGGTCATTCATCATACCCACGGGCGACACGGTCATATCGGAATCGGACAACGTGTATATCCTCGGCTCCGTGAAAACGATGACGAATATCTTCGCGGAGGCGGGGAAGAAAAGCGAAAAGATCGACCGGATACTCATCGCGGGAGGCGGCAATATCGGGACCCTCGTCTGCCGCTACCTGATGCGCACCGGTAGGAAAATCACGCTCATGGAAACCGACTATGACCGGTGCAAGAAACTCTCGGAGCGATTTCCCGACGCACTCAGCATCAATACCGACATATCGGACTAATCCATATTCTAGGAAGAGGGACTGGACCGTTACGACCTCATCATCACCGCCACGGGAGACCAGGAGCTCAATATCCTCGCATCGGTGTACGGTAAATCCAGGGGCATCAAGCGCGCGGTGGCCGTCGTTGAAAAAACGAACTACATCTCCATCGCTGCCCAGCTCGGCATCGATTCCACCATAAGCCCCAAGAACAGCACCGTTGATGCGATCCTGAAATTCCTCCGCCGGGGGGACATAAAGAGCGTTCACAGTCTTTTCGACCGCAAAGTGGGCGTGGCCGAAGTCATCGAGTTCAACGCGGGTCACAACACAAGGATAGTCGGGAAGAAAATCAAGGACATCCAGCTGCCGGAAAATTCACTGATACTCCTCATCTCGAGGGGCGATGAAAACATCATTCCCTCGGGAGATTCCATCATAGAGGAGGACGACACGGTCCTGATCATCGTGTCAAAGGCTTCAATTGAAAAAATCGAAGAGTTCTTCTCTCGGGAGTGACGCGTCATGAACATCAAGCTCCTCGCGAAGACCCTTTCGATCGTCTTGATAATCATATCGATTTTCATGCTCGCACCGATGGGCATCGCCGCCTATTACAAGGAATACGACCCAATGCGCGTTTTCCTGGCCACCATCGGGTGCACTCTTGTTATCTGCGCAACGTGCCTCATTTTTCTACGGCGCACGTCAGGCGCGACGATGAGCACCCGCGATGGGTTCATGTTCGTCTCCTTGAGCTGGATCCTGGCCGCCCTCGTGGGATCGCTTCCATTTTATGTTTCTGGAGCAATCCCCGTTTTCACTGACGCCTTCTTCGAAACCATATCCGGATTTTCAACGACCGGCGCATCGATCCTCACGGACATCGAGTCACTTCCCCGCTCCCTGCTTTTCTGGCGATCAATGACCCACTGGCTCGGGGGCATGGGCATCGTGGTGCTCACCGTCGCCATTCTCCCCATCCTTGGCATCGGCGGTCTCCAGCTTATCAAGGCCGAGGCCCCGGGGCCCACGGTTGACAAGATCACGCCTCGCATCACCCAGACCGCGAAGATACTCTGGCTTTTCTACGTGGGCCTTTCGGCGCTGGAAACACTACTCCTCATGGCGGGCGGCATGGACCTCTTCGACGCCCTTACCCATACCTTCGGGACCATGGCCACCGGTGGTTTCTCGACGAAAAACGCCAGCGTGGGCCATTACGCATCCCCCTTCATAGACGGAGTCATCACCCTGTTCATGCTTTTCGCGGGAATCAACTTCGTCCTTTATTACAGGCTCATGACCGGCAGGATAAAAATGCTTCTGCGAGACACCGAGATCAGGGCCTATTTCCTGATTTTCACGATCGCCACGATCCTTATCTCTTTCAATCTTTACGGTTCCCGATATGAAACCGTGTGGGACAGCATACGCTACGCCTCCTTCCAGGCCGCGTCGATCATGACAACAACAGGGTTCGCATCCGCGGATTTCGAGGCCTGGCCACATTTCTCACAGATAATACTTTTTGTGCTGATGTTCGTCGGCGGGTGTTCCGGTTCGACCGGAGGCGGGGTTAAGGTGATACGCCTGGTCACCCTCATGAAACAGAGCATTATCGAGATGAAGTACCTTTTGCATCCACGGGGAATATTCACCCTTACCCTGGGGGGGAGAATCGTGAAAAAGGATATCGTGTACGCGGTATCCGGGTTCTTCTTCCTCTACATCATGCTCCTGCTCGTCGTTTCTTTTGTCGTGGCGTCATCGGGGGAGGACATCACCACCTCGTTCACCACCGCGCTGGCAACGCTGGGTAATATCGGGCCAGGATTCGGAGACATTGGACCCACGAAGAACTACGCCTTCTATCCGGCGTACGTGAAATGGGTCCTCTGCGCGGCAATGCTTGTCGGAAGGCTTGAGCTCTATACGGTTCTGATTCTCTTCACGCCCCAATTCTGGAAGAGATAGGCACATCGGCGAAGCGGGATCACGAGGCGATTGAACCCATGGTGGCATTGTGCTCTTCGTACTGCCTGCGCATTTCATCGTGGAGTTCGGAGAATCCCTCCTCGCTCCGTATGCGGAAACGATTGAGCACATCCTCTTCCATGTAATAGTAATCGAATTTCTTTTCTTCGATGTTGCACAGCTTGTCGGCGATATAGGTGAGGTAGACCACGTCACGGTACTTCTCGGAACACGCGACAGGGGCGTGGTGCCACTGGATCGCCTCCACCAGGTACTCGGGAAGATTCCACTTCCGCGCAATTTTCTCTCCGATTGTCGCGTGACTTATCCCGATTGAAACTTCCTCTATCACCGTCGAGGTGCGAAGACCTCGATTCCGGGTGAGGGTGAACATCCATTCGGAAAGCGCCGTGCTCGTCGAGAGGAGCACGATCTTGCCCAGGTCATGGAGAAGGGCCGCCATGTAGACGTTCTGAGAGATCGAGTCAAGGCCGAATTTCGTCGCAAGCCGACGCCCGTAAAACGCGGCGCGGTTGCAATGCTCCCATACCTGGCGGAATGTTGAATACCGCTCGTCGAGAATTCTCCGGGCGCTCGTGGCGATGATGATTGCCCTCAGATTCTTGAGACCTATGATGTTGATCGCTTCACCGATCGTTTCAATTCGCTTCCTGGTTATGAAGGCCGCTGAATTCGAAAGCTTTAAGACCGAAGCGGAAAGGGAGGGGTCCATTTGAATTCGCTTGCTGATGAGCCGATAATCGACTTCCGGATCCCCGCAAAGACGCTCAAGCTCCACGATATTCTCCGGGAAGGTCGGCAGCTCGTTAACCTCATCGACAATCTGCTTCTGAATGCGGTTCATGACCGCCATTGGCTTGAGGTTGAACGGAACCGCCAGGGACGTTTCAGTCATCTTATCCGTCGATGACACATGGAGGGAGTTGACCCCGATTCCCGTGTTCTTGAGAAAGAGGACCGTAAGCACCAGGCCGAGTCCTTCCCCCTCGCTGTCGTCCGCGGCGTCGAAGTACACCTCGGAGAAATCGCTGTAGGACCTGGCCTTCTGTATGCGGCTCTTAATCCGGGCCAGCTCGTCGGGATGTATCGGAGCGTTATTCTGGACATTGATCCTGAAACCCGCTTCGAATTTTTTCAGAAAAATAGTGACCTTGTAATCGCTTTTTCGCAGCTCCCCCTCGACATAATCCTGGTTCTCGAGGATGAACATCTTGAAGCCTTCCATTCCCTGGAGGTACTGATCGGGATCCTCCATTTCGAGATTCTGCCAGCGGAAATAGAGCCTCTTCGAGTTTGCCCTGACGGCGTTTACGATGATTTCCCTCAGGATGGTGATGATGGTATCCTGAAGGTATATCAGGTTGTTGCGCGCCATGATTTTTGCGATAACGGAGCTGACATAGCGTACCACGGACTTGTTGTGGTAGCTCAGGGTCAGGGCGATGGTCTCGCCTTTCTCGAAATTCGAGGCGAGTTCGGATGTTTTTGCTACTGACACAATTCCCCCCCCGGAGAATCATTCTTGCGAGTTCGAGTCTGTTTCTTTTAGCCAATATATGATTAATGAAAATTATTATCAAGCATTTTCACCAATTCATGGATTAAAACGTTACAATGACCGTCCAGTCAGACGGATTGCCTGTTTGTATCCCGCTTATGTCCCAGATATTATGGATCACGTCATCTTAACGGCGGTCCCGGCTGAAGTACGAAAGAATACTTGACAGCGGGCCATCCCCAACCCCTGTAATTCTTACATAATGGATTTCAGATATACCAAAACACACCTGATGGTAAGGAAGTCGGTTCGGAAGTTCGCATCGGAAACTCTGGATGAATGGGCCAATTATCTCGACAGG
>CAZKPR010000145.1:0-10131 GCA_964554685.1 uncultured Leptospirales bacterium | reverse complement strand
TGCCGAGGTGAAGTTCAAGGCTATCGCCGATCTGGTAGCCGATGGTGAACACGGGATTGAGTGAGGTCATCGGCTCCTGGAAGATCATGGCGATCTCTTTGCCGCGGATTGTACGCACCTCATCCTCGGTCATGGCGAGGATGTCGCGGCCCCGGTAGAGAATGCGGCCTGAATCGATCACCCCCGGGGGGGGCACCAGGCGAAGTATCGAGAAGGCCGTGACCGATTTCCCGCATCCCGATTCACCGGCAAAGGCGATGGTGCGCCCGCTCTCCAGGGAGAAGGAGAGGTCCCTCACGGCCAGGACGTCCCCGGATGAATGGGGGAACCGCACGCTCAGGCCGGTGACTTCAAGTATCGCCGCCATGGTACCTCAGGTGATATTCCTGCTGCGCCTGGTCACGTCGAATCCCTCCCCCGTCAGGCGGCGGAACAGTCCGTCACGGTCGACATCGTTCAGCACGCATTTATGGATGACGGAATCGCGGTAGGCCACGAGCTCCACGCGCTCGACGTCAACCAGCCTGAGCATTCCCGGTTCGGCCTGCTCCGGGCGCTTCTCGCTCGTTTCGCCGAAGGCGATCTTTTCTATGCCGGAATCGCGCAGTCCCGCGATAAATGATTCCAGGGCGTCGTAGGATATTTCCCGCTGCATTGTCGTCTCCCGCTTCGCGCGCTCTTCACTCCAGCGGCGCGCGATCCGCCGTGAGTAACCTTAGACAAAGCTTGCCATGCTGTCAAGATTTTACTCAATCCGGCGGCATCGAGGAAGAAAAGTGTCTGCACCATTCGCCAAGAAGACACAGAGGCCCAGAGGGCATCCCGGATGTCTACCTGGGCCCAAGGAGACACATCACGAATACATACATCATATTTTTTAGAATGACTCAAAGCTCCGTGTCTCCGCGCCTCCGTGGCACACCCTCTTTTGCCCCTGACGCATCGGGTCATCGGCGAAAATGAATTGACGCAACGGGGGAAAGGCCCGGTTAATGCGGCGAGGGCGCACACCACGCCCTGATTACCTGAAGCGACATGATGCCATGGATACAAAAGAAAAGCCCCCCCTCTACCGTTTCGAGGAGATCATCGCGGCCCTCAGGGCTGAAAACGGCTGCCCCTGGGACCGGAAGCAGACGCACCGGTCCCTCCGCCCGCACCTCATCGAGGAGGCCTACGAGCTCCTCGACGCCATCGAGAGCGGCGATCCCGAAAGCCTGAAGGAGGAGCTCGGCGACCTCCTTCTCCAGGTCTATCTCCACGCCCAGATCGCGCGCGAGGAGGGGCGGTTCTCCATGGACGACGTGGCCGAAACGATCATCGGGAAAATAATCCACCGTCATCCCCACGTCTTCGGCGACGAGCGGGCGGAGAACGCCGGCGAAGTCCTGGAGAGATGGGAAGAGCTCAAGAAGAAGGAAAAGCCACACCGCGACTCGATTCTCGAGGGGCTTCCCGTCGCGCTTCCCGCCCTTCTCAGGGCCTACCGCATGCAGCAGAGGGTGTCCCGGGTCGGCTTTGACTGGGAGCGAATCGATGACGCCGCCGCCAAGCTCGACGAGGAGGTCGCCGAACTCAAGGAGGCGCTCGCCTCCTCGGACAGGGAAAGGATCGAGGAGGAGGCGGGCGACATCCTCTTCAGCATCGTCAACCTCCTCCGCTTCATCGAGGTGAACCCTGAAGAGGCTCTCCGCGGAACCGTGGAAAAATTCGGGAAGCGCTTCATGCAGGTGGAGCGGCGCGCCGAAGAGGCGGGCAGGACACTCAGGGAGATGACGATCGACGAGATGGAGCGCCTCTGGCAGGAGGCGAAGGGGAGCGCGCAGATGAAACGCGGTCAGGACGGCCGGAGAGACGTGAGTTCTTCGTGAAGCCGCCGCATCTCCTCGGGTGAAAGGCTCCCCCCGCCAAAGCGGTAGGCGTAGATCTCATCCCTGATCCTGCCAAGGGACTTTTCCACGTCCCCGGGAACGTGCCCCCCGTAGGCGCGTCGTATCTGGCCCAGGGATTTTTCCGCGGCGCGGAGAAACCCGGCGCCGTCGCGCCCCATCTCGCAGCGTCCCGCCGCCGCGAGATGGTCCGGCTCATCGGGCTCCTTCTCCGCCGCGGAATGCTTTACGGCATCCCCCTCTCCCGCCGCCAGGCGGTAGCGTTTCCGCTCCCATATCACCACGAAGACCGCCGCGGCGGCCACGGCGAGGATGATAAGGGCCGGGTAAAGGATATTCATGCTCACGCGCTCTTCGCCCTCGTTGTCGAAGCGCCCCCCGCGGGCAGCGGCGTCCCCCTTCGCGGTGAAAGATACTTCCCGCGATTGGGCGACGCGATATGCCTTCCCGGCGGGGTCGAAGAAAGCGAGTCGCACCCGGCCGGGACGCATCTCCCCGTTCTTCTCCGGTATCAGGGTGTAGGTGAATTTCCGTGTCCCCTTCAGGGTCCCGCCCTCGATGGCCGCGGAGGCCTCTCCCTCTTCGGAGATGACCTTGAGGCCCGGCACTTCCCTCTCGAATTCAGGGCGGGTCATGGTCAGGAGGTTGCCCGTTCCCGCCACGGTCACCGTGACCTTTTTCTCGTCGAAAACGCTGACCGGGTCATCGCTGAACTCGGCGCGAAGGGTGAAGGAACCGACGTCGCCCCGGAAGCCCTCGGGACGCCCCCCCTCGGGGAGGGGCCTGATGGCGAGGGGCCGGGTATCGAACTCGATGAGCCGCGAGGTCGTGAAGCCGGGGAAGGAAAGGCCGAAGAACCCCTCGGCATCGCGGCGGGACGGTGCCTCGACGGAAACAGTGGCGGAGCCGCCCCCGACGCGGTAGGAACCCGGCCCCGCGGGGATGAGGGCGAAGGAAACGACATGGGAGGCCTGGAGGTCGCCTTCCAGCGAAACCGACCCAGGCGACTCGTCGATCTGCCTGATGGCGAAGCCCCGCGTGTCGGGGTGCTCGTTTATCTGCCGCACGGCGGCGCGGAGTCCCGAGGAAAGAAGATAATAGCGCATGATGACGGGCTCCCCGACATAGGCGGCGTCGGCGGAAAGCCGCACCGCCGTTCGCAGGTCGACGGAGGTGACGGCGCCGTCGCCGCCCCCCGCGACGACGGCGAGGGACACCCCGCCCGACTGCAGGGTCTCCCCGCCGCGACGGAAGATAAACGGGGGAATCCGGTAGGAGCCTTTCCGCATCCCCGTCACGGCGAAAAGAAGCTCGACCCCCGACCAGGTCTTGCCGTTCACGTACTGGAAGCTGCGCTGCATCCCCGCGTACTCGATCCTGATCCCCGGCACGGAGGGGTACTTCACGGGCTTCACGCTGTCGGCATCGCCGGGAATCCTGACGCGCAGTGTCGTTGAATCGCCGACCTCGATGGAGGGATCATCGATGGTGGTTTCCAGATCCGACGCCGCGGAGAGGGCGAGGGGCAGGATCGCCACCAGGGCGCATGCAATGACGCTACCAGCTCTTTTCAAGGCTCCTCCTCTCATCGCTGCCACCTTTCTGTCTCCTCACCGGGCTCTTCTCCATGGAGCGGAGTATGTTCCTGATCTGCTCCGGGTTCATCCCCTGCCCCCCGGGGGGCCTGTCCTTCCTGCCGGCCGCGGGATCGTTCGTTTCACCCTTCCCGCCCTTTTTACCCGCGTCCTTCTTCTGGTCTTTCTTTTCCTTCTTATGCCCCTGCTGTCCCCGGTTTCCGTCCTTCCCGTCGTTTTTATCGTCCTGGTTTTGATTCTCCTTTTTCTTGAGAAGGTGCTCGAGGTTCTTTTTCGCCGGCAGGTACTCGGGATCGATCTTCAGGGCGTTGACGTAGGCCTCCACGGCCTCGCGGTAGTTGCCCTCCTTCAACCGGGCGTTCCCGATATTGAAGAGGGCCTTCTTCTGGACATCCCGGTCCTCGGACTGGAGGGCGCGCCGGAAATCGGCAACGGCACCTTCGTAATCCTCCAGCATATACTCGGCGTCGCCCTGGTTGAATGAGAGCTTCTTCCTGTCTTCCTGTCCCGGGGCATAGCGCTCGGCCTTCCGGTAATACCGCTTCGCCCCGTTATACTTCTTCTCCTGGAATTCCCTGTTGCCGCTTGAAACGGCGTCGCGATACGGGTCGAGCCACGCGGCGGAAAGTACCGCGAGGATGACGATGAATGGTATACCTGTGGATCGCGGGAATGACACGACAGGAAATGTTCTCCTTCGATATGGCGCCGGGCGGCAATGAACGTCCCGGGTTTTGCATCGGCCCGTCACCGGAGTTAGACCGGGCCGCGCCGGAAAAGTTACCCCCGGCGACATCGGCCACGCGGGGCAGCCACGCCCCCCGTCACTTCTTTCGTGCGAGTCTCCACCGGGGGCGCGAATTGTCAACCATCATATCCCCCCCGACGTGCGTTCTTCCCGGGGCCGGGACGCTTCCCCGCTCCGGCATCATCACCTCCAGTGCCAGGAGCAGGAGAAGGATGAGCGCGAAGACCTGGTACCGCTCCCGGGGTTCCCGAACGATGCGGCTCCCGTACCGGTTCTTTTCCTGGTCGCCGATGATCTCCAGGATGAAGCGGAGGCCGGAGAAGCCTTCGGAGATGTCGATGTAACTCCCCCGGGTCCGGGCGGCGATCCGCTTCAGGAACGAGGCGTCCCGGGCGGTCCTCACCATCTTCCCCTCACGGTCGCGCTGGTACCCCCCGCCCCCCTCGTCCTCGCCCTCCAGGGGTATCACCTCCCCCCCGGAGCTGCCGACGCCCACGGTGTAGACGGCGACATCCATCTCGTTGAAGAGGCGCGCCGCCTCCTCGGCGGTCCCCTCGTGGTCCTCGCCGTCGGTGATGAGGACCAGGATCCGCGAGGTGAGCCGCTTCTCCGTGAAGACGCGGTGGGCCTCCCTGAGGGCCCCGCCGATATCGGTCCCCCTGAGGCGTATTGAATCCGGTGAGGCGGCGTCGAGGAACATCATGAAGGCCCCGTAGTCGTTGGTGAGGGGGCACTGGAGAAAGGCGTCGCCGGAGAACAGGATCAGGCCCACCCGGTCCCCGTGGAGGGACTCGACGATCCATCGTACCGCGTCCTTGGCGCGGGAGAGCCTGCTCGACCCCACGTCGCGGGCCAGCATGCTGGGGCTCACGTCCAGGGCTATCAGCACGTCGGACCCCTCGTTGTGGGCCTCCCGCGTTATCTCGCCCCACCGCGGGCGGAGGGCCGTCACGGCGAACATGATGATGCACAGGACCGTCAGGACATGCTTCACCGCCGCCGCGGCGCGGGAGCCCCGCACCAGGCTCCTTCCCCCGACGCCCCGGGCGAGCATCGCCACGGCGCGCCGCTTCCAGAGGAGAAAGAGCAGATATGCCAGGAGCGTCACCGCCGACACCGTGGCGATGTACGCCAGATACTGATAATTACCGAACTGGATCATCACTTTTCCCCGGCGCCCCGCGAAGGGAACGCGTCACGTCCACGGCACCGCGTCATCAGGGCACCTTCCTGTACACCACCGACCTGAGCAGCACCTCGGCGAAAAAGCACGCCATGGCGGCGTAGAGGAGCCAGTGAAACCGGTCGTAGAATTCGTGGTAGCGTCGGATCTCCACGTTGGTTTTCTCAAGGCGGTCGATCTCCTTCATGTACTCCCAGAAGACGCCGCTGGACGTGGCCTGGTAGTATTTCCCCCCGGTGAGCTCCGCCACCTTCGTGAGCATCTCGTCGTCGATGTCGATCACGACCTGCCGCGTCACCATGGGTATCCCCGTGGGATAGGGGACCGGTTCGCCCTTTTTCCCGATCCCCACGGCGTATATCTTGATCCCGAGCTCCGCCGCGGCCCGCGCCGCGGTTTCCGGGTCGATGCTTCCACGGTTGTTCATGCCGTCCGTCACCAGGAGTATCACCCTTCCCCGGGAGGTACGCTCCATCATCCTCGCCGAGGCCAGGGCGATGGCGTCGCCGATGGCCGTGCCGTCGACGTGGACGGAATCGAAATCGACCTCGTCCACGATGTCCGTGATCATCCGGTGCTCCAGGGTGAGGGGGCACTGGAGGTAGGCCTCACCGGCGAAGATCACCATGCCGATCCGGTCGGCGCCGCGGCGCGCGATGAAATCCTTGATCACCTCCCGCGAAACCACGAGGCGGTTCTTCGGCTGGAAATCCTCGGCGAGCATGGAGAGGGACACGTCCATGGCGACCATGATGTCGATGCCCAGGTTCTTCACGCTCGAGTAGCTGATTCCCTTTCCCGGTCGGGCCAGCGCCACGATGAGGAGAAGCATCGCCGCGAAGCGTAGGGCCGGGAGGAACCGGTAGGTGCGCGCCCTGATCGTCGGCCTGGCCCGCACCACGCTCTCGGAGGATATGGCCACCGCCGCCTCCCGGGCGTAGAGCCTCCCCCAGAGGAACCAGAAGAGGGCCGCGGCCCAGGGAACCAGGAGGAGCAGAAGAAGGGGATTTTTAAACTCCAGGTAGGCCATGGCCCTCCTCCCCGGACAGGATCCTGGCGATCTCGATCGTTTTTTCAAGACTGCCGCGGAGACGCTCCTTCGACGGGGTGAACTCGGCGAACTTCGAGAGGTCCCAGAGGTTCAGATTTCCCATGATGTCGCCGTGGCACCGGGCATGGAGGTCCCGCGTGAAGGTCTTGCGGATCTTCCCCTCGATTTCATGGCTTGTCATCTCGGTCGCGTCAAAGCCGAACTGCGCGGAGAGGAAGGCGCGGAAGATCATCGATACGCCGAGGACGAACTCCTCGATCTTTCCGCTCTCGATAAGCTCCTCGCCACGCAGCTCACCGATCTCCCTCATGAAGGTCTCGATCGGGGGGATGACCACGGGTGCCGCGCGGCGCCCCAGGATTCTCCGCCTGAGGTACCGCCCGAAGAAGAAAGCCAGCACGCCTGTGACGGCAATCCCCAGGAGAAGCAGAACCAGGCGGAGGTAATTTCCTCCCAGTTCCATGGGCGGTTCGATCTCCTGGAATTCCCCCTCCTTGTTCGACGGGGTTATCTCCACCTCGGGGGCGCGGTATCCAAGGAGCACCCCGTCCTCGCCCTTTATCTCGATGTCCGGGAGCGCCCAGGTCCCGGGACGATAGAATGCTATCTGCACGGTCACGGTGATGTCGGTCATCCCCTTCCCGGAGCGGTCGTCCTTTTTCACAGAGTGGATCACGTAGAGGGGCACGAGGGACGCCGGGTCCGCTTCGCCTTCATCATCCTTTCCGGCGGTACCGGGCTTCTTTCCCCTGCCGGGCTCCGGGGGAGGGACAAATTCACGGCGCTCCGGCGGCGCCACGGCGGGCGCGGGAACCCCCTTGCCTGTGATGAAGACACGGTACTCGATGAGTGACCCCACGGTGGACTTCGCCGGCTTCACCTCGGCGGATATCTCCGGCGTCCCGGGTTCCGCCCCCGGGGCGGCCAGGAGCGGCATTAACAGGAGGAGGGAAAGCAGGGCGGCTCTCATGGGATCAGGACCTCGTGAGCCTAGTGCGGTTACGCTTCTCGAAAAACCTGAGTATCGGGACCTCGATGGGCCGGTCCGTCGACAGGGCAATGCCGTTGAACTCCGCCAGGACGGGAAAATTCCCTTTGCCGGGAAGTGCGTCAGAAAGGAAGGACTTGCCGGTCTCGAGGTCGAGGAACTCGGTGAGGCCGAAGAAGCGCGCCTCCTTTTCCAAGGGGTCGGAGACCTGGACCGGGATGACGTCGTGGCGCCGGGCCAGGAGCTTCATCTTCAGCGAAAAGGAGCCGGCGTCGAGGAAGTCGGAAATGATGAAGATGACGCTCCGCTTCTTGAGCACGCGCCTGATGAAGTCGATGGCGACCGACAGGTCGGTCCGCCTGCTCCCGGGGTCGCATTTCAGTATCTCGTCGAGGACCTTGAGCACGAACTTCCTTCCCTTCCGGGGCCTGAGATAGCGCTCGACCCGGTCCGTGAAGAGGCAGACGCTCACGCGGTCGTTGTGCATCCTCACCAGGTTGAGAAAGAGAGCGGAAGTCTCGAGGATCAGGTCGCGCTTGCGGCGCCCGCCGCCGAACTCAGTGGATCCGGACATGTCGATCATCAGCACCACGGAGAGCTCGCGCTCCTCGACGTACTGCTTGACGAAGAGATTCCGCATCCTCGCCGAGACGTTCCAGTCGATGCTCCGCACGTCGTCGCCGTAGCGGTACTCCCGCACCGAGTCAAAGGAAAGCCCCTGGCCGCGAAAGGCGGAATGGTACTCCCCCATGAAGAGGGTGTTGATCTTCTTCCCCGGCTGGAGGCGGATTTTCTTCAGCAGGGCGAGCTCGGGCCTGTCCACTCAGGGGACCTCCACCGAATCGAACACCATTTTCACCACGTCGTCCGCGGTCTTGCCGTCCGCCTCCGCCTCGTAGGAAAGGATGATCCGGTGGCGGAGCACGTCGGCGCCGATTTCCTTGATATCGTCGGGATTGACGAAGCCCCGGCCCCGGATAAAGGCGATGCACCGGGAGGCCTTCATCAGGGCGATGGAGGCCCGGGGACTCGCGCCGAACTCGATGTAACGGGCCAGGTCGCCCCCCGAGGGATTCCTCGTGCGGCCCACGATGGTTACGATGTAGTCGATCAGGAGATCGTCGATGTATATGGAATCGATAAGCTCGGATTTTTTCAGTATCCTGTCGGGGGAAAGCACCTTCTTCACGTTTTCGACCCGTATGTCGCCGAACCGGTTCAGTATTTCCTTCTCCTCCTCGTGGCTCGGGTAGCCCACCAGGACCTTCATGAAGAAACGGTCGAGCTGGGCCTCGGGCAGCGGGTAGGTGCCCTCCTGCTCGATCGGGTTCTCCGTGGCAAGCACCATGAAGGGCATATCGAGGGAGTGCGTCTCCTCGCCGATGGTGACCTGTTTCTCCTCCATGCATTCAAGGAGCGCGGACTGGACCTTCGCCGGGGCGCGGTTGATCTCGTCGGCCAGGAGGAGATTGGTGAACACGGGGCCCTTCCTGGTGAAAAAATCGAGCTCCTTCGGGTTGTAGATCCTGGTGCCCACCAGGTCCGCGGGAAGGAGGTCCGGCGTGAACTGCACGCGCTGGAAGGAGGTGTCGATGGCCCGGGCGAAGGCGCGGACCGCCAGGGTCTTGGCCAGGCCCGGCAGGCCCTCGAGGAGCACGTGACCCCCCGATATGAATGTTACCAGGATTCGGTCCACCAGGGCCTCCTGGCCCACGATGACCTTTGCGATCTCGGCCTTGATTTTTTCCACAAAGCCGTTTTCCGCCTTCACCTTCTCGGTGAGTTTCTCGATTTCGAGATAATCCATGGGCTTTCTCCTCCACCTGCTGCCCGCCGGGGCCGCTGGGTGGTGATTTTCGGGAAAGACGTGATTTTGTCCAGTACAATAAGGGGCTGATACGCCGTTCATTCTGATGTCTTCCCCCGCGTTTTGTTACAGCCCGCGGAGGGATAATATTTTTACCGTGACAGGCACAAAACATTTGCAATATTAACTGATTTCCCCCAGAATGATTTCCACGAAGGCGGGGCGGCCCCGCGAAGCTCCGCGATCAGCAATCCCTCAACTCCGCGCGGTCGGGCATTTTCCTGACATGGGGCACTCGGCATTCCCTGCGTGCGGACAGGAGGTCAAGGAGGTTACGCGATGACCAATCACGACAAGGATTTCAAAAAGGCCCTCGAAATCGGCAGGCCCCCCACCATCACGCGGCTCTTCCCCAACTCCCGGGCCCTCATCGTGAGCGGCAAGGTCATCGACCGCGCCATGCTCGCCAAGGGCCAGTGCATGACCATCGCGGCAAACGCGCGCAACATCTTCGTCATACGCGGGGCCCTGGCGGCCGCCCAGAGGGCCAACGCCGCGGTCATCATCGAGATCGCCAAGTCCGAGGGGGGGGCCGGGGCCTACTGCGCAGTGAATTACTGGAACATGGCCACCTATGTCGACGCGGTCTGCAACGAGCTCGAGATCACCGTGCCCGTGGCGATCCACGCCGACCATTACGGCATAAAGGGCGAGGGCGATATCGGCGCCGCAAGGACCGAGATTCCCAGCATGTTCGACGCGGGGATCACCTCCATCGCCATCGACGCCTCCCACCTCCCCGACGACCAGAACCTCCTGGCCAGCATCGAGCTGAACCGGTACGTGCCGAAGTGGGCGGGCCTGGAAACC
>CAZKPR010000144.1:0-10250 GCA_964554685.1 uncultured Leptospirales bacterium | reverse complement strand
GCTGATTAAAATAATTCTGGATAAGCATGCTTTATATCAACTTAATATGGGAAAACTAGTTCGTTATCAGGAAAAATGCAATCCGGAAGAGTGGCACAGGTTCCACATTATCCTGAGGGAAGATGAATATGAATATTATCTTGATCTTCGGAAATTTCTAAAAATGTCTCTGTCCTGTATTCTTGCCTTAGCGGTAAATAGATATATTGATACCATGCACGATGAATATTTCACCGATAACAATCGGTTTATCAACTACGTTATAGTAAAAAAAGTTGCCCGATCACTGATCTGTTGGAAACTGTACTGGGGATACTCCCCCCGCATAATGGCAACAACCCCACCACCCGAAAAAAAGACATGACTGAAGACCGCAACCCTATTCAAGATTTGAAGCCAGTACCGCCGCGCCGATGGCGCCCATGACCTGTGCGAACTCAGATACTTCAATTTTTACTCCCAGCTTGTTTTCCATCGCCCTGACCACGCCGATATTTTTTGCCACGCCGCCGGTCATCATTACCGGCTCTCGTATTCCCACGCGGGAAGCCATGGCGGCAACACGCGAAGCTATTGATTCATGTATTCCGGCAATGATATTCTCTCTCCCTTCCCCCTTGGAAATAAGGGAAATAACTTCTGACTCGGCAAAAACAGTACAGAGACTCGATATCCTCCCGGGATTTTCAGCCTGGAGCGAGATTTCTCCGAATTCCTCGAGATCAACCTGGAGGGCCCGCGCCATGACCTCGAGAAATCTCCCGGTGCCCGCCGCGCACTTATCGTTCATGGCGAAATCTTTCACCTTGCCTGTGTCGTCCAGGAGTATCGATTTACTGTCCTGTCCGCCGATGTCGATGATCGACCGCACGTGGGGAGCGCAGTAATGGGCGCCCGCGGCATGGCAGGTGATCTCGGTCACCGCCTTGTGGGCCGCGTCCACACCGTTTCTACCATATCCTGTGGATATGATTTTTTCTATTGAAGAAAAGTCCTTGCCCAGTTCAGCAAGAAGTTCGTCGTTTACGTGCCGCCAGGCCTTGTCGATATTATAGCCCGTAAACCCCACTTTCGTGCCGAGAAGTTTACCATCATCCATCAACGCCGCCTTGGTGGTGATGGAACCGATATCGATACCGAGTGAAATCATTGCCTCATCCTATTAATTGGGTGCTACTCGCTTCTACCATCGAGCAAATCATGAAGCATCCATGGTGCCGCATTACGCAATTCCTTTTTTTCTATCTATTTAGGAGGGGTTGGCCACAACTTCTCCAGGGGGCATGCAGGATTGTGCCGGTTTTGTGGCAGCCAGTACCCGTTATCGGCAGGCGTCAATCTGCTCCAGGAGTGCCCCGATTCGAGTGAAGGCCTGTTCTTCGCTGTAGGAACGCGCATCAGCGTGATCCACGTCGATCATCACCGCGGGCACCCCGGTATCTCTTTCAATGATTCGCATCTGGTCCATCTGCATGAGCGAATACACCTTGCAGCTCCGGTTGCTTGCAAACACCACTCCGTCTATCGCGTTTCTCCGTATCGCCTCGCGCATCGCGCGACCGCGGTTCCCCAGACCCATGGGACACACCGAAAAGTTCTGCATCCGGGCAAGATAATCGAAAGGATCGCCGCCGTCGTATTCGAAGGGATCATACTCCCCTTCAGTGCACCCCACGCAATACGTATAACTCGCGGCAATGATGGAAGCCTTCATCCCGGCAAGGCGTCTCGACATTGAACGCAACTGGTGCCACGGCGCAATGTTGTCCCAGAGCAGGCGATACACCTCATCAGGCACGGGAAATAGTCCCTCCGCCATGCGCGTCTCGGTCTCCTCGGCAAGCATTCGATAATGGTCCGCCAATCTTTTCGTTCCCCTGTCGGTGAGAATGGGCGCCATCTGCACGAAGGAATCGAAGGCGGTAATCCCGCTTGGTCGATGTTCGGCGCACCTGAGAAAACGCTTCCACTGCCGGCTCGCCTCGACGGAATGAGCCACTGCCTCCCTGACCCGCTCGATGTCGAATTTCTGTCCGCTCATATCAGACACGAGTTTGACAAGCCCCTTCAACTGTTCCACGATATAGGCCCTGTCGCCCTCCCTCTGGCGGCCATAGGCGAAGGGAACATCAAGGACGAAATGAGGCACTCCGGTCATTCGGTGATGCACATCGAACCACTTCACAAGAAGGGAACAATTGTTGTTGTTGGAAACCAGGAGATGCGGCCTCGGGAGACCAAATGTGGGCGAGTCTTTTCCGCCGTCGAAGACCGTCCCGAGGTCTAGGCGCGCGTAAGAGCACAGGTCGGGGCTGTACCCCTTCCCCTCGGCCTTTTCACACTGTAGGGGACCCACCCCTTTACCGGCGCTCATGGCGGCGTGGCTCTCGGGAACCCCATAGACCACATTCTCGAAACCGGCGAAGAGCTCCGCGGGCACCACGATGGCGATCCAAACCGTAAAAGCGCCTTCCCCGGCACGTCGATGAAGGTCCAAGTATGAAGAGGCCATCATGCGCGAAAGACGCGATCCTGATTCTGTTTTCTGAAATCCGCCCGGTTTATCCATGACACTCATACCCGCCTTTTCCATTGAGACGGATCGCCGTTGCGACAGTGGCATTACACCACTGTGGCGCGGCGCCCCTCGTCGTGCAATAATTCGGAAAATGCCTCGATCCTTGTCTTCATTGACCCGGCATCTGCATCATCGATGGATAGTTCGAGCCCCAGCGTGTGGATCCCCTCCTGTACCAGTCGTTCTTCAAGGACAGGCATCTCGAAATATTCATATTCGCAGAATTTTTCCCCGATAACAATCAATCCCCGGGCACCGTTCTTTCGCACCATGTCAATGACGGCGCCGATCCGCCGATCCGCCGAGGGAAGGAGCGTGGTACAGGGGAAATGGCCCCGGTAGAGCGCCGCGTAATATTCAGCGGGGTCGTCATCGCATGAAGGCGTGAATGCCCAGGACCTGTGCATCATGGCGCAATCATTGGCCACCACGCGAAGTGATGCATTCTCGATAATCTCCACCACGCCAGGTGGCGGGGGGAGTATGCCGCTCAGGACAATACCACACTCCCGGTGACGGGAATGTTTTCCCCCTGCGCACTCACTGTTCCCGAGAAGAGATGAAAAGAGCGCGATCTGTTCCTCCACGGGCATCATGCAGGCGCTGATCGCCGCATCCCGGTAGTCCCGGAATCCCAGCAGTCCCCGGGCAACGGCCGACTGGAGCCTTACCGCGAGGGATCGCATCTCGCGATACAGCGCGACACTCTCCTTGAAACGCTCGCCGGAAAAGGAAACGCCGAAGCGCCCTTCTGATTCAAGGATCAGTTCCCCGATCTCTCTTGCGAGAAATCTCTCCCCGATGGCGTCCATGGAGATTGTGCCGGCGGGGATATGCATTTTCAGTATCGGCGGCACGCTTCTGCCGAGCGCGGTTACCCCGTACTCCAGGATTTCCGGAAGATTCCTGAGGGTGTCGCAGGCATTGTACATGAAGAGTCCGTCAAGGAGCGCCCCGTTTTCCGACAGGACAAATTCGGCGAGACGGCGGCCAACGGAACAGGTATAACTCTGGAGGTGGCGGTCGCTCAGGGGCGTGGCACTGATCAGATCCCCGAGTCCCCATAGCACCAGAGGCGTCAGTCCCATGGAATGAAAGAGCTCAAGGGGCGGATAGAGCGGGAAACACCCGATGACCGGGCGCCCGTCTTTTTTCATGCCTGAGATACTGTCGTGAAGGATTCTCATTGTTGAAGGTACTGCCCCGAGCAGGCGGGAAGGGAGAGTCCACCCTTTTCGTATGCACCCTCAGGACTTGTATAGTTCCGAGCCGTAGGTCCTTACCCAGTGCTTATTCAGGATTTCCTTTGCCTCCTGGATCTTGTCCACATCGAGGATCAGAATTGCCTCGTCGTTCTTGAGATAAATGAAGGGATACACGGCGTCGATATTCACTTTGGCCTCGATGAGGGGCCGGAGCACGGCATTGAGCCCACCGGGATGGTCCGGCGTGGTGACGGCGATGACCTCTTTCGTGGTAACCGTGAATCCATTCATCCGGAGGACCTTTACGGCCCTATCGGGATCATCGACGATCATGTTTACCTGTACCGGAGTCAGCTGGGTAGCGGCCATTATTCCCTTGATATTGATCTGTTCCTTCTCGAGAATCGTGGTGGCCCGGTAGAGGCTCCCGGGAGTGTTATCGACGGCAATTGAAACCTGGGTTATCGTCATGGCGTTTTCCCCGCTGCTGGAGTGTCCTGATCAAACGGGAATTCCTCGTATCCCCTGCGCACGGCTTCGGTACTCGATTCCGCGATTTTTTTCTTCGATCCCATCATCACGTCAATGCTCTTTATGATCGTGTCGATATCGAGTATATTCATCATCTTCACAAGGGCGCCGAGCATTACCATGTTTGCCGTGCGCTCGTTTCCGAGCTGCCGGGCAATCAGGTTCACCGGCGCCGCGATCATCTCCACATCACCCCTCTCGGGAACCTGGTCCACGAGATCGGCGTTGTAGATAAGCTGTCCGCCCGGTTCAAGCCTTGTGATAAAGGCGATGAGGGACGGCTGGTTCATGGCGACCAGTATGTCGGGGGTCGAGGAAACCGGCGAAGCCACCTCCTCGTCGGAAATGCAGACCGTGCAGTTCGCGGTTCCTCCCCGCATCGCGGCACCGTAGGAGGGGAGATAGGTCACATGGAGGTCGGCCATCATGGCCGCATTGCCCAGGATGTTCCCCAGGGTGAGCACCCCCTGCCCCCCGGAGCCGGCCGTGAGAATCTTCAACAGCATATCATTCCTTTTTCTTCCTTTTATCGGTCAACACGCCCAGGGGATACTCCTTCATCATCGTTTCGGTTATCCAGGTAAAGGAGTCCACGGGTGAGAGTTTCCAGTTCGTCGGGCAGGGTGAGAGCACCTCGATGATTGAGTAGCCCAAACCGTCAACCTGGGTCTGGAAGGCCGTCGCGATCGCCTTCTTCGTTTTCCTGATCCCCGCCGGGCCGTCCACGGCGACGCGTTCCGCGTATACCACGCCGGGAAACTGCGCCACCACGTCGGTGATATGCACGGGGTGTCCGTCATAACGGGGATCGCGGCCCAGGGGCGTGGTTGTGGTCTTCATATCCAGGAGGGTTGTCGGCGCCATCTGCCCTCCCGTCATGCCGTAGACGGCGTTGTTGATGAAAATGACGGTGATCTGTTCCCCGCGGTTTGCCGAGTGGATCGTCTCCGCCGTGCCGATGGCGGAAAGGTCGCCGTCACCCTGGTAGGTGAACACAAACAGGTCGGGTCGCGCGCGCTTGACCCCCGTGGCGATCGCCGTGCCCCTTCCGTGGGCGGATTCGATCACGTCGAAGTCAAAATAAAGATAGGCAAGGACGGCGCACCCGGCGGGGTTCACGCATATCGCGCGCCTGCCGAGGTCCATTTCCTCGAGGACCTCCGCGACGAGACGGTGCACGATTCCGTGTCCGCACCCGGGGCAGTAATGGGTGACCACGTCCTTCTTGTAGTATTTCGGCCATTCATTCTTGAGTTTCATTGCTGCGTCTTCACCGTTTTCTGGTATTCACGGTAGATGATCCTGGCAAACTCGATCGGCGTGGGAACCACGCCGCCCGGACGGCCGTGGAATATAATTTCAGCCTCCCCCGCCAGGGCGATCTGCACGTCCTCGAGCATCTGGCCCGTGCTCATTTCGAATACCACGAACTGCTTCACCCGCCTGGCCTGCTCCGCGAGGACTTTCTTCGGAAAGGGCCAGAGGGTGATGGGGCGAAGCAGGCCTGCTCGGACGCCGTATTTGCGGACGCGATTGATGGCTCCCTTGGCGATCCGCGCCGTCGTGCCGTAGGCGATCACGACGATCTCTGCGTCGTCGAGCATGTATTCCTCGTGCCGCGTCTCGTTCTTTTCGATCTCCCCGTATTTTCGCACCAGCTTCCAGTTGTGTCGCTCCATTTCCATTGCGTCCAGAATCAGCGAGGCCATGTAACGGCTCGGGCCGTCGCCGCGCCCCCTGAGCGCCCATTCCTTCTCCGGGAGTTTGCCTACAGGCTCCGGGAATACCACGGGCTCCTTCATCTGCCCCATCATGCCGTCGGAAAGCATCATGACGGGAGTGCGGTAGCGGTCAGCGACGTCAAAGGCGTGATAGGTGAGATCCGCGATCTCCTGGACTGACGCGGGAGCGTACACCGGGGTGCGGTAATCGCCGTGGCCGCCGCCCCTGGTTGCCTGGAAGTAATCCCCCTGGGCGGGGGCGATGTTTCCCAGGCCAGGACCTCCGCGCATAACATTGATGATAACGGCCGGAAGCTCGAATCCCGCCAGGAAGGAGATACCCTCCTGCTTCAGGCTTATACCCGGGCTCGATGACGAGGTCATGGCCCTCGCCCCCATTGCCGCCGCCCCTATCACCATGTTGATGGCCGCGGTTTCGCTCTCCGATTGTATGAAGACTCCACCGGCGGCGCGAATGTGCGAGGCCATGTACTCGCCCAGCTCGTTCTGCGGCGTGATGGGATAGCCGAAATAACAGCCGCACCCGGCGCGGATGGCTGCCTCGCCGAAGGCGTGGTTGCCGCTGATGAATACCTTATTCATCATACACCTCGATGGCAACCTCGGGGCATACGAGGACGCACACCATGCACCCCACGCAGTTGTCTTCGCTGGCCGCTTCGGCGTAGTGGTAGCCGGCCCTGTTCAGGTTTTCCGATTCAACAAGGACGTTCTTGTTGCAGTATGCGATGCAGAGACCGCATCCCTTGCAGAATTCCCTGTTCACGACAACATGGCATTTCTTTGTTCTGGTCATCTACCCGACCGCTCTCCGTAACGCGTACTCCATTCAAACAGGCACACAGTACAGGGGGTCGGTTTTTTTTCAATACAAAAATTTTGGATTCCCCGGGCCTCCAGATCCGCTTCCAGCCGCCCTACATGCTGCGCCGGTAGCGTCCGCCGACCTCGTAGAGTGCATCGGTGATCTGCCCCAGGCTGCAGTGCCGGACCGTGTGCATGAGCTCCGCGAAGACGTTTCCCCCGGAAAGGGCCGTCTCCTGGAGGCGGCGCAGCGCCCCTGGTGCTTCTTTCGCATTCCTTCTCTTGAACTCTTCGAGCCGCCTGAGCTGTGAGCATTTCTCCTCCTCCGTGGCCCTTGCGAGCTCGACCTTCACGGAGGGTTCCTCGGCGTCCTGCTCGTCCTTGAAGGTGTTCACGCCGACGATCGGGAGTTCCCCCGAGTGCTTGAGGTGCTCGTAGCGCATCGATTCCTCCTGGATCGTGCCGCGCTGATAGCCCTTTTCCATGGCGCCCAGAACCCCGCCCCGCTCGGTGATACGATCGAACTCCGTAAGTACCGCCTCCTCGACGAGGGCCGTGAGCTCCTCGACGATAAAGCTTCCCTGGCCGGGATTCTCGTTCTCCGCCAGGCCCCACTCGCGGTTGATGATCTGCTGGATCGCCAGGGCCCGCCGAACGGATTCCCTGCTCGGCGTGGTGATGGCCTCGTCGTAGGCGTTCGTGTGAAGGCTGTTGCAATTGTCGTAGACCGCGCAGAGGGCCTGGAGGGTCGTCCTGATGTCGTTGAACTGGATCTCCTGGCTGTGAAGCGATCGGCCCGATGTCTGGATGTGGTACTTGAGCATCTGTGACCGGGAGCCCGCGCCGTACTTTTCGCGCATGGCCACGGCCCATATCCGCCGCGCCACCCGGCCGATGACCGTGTATTCGGGATCCATGCCGTTGGAAAAGAAAAAGGAGAAATTCGGAGCGAAGCTGTCAACGGGCATCCCGCGGGAGAGGTAATACTCAACGTAGGTAAACCCGTTGGCCAGCGTAAAGGCAAGCTGGGTGATCGGGTTCGCTCCCGCCTCGGCGATATGATAGCCGGATATCGACACCGAGTAGAGGTTGCGCACGCCGTTCTCGATGAAAAACGCCTGGACATCCCCCATCATCCTGAGCGCGAAATCGATGGAAAAGATGCAGGTGTTCTGTCCCTGGTCCTCCTTCAGGATGTCCGCCTGCACGGTCCCCCTCACGTTCTCCAGCACGTCAATGCGTATCCGCTCCCGTTCTTCAACGGTAGGTTCCCGTTCCGTCTGCGCGACGAAGCGCCCCACCTTCTGGTCGATGGCGGCGTTAAGGAACATGGCGAGCATGATCGGAGCGGGACCGTTGATGGTCATGGAAACCGAGGTATCGGGGGAACAGAGGTCGAATCCTCCGTAGAGCACCTCGACATCATCAAGGGTGCAGACACTGACGCCCGAGGTGCCCACCTTGCCGTAGATGTCGGGCCGCGTGTCGGGATCGCGGCCGTAGAGGGTCACGGAATCGAAGGCCGTCGAGAGCCTGGTTGCTTCGAAGTTCGAGGAGAGAAGACGGAAGCGCGCGTTGGTGCGCTCCGGGTTTCCCTCACCGGCGAACATTCGCGTCGGGTCCTCGTCCATTCGCTTCAGCGGGAACACCCCCCCGGTGTAGGGAAAGCGCCCCGGCACGTTCTCCTCCCGGAGCCACCGGTATATCTCACCCGGGTCGGTAAAGCGGGGAAGGGCGACGCGGGGAATCCTGCTTCTCGCCAGTGACTCGAAGAACAGAGGGGACCGTATCTCGCGTCCCCGGACCGAGTACACGAGATCCTCGGCTCCGTACTCCCTGCGAACGGATTCCCACTGCGAAAGGAGTTCCGATGTTTCGCCGTCGATTCCCTTCTCCAAGCGGTCGGCCTCCTCCCCGAGGCGTCCGGAAATGGCGTCGGCGTCCTTCACCAGCAGCGCCGCCTCCCGCAGGTGCCACAGTCGCCTCACCGCCGCGGCCTGCTCCTCCGTGCGCCGGTGATAGCCCCGGACCGCGTCGGCGATTTCCGCGAGGTAGCGCGTTCGCCGGGGCGGTATAATTATGGTCTTCGACGACGAGGCCCTCCCCCCGGGGCGCGCGAGGGAGGACGTAAAGGCGGTTCCTCTCCTCTCGTTAACGAGATCGAGCAGATGGTGATAGAGTGCGGTGACACCGTCATCGTTGAAGCGGGAGGCGATCGTGCCGAATACCGGCATCTCCTCGGGGGACCGGCCGAACTCCTTCCTGTTTCTCTGGACCTGTTTCCGAACGTCCCGGAGGGCGTCGTCGGCCCCCTCCTTTTCGAACTTGTTTATCGCCACGGCATCGGCATAATCAAGCATGGTGATCTTCTCGAGCTGCGAGGGCGCGCCGTATTCTCCGGTCATCACGTACACGGAGATGTCGGCGACATCGGCGAGACCCGCGCTCCCCTGCCCCACCCCCGCCGTTTCGGCGATGGCCAGGCCGAACCCCGCGGCCCGAACGACGGCAAGGGCGTCCGTGAGGGCGTCGGAATAATCGGGGCTCCCATGGTCTGCGGCAAAGGAGCGCATGAATACCCTCGGGCTCCCGATTGCATTCATCCTGATCCGGTCCCCCAGGAGGGCCCCGCCGCTCCTTCGCTTCGCCGGATCGCTGCAGAGCACCGCGACGCGAAGGCCGCCGAAGTCTCGCAGAAGACGCACGATGATCTCATCGATAAGGGACGACTTCCCGGCGCCTCCCGTGCCGCTGATGCCGATGACGGGCATCCCGTTCCCCTCCGCCATGCCGGCTATCTTCGCCCTGATTTCATTGAATGCGACCCCGCCGGTCTTCGCGGCCTCCTCCGCCGCGGTAATGAGGCGCGCGATCAACCGCGCGTCACCCCGAGAGATTCCCTCCACCTCAATGGCGTTCACCGGGGGGACCGGCCGGTCCATGTTTTTCACCATGTGATTCACGATCCCCTGGAGACCCCAGGAGGCCCCCTGCTCGGGGGTGTAAATCGCCGTCACGCCATGGGATTCAAGCTCCCTCACCTCCTCGGGCACGATGACGCCTCCGCCTCCGCCGAACACCTGCACGTGAGAGGCGCCGCGCTCCCTCAGGAGGTCTATCATGTATTTGAAGAACTCCACGTGGCCGCCCTGGTAGCTCGATACCGCGATCCCCTGCACGTCTTCCTGAATGGCGGCGCTCACGATCTCGTCCACGGAGCGGTTGTGCCCCAGGTGCACCACCTCCACGCCGGTCTCCTGGAGTATGCGGCGAAAGATGTTTATCGAAACGTCATGGCCGTCAAAGAGCGACGTCGCCGTGACCATCCGGATGCGTTGCCGGGGAGCGTATACCGTGTCGTCCATTTCGTTTCCCTTCATTGTGGTGTTT
>CAZKPR010000143.1:0-10272 GCA_964554685.1 uncultured Leptospirales bacterium | reverse complement strand
GCGGAGAACCGAAGGGAATTCGAGGACCTCCTCTCCGAGCTGAAGAGGGTGCTCGTTTCAAAATAAAGTATTGACAGATCAGGCTCCCGGTTTAGAGTTTACCCGCTACGGCATTATCGCAACCGCGCGCAAGGAGTGTTCCCATGGATACCATCATTCAGAATTTCTTACGGACATACCCGACCCTGGTGCACCATACGATCTGGATAGGAATCATCATCGCAGGCTTCGTGGCCATTTCCGGCTGCATCAGGTTCAGCATCGCGGTGTGGAGGCGCCACAAGGGTATCTATCCCCCTGCCACCAGCCAGATGGAAGATCATTGATATCCCCGCGCACCGGCCCGGGCCTCTCCCCGCAAAGGAGGGGCCTTTTTGTTTTTATGTTGACGGTCGACAACCCCTTCCCATCCTGTCCGTGAAAAACGCCGGGTACTCAACGGCGGCATCGCGGGTCTGTACCATGAGAAAGCACCTTATCACCGAATCGGCACGCTGGGGCGCCCTGGCGTACCGCAAGAGCGGCGATTTCCCCGGCACGGCATTGATACTGATCCACGGCGCCGTGGGGGACTCGCGCCTATTCCGCTATCAGCTCCGTCACATGGGCGCCCGACGGAAGACCATCGCCCTGGACCTTCCGGGGCACGGTTACTCAAGCGGACCGGGCATACCGACCCTTGATGACTTCATCCACGCCATCGAGGACCTCCGCGATATCGAGGGAATCGACTCGTTCGTCCTTGCCGGCCATTCCATGGGAGGGGGCGTCTGCCTCGAGGCGGCGCGGAGGAAGATGCGGGGCCTTGCGGGCCTGGTCCTTGTCTCCACGTCGCCGGTTCTCCCGGTGTCGCGGGACCTGGTGGGGATCCTTGACCGCGACGACATGGACGCCCTGGCGGGCCTCATCGTCGGCGGGGTCTTCAGCCGCAGGACCGATCTCCTCATCGGTTTCGCCCGGCAGGGGCTCAAGGAGATGAACCGGGATATCATCAGACGGGATGTTGAAATATGCATGAGGATGGATTACACCGGGGACCTCGCGGCGATCGATTTGCCCGTCCTGGCGATCGCGAACCGTGGCGACGCGGTAATTGCCCCGGACCTCACGGCGCGGCTCGGCGAGGGCATCCCCGGGGCGCGGATCATCGTCTTCGACGATAACGGCCATGTCCCCTTTTTCGAGAACCCCCGGCCCTTCAACGAGGCCCTGGACGAATTCCTCGACTCCCTGGACTCCGGCGGGGCGGCGGTGGAAGGCTCAAAGTGAGGACGCCGCTCATGTCCGGCGCCGGGGCCCCTTTGCGATGAATTACTTGACAAATCGACCCACCTTTCGCACCGTACCATTGATGCGCCTGTTCGCATTCATCGTCTCGTGCACCGCTCAATTTCATTCGTAAACGGGGGAAATCATGTCAATCAAGCTTTCCATCAATGGTTTCGGCCGAATCGGCCGCAATGTCTTACGGGCCATCACCGGGGATTCCGCAACATACGGGGACCTCGATGTGGTGAGCATCAACGACCTGACGGACTCGAAAACCCTTGCCCATCTTTTTAAGTATGATTCGATATTCGGAATTTTTCCCGGGGAGGTCTCGCATACCTCCGATACGATCGTCGTGAACGGAAAATCGATCAAGGTCCATTCGGAGAAGGACCCCGGGGCGCTTCCCTGGAAGGCCGAGGGGATCGACGTGGTGGTGGAGTCCACAGGCGTATTCCGCAGTAAGGATAAATGCATGGCCCACATCAACGCGGGAGCGAAGAAGGTGATCATTACCGCCCCGGCGAAGAACGAGGATATTACCATCGTCCTCGGCGTCAACGAGGACAAGTACGACAAGAACAGCCACCATATCATTTCCAATGCCTCCTGCACCACCAACTGCCTGGCCCCGGTGATGAAGGTGATCAACGACCGCTTTGGAGTGGAAAAGGGCCTCATGACCACCATCCACTCCTACACCAACGACCAGCGGATCCTGGATCTTCCCCATGACGATCTCAGGCGCGCCAGGGCAGCGGCGCTTTCCATGATCCCCACCACGACGGGCGCCGCGAAGGCCGTTGCCCTGGTCCTTCCGGAGCTCAAGGGGAAGCTCGACGGCGGCGCCATACGGGTCCCCACCCCGAACGTTTCCGTGGTGGACGTGGTGTGCATCGTGAAGGAAAAAACCTCGGAGGAGAAGGTCAACGCCGCACTGAAGGAGGCCGCCGGGGGCAAGCTGAAGGGGATCCTCCAGTACTGCGAGGAGGAACTGGTGTCGGTTGATTTCACCGGGAACCCGCATTCGTCGATCGTCGACGCGCCGTCGACAAAGGTCATCGAGGGAACCATGATCAAAATCCTGAGCTGGTACGATAATGAGTGGGGCTACTCCCGGCGCGTGGTGGACCTGGCGCGTTACATCATGAAGTAGGGGCGCTGCGGGCCGCGCTGAATCGGAGGTTCAAGAACCATGTCACGACGACGTATATTCGCCGGAAACTGGAAGATGTACACGACCCACGGCGAGGCCATGGCCCTGGTCGAGGGCATCCTGGCCGGGCTCTCCGGCGTGAAGGACCGCGAGGTGATCGTATTCCCTCCGTCGCCATGGGCGAGGGCAGTGGCGGATCGATGCGCCGGGACTGCGGTCGCCGTGGGCATGCAGAACATGTATTTTGAAAAGGAGGGCGCCTTCACCGGCGAGGTGTCGTCCGCCATGGTGAAGGACGCGGGGTGCCGCTACGTGCTGATCGGCCACTCCGAGCGGCGTCATGTCTTCGGCGAAACCGACGGCGAGGTGAACCGGAAGGTGAAGGCCGCACTGGAGATGGGCATCGAACCGGTGCTCTGCGTGGGGGAACTCCTGGAGGAGCGGGAAAAGGAGCGCACCGATGAGGTCCTGGCCCGGCAGGTCAGGGAGGCCCTGGAGGGAGTTGACGCCGCCGGGATGAAGAAGGTGATCGTCGCCTACGAACCGGTCTGGGCGATCGGAACGGGCAGGGTGGCCACCCCGGAGATAGCCGACAGCGCCCACCGCGTCATCAGGCGCCTGGTGGGGGAGCGGTTCGGCGGGGAAACGGCGGCGGTTCTCCCGATACTCTACGGGGGCTCCGTAAAGCCAGACAACATTGCCGGGCTTTATGCCATGGAGGAAATCGACGGCGTTCTCGTGGGCGGGGCGAGTCTCAAGGCCGATTCCTTTCTTGATATCATACGGGTGAAATAACGAAAGCGAGGCGATATGGGAATTCTAATCACGGTGACATCGGTTTTTTTCCTGATACTCTGCATCCTCCTGGTGATCCTCATACTTCTCCAGTCGGACAAGAGCGCGGGGATGGGAATACTGGGCGGATCGAGCCAGTCGGCCTTCGGCTCATCGACGGCCGACGTGATCACCAAGGCGACGGGTGTCATGATCGGCCTCTTCATGATCGGGTCCCTGGCGCTTGCCGCCCTTGAATCGAGCCGCCAGGACGCCCTGAAGAAAGATCTTCTCAAGACCGAGGGGAAAAAAGCGAAGAGTCTTTCCGAGAGCAAGGCGCCTGAATCGGATGGCACCAGGGCGCCCGGCGCCGCTGATCCAGGGAAATAGGCCCGGGGGGCGTTGCGCGCAGCGACGGCGCATCCAGGCGGATTGATGCGGTGACCCCGCTGTGGTCTCCTGGGTGCGGCATCTGGTGGGACTGTTTGTTCTGAATCAATAAATGAATAATGAGGAATAACTATCGGGGCGCCCGTCGTGAACGGGGGCGCGCCGGAACAAGTGAAAGGAGCGTATCGATGGTCAGCAAGAACTACATATTCACCTCCGAATCTGTATCCGAGGGACATCCCGACAAGGTGGCGGACCAGATATCCGACGCCATGCTGGATGAGCATATCCGGGGGGACAAGAAGTCCCGGGTCGCCATGGAGACCCTGGTCACCACGGGCCGCATCGTGCTGTCCGGCGAGATCACCTCGAACCAGAAGGTCGACTACGAAAAGTTCGCGCGCCAGGTGGCGCGGGACATCGGCTACACGGACTCGGAGATCGGCTTCGACGCCGATACCTGCGAGGTCCAGATCTACGTGGACCGGCAGTCACCCGACATTTCCCAGGGCGTCACCGAGGGTGAGGGCCTCTTCTCCGAGCAGGGCGCCGGCGACCAGGGCATGATGTTCGGCTACGCCGTGGCGGAGACGAAAGAGCTCATGCCGATGCCGATCCTTCTCGCCCACAGGCTCGTCAGGAAGCTCGCGGACGTGCGCCGCGCAGGGGAGCTTTCGTTCCTCCGCCCCGACTCGAAATCGCAGGTCACCATCGAATACGTCGACGGCGCCCCGAAGCGGGCCGAGGCGATCGTCATCTCCACCCAGCATACTCCCGACGCGAGCCACAAGGATATCACCGAGGGCGTGATCGAGACCACCATCAAGAAGGTGATCCCCGAGGGGTTCATTGACAGGAACACCAAGATATACGTGAATCCCACGGGACGGTTTGTCGTCGGCGGCCCCCACGGGGACACGGGCCTCACGGGGCGGAAGATCATCGTCGATACCTACGGAGGCATGGGCCGTCACGGCGGCGGCGCCTTCTCCGGAAAGGACCCCTCGAAGGTCGACCGTTCCGCCGCCTACATGGCGCGCTATATCGCGAAGAACATTGTCGCCGCGGGCCTTGCCTACCGGTGCGAGGTGCAGCTCGCCTACGCGATCGGCGTGGCTGACCCCGTTTCGGTCCTGGTGGATACCTTCGGCACGGGTACCGTGTCGGAGGAAAAAATTGCCGCCAGGGTCCGCGAGCATTTCAACATGAAGCCCGCCGGCATCATCACGACCCTCGACCTCTACCGGCCCATTTTCAGGTCCACGTCGAATTACGGACACTTCGGCAGAGAGGACGCGGGGTTCATCTGGGAGAAGACCGACATGGCCGCGGCCCTGAAAGGCTGAAGGAGCGGCGATTCGCGGCTAAGCCCGCGCGTACTGCAGAAACGGTCCCGGATCCACGCCGGGACCGTTTTTTTATCGCGCACCCCTGTGCGTGTTCTTGTGCCGCGGCCCCGGAATGCCGATAATGAGAAGAGATACCCGACCATGGAGCGTGTGCCATGAAAGAGATACGGCTCAGGACCTATTCCTACCGTTGCACCTGCGGCTACGAGCTGAAGGTATTCCTCGATTCGGGAATTCCCCAGGAAGTCTGCCGGTGCAGAACCTGCGGGAACTCCCTTGTGCGCCGCGATGCCTGAGGGCCCTTTCCCGCCTCCTGTCCAGGGTCCCCGCATGAAGAAAAATGCGCTCATCATCGCCTGTTCTCTCGGCGCGTTTCTGATGGTCGCGCTTCCCTCGCGCGCGGTTGAAAACGGGGAAGCCGGCGCCATCGACAATGGCCATGAAAAGAACGTGAACGCCGGGGAGGAAGCGCCGAAGCGCGATCTCAGCATCGACGCCACGGCCCTCTACGGGCAGTACCACGAGATCCTCTGGTCCGGAAGCCTCGCCCAGGGCTTCCCTGATTTTTCCTACGGCCTGGAATCAGGATTCAACCGCTCCGACGATTACGGAAGCCGCAACACAGGCTTCTTCGATCACGACCTGGCCTTCACGGGCGACGCCAGGGCCGGGAAATGGCGGTTCACGCCTGAGCTCGAGGTCGGTAACGGGGGACGCGGGATGTTCAGGAATCCCTTCTTCGACAGGGAGGACCGGGACCGCGTTGGGGTGAAATGCGGCGCCGAGTACCGGCCGATGCCGATGCGGTGGACCTTCGAGGCGGGGGGGGGCTATTTCCGGCATCGCCTTGACTCCTCCATGTTCCGCGACCTGGGTACCCTGAGACCCTACCGATCGAGCGATCTCTACGGGGCCACCGCAGGGGTCGGCGCTGAGTACGTCTGGTCCCCGGCCAACCGGGTCGCCTTCACCTCACACTTTTCCCATTACCGGTATTCCCGCCGTGCCGGCGACGACACCTTCGTCGATAATGAGCTCACCTGGAACTTCAACCTCGCGGGCTTTCTCAAATTCGGCATCGGACCCCTCTATTCATACAACCGCGATGCGGGGCATTTCGTTTCCGGAAAGGCGGGAGTTTCCACGATCAACATAAAGTATTTTTTCGCCGAGGCGTCGTACCGCTACGAGCTCGAGCCTTTCAGGCCCGAGAAGCTATACTGGGACGAGCGCTTCGTGATGCCGGACTACCGCCTCAAGCCGGGCAGGGGACATCGCGCCGAGGCGGCCGCGGGCTTCGACGTCAGCCGCGAGGGGAGCGGGAAGGCGTATTTCAGGGGTCTGAGGATGAAGGTCTCGGGTTCCTTCATGACGAGGGACCGACATTATTCCCTTTTCTCCCTCCCCGAACTCGTGCGCTATCCCTATCGGATGAAACTGGCGGCCGCCGGGGCCGTCGGCGAGGCGTCCCTGGAGTTCGTAATACCCGATGGACGTATCGAGACCGGCGTCAATTACGAGTATTCCTATTTCTACGCCTCCGGCTACGTCACCTATCGCCCGGACCACCTCTGGGGCGCCTTCCTTCGCATCGAAATCTGGCGGTTCGAGACTGATTTCACCACCCGCTACCGGGGACCGGTCCACGCGTGTCCCTTCGCACCGGTGAGAATAGACCGCGCCTTCATCGGCTCCCTCGTTCTCCAGTGCAGGATTCATGAATCCCTTTATCTCCAGGGGCGGGTCGACAATCTTTTTGACGCACGGTACTCCGAGGTCTACGGGTATCCGGAGCCGGGACGCTCCTTCCTGGGGGGAGTCCGGGTAATGCTCTGATGGAGCAGCGGAGTATTACCCTCCGGGGCATCTTTATTGTGTAACCGACAAATCATGATTGACACATACTTTGATGGCGTGTTCCCTGTGCATGCGCGCGGCGCGTCCCCGTGCCGTACCGGGAAAAAAAATCACGAGCGTATCATCCAATGGATTCATTGAGCGGCAGCTTTTTTCTTTCACTCTTCGACCGGGTTCCCACCTGGGCGGTTCTGGCCCCCATTTTCATTTGCTCCGTTGTCTTCCTCGGGGTTGTCATCGAACGCTTGGTGTTTTTCAGGCGTATCAACCTCGACTACCGGCTCATCATTCGGAACATAGCCTCCCTCCTGGGGGCGAGGAAGGCGAAGCGTGACGAGGCGTCCCTCTTCCTGATGTCCTATTCGGGACCCATCGTTGACATGATGCGGGGAATCCTGGACAGCGCGGGCACGACGGAGAACCGGGAGCTTGTTATTCGCGATGTGTCGGAGCGCACGATCCTCAGGATTGAAAAGCACGCGGGCATCATCGCCACCATCGCCACGGTGTCGACGATGCTGGGTCTTTTCGGCACGATCACGGGGATGATGAAATCATTCAGCAGCCTTTCCCAGTACGGCCAGGGGGCCCAGGAACTGCTGGCCCGGGGCATCGCCGAGGCCCTCATCACCACGGCCCTTGGGCTTACCGTGGCGATACCGGCCCTGCTTTTTTACAATTACATGGTCTCGAGGATTGATTACTTCGTCAAGGAAGTCGAGTTTATCGCGAACAGTTTCGACGATATGCTGAAATAGGGCGCCCCCTTGCAGGGAAGGGCGGGCACCGGGTAGATATATGTGAATCCCGTTCAGGGGGAAGGAAGGGGGCAGGGCGGAATGGCGTTCAGGTTCAGGGGACATTACACGCACAAGGCGGTGATCGACATCACGCCTCTTATCGACCTGACCTTCAACATGATCATATTCTTCATGGTCAGCTTCTCCCTCGGGGTCCAGTCATCCATCACGGTGCATCTTCCCAGGGCAGTACAGAGCGGTGATCAGCGTACCGGGCCCGTCGTGGTATCCGTGACGGGGAAGAACGAGGTTTTCATCAACGACGCGGCGGTCAACAGGGAGTCCCTTGTCGAGGAATTCAAGAGAAGGAAGAATGAGCTGGGACGGGAGACCGTCGTGATCAGGGGGGACCGCGAGGCGGATTACGAGACGATCATCAAGGTCATGGACGGTCTGAACAGGGCCGGCATTCCGAAATTCATACTCTCAACCGTAAAGTGACGGATCACGGGCATATATTCTTGACACGAAACAGGCGGCGTACTATCAATGCCGAGCCGGCAATTCCTTTCAATCGCGGGCTTTCATACTACACAGGTGCTGCATGAGAACACGATTCCTATCCGCCGCGTTGCTGGCCGTCCTTTTCGCGATACCGATCCTGCATTCGCAGCCCTCAAAATATGAAGGGAAGCCGGTCAAGAAAATCCTCTTTGAAGGCCTGAAAAACGTCACTGAAGACGACCTTCTCTACGTGATGAAGACCACGGTGGGCTATCCCCTTCGCGCGATCGAGGTCCGGGAGGACATCAAGAAAATTTTCAAGAAGGGCAACTTCGAGAGCATCACCGTGGAGATCGAGGAATTCATGGACGGCGTCCGCCTGAAATTCATATGCAGGGAACGCCCGGTGGTGAAGGAAGTGGTGTTTCGTGGGCTCGACGAAATCACGGAGAATGATCTCAGCACGATCATACCCGTCAAATCCGGAGGATTCATCCGAAAGGATTTTCTCGAGAAGAGCGTTGCCATTATCAAGAAGAAATACGACGACGAGGGTCTCTTCAACGCCATCGTGAACTACGAGGTGAAACCCGACCGGGGCGACGATGAATCGAGCGTGCGCGTCATCTTTATTATCGACGAGGGTGAGGTGGTCCGCGTCAGGAAGATCTCGATCCTCGGCCCGAAGGTGCTCGGCCAGCGCGAGCTCAAGTCCGTCATGGAGACCTCCGAGAAGGGCCTCTTTAAAAGCGGTGAGTTCAAACGCGACGTCTGGGAAGACGACAAGGGGAAGCTCCTTGCCTATTACCGCCATCACGGGTATCTCGACGCGCAGATTATCGACGAGAAGATCGAGTACGAGTGGCTGAACCCCGAGAAGAAGGAAAAGCGGGGTATCTTCATCACACTCAAGGTGAGCGAGGGGGATCGCTACTATTTCGACGGGTATTCGGTCCGCATCGAGGGAGTTCCGGGAGAAACGGTCTACACTCCCAAACAGATCATGCGCGATTTCGAACAGACACGGAAGGGGAAGGTGTTCAACGACTCCCTGTTCCAGAACGACCGGCAGATGATCAGCATGATGTATGCATCGAAGGGGTACATCTTCGCGCGCGTGATTCCCGAGAGGAAGGTGACGGAGCGCGAGGTGACGGTAAAGGGGAAAACGGAGAAAAGAAAATTCATGGCCGTGGAGTTCGTCATCGAGGAGGGAAGCCAGGCCTATATTGACATGATCATCATCAAGGGGAACAAGAAGACGAAGGACAAGGTCATCCGGAGGGAAGTGCTCCTTAAAGAGGGCGATCTCTTTGATTCGAGGAAGCTGCAGCTCTCGAGGGAAAAGGTCTACAACCTGGGTTTCTTCAAGCAGGTGAACATCGACGTGAGGCCCGGAAGCCGCGAGGGATACATGAACCTCGTCGTGGACGTCGAGGAACAGCCCACGGGCACCATCTCCCTGGGCGGTGGCTACGGCACCACTTCTGGGTTTTCCATCTTCGCCGACGTGGCGGAAAACAATCTCCTCGGTTACGGTCAGCGGGTGGGCGTGCGGTTCGAGTACGGTCCCGCCAGGACTTCCATCACCCTCAGCTTCAACGAACGCTGGCTCTTCAACCAGCCCCTCGGCCTGTCGACCTCCGTATTTTACAATCTTTACAACGTCACTTCGAACCAGACGGTCTTCAGCAGCATTGAGGACGAGGCGAGCTACAAGCGCGAGGCCTTCGGGTACGCCCTTGGACTCAGCTACCGGTTCCTCGACTACCAGACCGTGGGAACAAGCTGGTCCCACGCCTTCACGCGGGTCAAGGACCCCTCGGGGAACAGCTCCGAGGAGATTTTTTATCTCCAGAAGCTCGGCTTCCAGGAAAAGAGGTCGATCACGGTGTTTCTCGCCCACGATTCCAGGGATAACTACCTCAATCCCACCCGGGGCGCCAGCATCGACATGTCGGCCATGTTTACCGGAGGCCAGGTCCTGGGAGGATCGGACCACTACATCAAGCTGTCGCCATCGGCATTCATCTATTTCTCGCCTTTTCACCTGCCCTTTCTCAAGAGCCATCCCTGCGTCTTTGAATTCAGGGCGAGTGGGGACTTCATCGTGAAACCCTTCAACAGCGGCAGCGTGAGCATGAAACAGCCCTACCTTTCCGTCGCCTCGATCCTCGGCTACTTCGACCTGAAGGACCCCTGGCTTGAACCTGAAGACCGGCTTAACCTCGGC
>CAZKPR010000142.1:8388-10281 GCA_964554685.1 uncultured Leptospirales bacterium | reverse complement strand
AAGGACGAGAAGAGGGGCATAATCGTTTCCCGGAATGCCATCAAGAACCAGAAGGACCAGGACGTCTGCGTGTACACGACCAGGGCCCTGGTGGGAAGAAATACCCGGGGCTGAAGGGCGCGGGGGTTGAAAAAAATGGCGTACAACTGGAAGTGCGAAAACATCGAAGCGCTTGTGGTGGGAGGAAGCCGGACCGGGGAGGGCGATGATGGCCCCGGTGACTGCGTGCTTCTCGATTTCGAGAACCGCTTCTTTGCCATCGCCGACAGTTCGGTGCGAAATCCCGTTTTTTCCAGGAACCTGCTGCTCCAGGTACACGGAGCCATAGAGGGAGTCAGGAGCGGGATGGATTCGGGAATGGGGATCGATTCGCTCTACAACCGGATCGATGAACGCCTGGATGAGATACTGGCGTCATACTACGGGAAAGGCAGCTGCACCCTGACGGGGATCCTGGGAATGGAGACCGGGGCCGGGAACAGGGCGCTGCTCCTGCATACGGGAGACAGCAGCCTGACCATGTACGACGCGACGACGGGGTCCGTCAGGGTCGTGTCCGTCAGCAATTTCTGGCTCGCGGGAAAGACGAAGAAGCTATTCCAGCTTGAAGTCATAGACCTGCCGGACGGGTGCTGGCTTCTCCTGGCAACCGACGGGTTTATCGACGTGGTCAGGTCCCGGTATCATGCCCTTGAGGAATTCCTTGCCTCCCGGCTTGCGGATGAGGGGGGCGGCGTTACATTCCGGGAAATCGTGGCCATGCGCGACGGAGGGAAGTTGTACGATGACGCCGGGATGATCCTTTTCAAGCCCGACGCGATTAAGGGGTGTCATGGCATGATCATCTCGGGGTGTGCCGACGGGGATGTTGAAAACGGCGTTACCATGACGTGCTGTTGAACGGGAAGCCTCCCGGCCGGATCCGGGAAGGCGATCACAATGGACGCGTTCCGCGCGTGCCGTCAGGCCGGCCCCGCGGGCCGGCCGGAAGACCACAGGTAAGAGAGTGTGATGATGGGTAACATGCTGGTGGATAAACGTGACGTGGAGTTCATCCTCTACGAACAATTCGACGTGATGATGCTGACGGGGTATAATGCGTTCAGTCACCTTTCACGGGACGAATTTGACATGATAATCGAACAGGCTTTCAGGTTCGCGGAAAACGAGATGCAACCCGCGAATGTGGATGGGGACCGGATCGGGGCCAGGTGGGATAACGGCACGGTGACCCTTCCCGAGTCATTCCACCGTCCGCTTAAAATGTTCGGGGAGCACGGCTGGGTGAGCGTGTGCGAGGAAACCGAGCTGGGTGGCCTCATGCTGCCGGTGGTTATTTTCACCGCGTGCAACGAGGTCTTTCACGCCGCCAACACGGCGCTCAATCTCTACCCGAGCCTCGCACACGGCACCGCGACAATGATACGAAACCACGGGACCGAGGAACAGAAGAGCAAGTACCTTCAGAAAATTCTCACCTACGAGTGGACCGGATCGATGAACATCACCGAACCGGAAGCGGGCAGCTCCCTGGCGCATATCAAAACCAGGGCTGAAAAGATAGACGACGTGCGGTACAGGATAACGGGCCAGAAGATATTCATAACCGGGGGCGAGCATGACGCTCACCCCAACATCGTGCATCCCGTACTGGCCAGGATAAAGGGGGACCCCCAGGGCATCAAGGGCATTTCGATCTTCCTTGTGCCGAAATACCATGTCAATGACGACGGTTCCCTGGGCGCGCGGAATGACGTCACCTGCGCCGGCATTGAGCACAAAATGGGGATACGTGGTTCGGCCACCTGCCAGATGAACTTCGGAGACGCCGGGGAATGCATCGGCGAGATACTGGGGAAGCCCGGGCAGGGAATCCCCATAATGTTTCTCATC
>CAZKPR010000142.1:0-8378 GCA_964554685.1 uncultured Leptospirales bacterium | reverse complement strand
CTCATCATGAATGAGGAGCGTCTCAACGTGGGGGTCCAGAGCGTGGGACTCGCATCCGGGGCGTACCAGAGCGCCCTCCGCTACGCCACGGAAAGAAGGCAGGGAGCGGACATCAGTAAAAAAAGCGGGGCGGATGAGCCGGTGCCTATTATCAGGCACCCCGATGTGCGGCGCATGCTCCTGATGATGAAGGCCTACGTCGAGGGCCTGCGCGCCCTGAATTACTACTCGGCCATGTGCATAGACAGAAAGAACGCGGAGGTGGACGAAAACAGGAGGAAGCTCTTTGCCGGCCTTACCGAGCTCCTCACGCCGGTGTGCAAGGCCTATTCGTCCCTGAAGGGGTTCGAGGTATGCAGCAACGCCATGAATATTTACGGCGGGTATGGTTACTGCATGGACTACCCGGTCGAGCAGTACCTCCGCGATCAGAAGATCACGGCGCTTTACGAGGGGACGAACGCCATCCATTCCATCGACCTTTTTGCCCGCAAGATGTCCATGGATAACGGCGCCGCATTCACCGCGCTGTTGGATCTGATACAGGAGACGATCGATGAGGCAGCGGGGGATCCTTCCCTGAAAGGCTATGCCGCCGCGGTCGCCGCGGCGAAGGGATCCCTGGAGAAAGCGAACGCCCACATGAAGGGACTCATGGCGGAGGGAAAGGTGGCCGAATCGTTCCAGGACACGCTCATGCTGCTGGAGATCGTGGGCGACACGATACTCGGCTGGATGTTCCTGTGGCAGGCAGGAATCGCCGAAAAAAAACTCGCGTCCCTGATGGCGGAGAACGGCATTGTCTCCCTGGAAGACAGGGCGCGGTTCATACAGGAGAACAGGGACGCGGCTTTTTATTCAGGGAAAGTCAGCGCGGCGCGGTATTTTATAATGAAAATCCTCCCAATGGTTGAATCGAAAACCCGGTTCGTCATGAACGAGGACCGTTCGTTTCTTGACATTGAAGAGGTTTCCTTCGGGGCCGTTGTGTAGTTTCAACGATGGGTATAATGGGAAACCTTCCCGGTACGGGGCGTCGAGGCGAACATCCCCGCGAATAATTCAACACTGGAGAAGCGGCAGGGAGCATGAAAAGCGAATATTTCACCGAATCTCATGAAATTCTGAGGGACAGCGTCAGGCAGTTCGTCGCGCGGGAAATACTGCCCTTTGTCAGCGCGTGGGAAGACGAAGAAGACTTTCCCGAGGAGCTCTTCAGGAAAGCGGGAGACGCGGGGTATCTCGGCATGGGTTTGCCCGAGGAATACGGCGGCACACCCTGCGATATATTCCACGAGGTCGCCTACACGGAGGAGATTATCCGATGCGGATCCGTGGGCCTTGCCTCAACCATCGGCGCCGGGGGGATAGCGCTGCCTCCCATCGCGGCCCTGGGCACCGAGGAGCAGAAGATGAGATACCTGCCGCCGGTCATACGGGGCGAAAAGAAAGCGGTCCTGGCGGTAACCGAGCCCGGCGGCGGGTCCGACGTGGCGCGGCTTCAGACGAGGGCGGTACGAAAAGGCGACCGGTATATCGTGAATGGCAGCAAGACCTTCATAACCGGGGGGACGCGCGCGGATTTCTTTACCACGGCGGTGCGCACCGGCGGTCCCGGGGCGGGGGGCATCAGCCTCCTGGTCATCGAGCGTGACACGCCCGGGTTCGACGCGTCAAAAAAAATCAGGAAGATGGGATGGCACGCCTCTGATACCGCCGAGCTGTCATTCATGGACTGCGAGGTGCCGGCGTCGAATCTCCTCGGGAAGGAAAACGGGGGGTTCGCCGGAATCATGCTCAACTTCCAGAAGGAGCGGCTCTATCTTGCCGTGGAAGCCCAGACGGTGGCGCAGATGGCCCTCGAGGAATCAATAAAGTACGCGAAGGAGCGCATGGCCTTCGGAAAGAACCTGACCGGATTCCAGGTGATCCGCCATAAGCTTGCCGATATGGCCACCCTCGTGGAGGCGGCCCGGCAGTTCAATTATGCCGTGGCATCAAGGATCGGAAGAGGCGAGGACGTCTACCGTGAAGTCTGCATGGCGAAAAACTTCAGCACCGATGCCTGCGACCGGGTGGTGTACGATGCGGTACAGATTCACGGGGGGTACGGCTACTGCAGGGAGTTCCTGGTGGAGCGGCTCTATCGGGATTCCCGCCTGTTTTCGATCGGCGGCGGGACCCGCGAAATCATGAATGAAGTGATTAGCAAGAGACTTGATCTGTAACACGAGAGCCATGGAGTTTGATCTGCATATACATACGAACCGCTACTCGGGGTGCAGCAACATCGATCCCCGCGACGCGCTGGTGAGAGCGGTCGAGGTGGGCCTAGACGGCATCGCCCTGACCGAGCACGGCATACGCTGGAAGGATGGCGAGATCGACGAGCTGCTGCGAGAAACCGGGATTGCAAACCTCGTGGTGATACCCGGCCAGGAGGTCGCCTGCTATTCGAAGGAGGGGAGGTCCCAGGGGGAATTCCTGGTGTATGGATACCCGGAGAGCCTCGGCTCCAACAAGTCAGTCGAGACGGTGATCGAGATGGTCCACGCGGCCGGCGGCGTGGTCATAGCGGCGCATCCATTCAAGCCTCATGATTCGGGATACGGTTTCTATGGGAGCGGCCACTCGATTTTTGATTACGGTGTCGACGGCATAGAGGTGGATCATCCATCCTATGATCGGGTCGGGCGCGAGCTGGCGATCGAGCTTCTGGAAAAGAAGAACTACACGGGGATCGCATGCAGCGACGCGCACGACGTGCGGTCGATAGGCATACTGCGAACGGTTTTCGACGTGCCGATCACGGACACGGCGGACCTGTGCCGGGAGCTTCTCGCCGGCCGGGTCAGGACGCTGCGCGCCGTGAAGGGGAATGGCATTTTCTGCAATGACCGGTCAGGATGAGCGGGTAACGAGGATGGCGCTTTTCGCCGACACCCACGGCAATGTGGCCGGGGTCCGCGACGCGGTAAAGCGGCACGGCCCTTTTGACATGATCGTCCACCTGGGCGACGGCATCGAGGACGGGCGCGCCGCGGCCCGTGACGCATCCCTTGCCTTCGTCGGCGTCAGGGGGAACGAGGACCATACGACGGATTACGAGGAACGGTTTCTGCTGGAAGCGGGGTCATGGATGATAATGCTCATGCACGGCCACCAGATGGATATAAACCCCTATCAGGAGGCGGTGACGCTGGAGGGTCATTACAGGAGCCTTGCGTCCCTGGCGCGGCGTTCAGGCGCCCGCGTCATATGTTTCGGCCATACCCATGAGCCGCTCCTGAAGGTTGTCGATGGTGTGATCGTGTGTAATCCCGGAAGCCTGTACGTTGGGTCGACCGCCACTACGTTCGGAATAATAGAGGTTTACGGGAAAATCATTCACATATCCCTGCATCGAAAAGAACGCGATCGGGACTGGGAGATGGTCGCCAGTTACTGCGAATAGAATGGCGGGATAGCGACGCGAGAGGGTACCCCTGCCGGGCGGGATGATTCTCCCGGTCGGGGGGCACGAGGGATTCAAGGCATTAACAGATATATGACTGATGAATCAATCAAATTTTACAATCCGGATTGCCCCGGGGACAGTATCCCGACGGCGGGAATGCCCAGAGGAATGACCCCCGGCCCTGTCCGGCATGAAGAGCAAGCTGAAAACACTTTACACCAGGCGGAGGTACTCTGATGGAAAAGACGTTAAACGAGGTTTTTCGGAACAGGGTTCGCAAGTACGGAGACAGGTTTTGTGTCGAGAAGAAGATCAACGGGAAATGGGAAACGGCGACATGGAATGAATACTATGACCGCTCACGAAACACGGGTCTAGGCCTCTACGACCTGGGCGTGAAAAAGGGCGACATGGTGGCGATTCTATCTCAGAACAGACTCGAATGGATCTACACCGACATGGGGGCCCTCGGCATCGGCGCCTGTGTCATTCCGATCTATGCGACGGTCAAGGCTGACGAGGTGGAATACATACTCAACAACTCGAAAAGCAAGGTGATCGTCGTTGAAAACGCGGAACAGCTTGGGAAAGTCATGAAGATCAAGGGGAAATGCCCGGCCCTGAAAACGATCGCCGTCGTCGATACGGACAAGTGCGACATCAACGGCAAGGACACGCTTTCCTTCGCGGCGTTGATGGACCTGGGCAGCGCCAGGCAGGCGTCCGATCCCGGCATCTTCGAGAGGCTCGCGGACCAGGTGACTCCTGATGATATTGCAACTTTCCAGTATACCTCGGGGACCACGGGCGTTCCCAAGGGGGCCATACATACCCACGGGACGATCATGGCGGAGCTCGCCGCGCTTGACGCCGTCACGCCTCCCTACGGGTATGAATCAGACCACGTGGTGGGCTTTCTCCCACTGAGCCATATTTTCGAGCGCGTGCCCGTTCACTATTACATAACGTACAAGGGCATCACGAAGTCGTACGCCGAATCCATCGATACCCTTGCCGCAGACATCCAGGAAAAAAAGCCCACCATCCTCTTCGCGGTGCCGCGGGTGCTTGAAAAAATATTTCAGAAGATGCTTCTTGCCATTCGCGAAAAGCCCCCGGTGGTCCAGAAGCTTTTCGCGTGGGCCCAGGGCGTGGGCGACCGCGTCAGCACCTATCATGAAGAAAAGAAGAAGGTTCCCTTCGGGCTCAGGTTCAAGCACAAGCTCGCGTATGCCCTGGTCTTTAAAAAGCTGCAGCACGCCCTCGGAGGAAGAATACGATGGATGTGCGCCGCCGGCGCTCCCATCTCGCGGGAAATCGTGAATTTCTTCAACGCCGCAGGAATATTCGTGCTGGAAGGGTACGGACTGTCGGAGGTGGCCGGCGGAGCGACGCTCAGCAACCTCGATGACTTCAAGCCGGGCTCCGTGGGAAAACCGCTCCCGGGGATCAGCATCAAGATCGCCGATGACGGGGAGATACTGATCAAGGGTGACATGCTCTTCAAGGGATACTGGAAGCTGGAAGAAGACACCAGGCACGCCTTTGATAAAAACGGCTACTTCATGACGGGGGACGTGGGCATGTTCGACGAGAATGGATTCCTCTTCATCACCGACAGGAAGAAGGATCTCATCATCACCTCTGGCGGCAAGAACGTCGCGCCCCAGAAAATCGAGGCGCTCCTCAAGGAGAACCCCGTTTTCACGCAGGCAGTCGTGGTGGGTGACCGGAAGAAGTACCTGACGGCGCTCTTCAATCTGAATTACGATATCGCGGTCCAGGTGGCACGGACAAGCAAGATATCCTTCCAGGATCCCAAGGAGCTTGCGCGCAACAAGGAATTTCTCGGGATCATCCAGGGATACGTCGACGCCGCAAACGAGCAGCTGGCGCGCTACGAAACGGTGAAAGGTTTCCGTGTCCTCGAGAACGATTTCTCACAGGAAACCGGCGAGCTGACCGTGTCGCTCAAGGTCAAGAGGAACGTGATACAGCAAAAGTATCAGAATGTCATCAATGACATGTACGCCGAAAGCGGCTCGAATTGATGAGAGGGAGAAGGACGCATGAGAAAAGTGATAATAACCTGCGCGCTGGTGGGTTCGGCGACGAAGAAGGAACAGAACCCGTCGGTGCCCTACACCCCGGCGGAGCTGGCCGAGGCGGCGTTTCTCGCCCATAAGGCGGGGGCGGCCATGGTTCACATGCACGCCCGGGAGGATGATGGAACCAACTCGGTGAGGTGGGAGCGCGTTCGCGAATCGCACGACCGCATCAAGGAGAAGGTCCCGGGGCTTATCGTGAACCTTACCTCGGCCCTTGGCGCCGGCGCGAGTTATGATCAGCGGATAGAGCAGATAGTGAAGATCAAGCCCGAGATGGCATCGCTGAACATGGCCACCATGAATTTCGCGGCGGTGAACAGGAAGACCGGCGAGATTCTCGGTGATTACACCTTCGAGAACAGGCTCGACAAGGTCGTCGAGTTCGCCCGGAGCATGGAGGAGAATAATGTCAAGCCGGAACTGGAATGCTATTCAATGTCCGGCGTCGACAATTATTATTACATCCGGGGCTCGGGCTGCTTCACGGAGCCGGTAAATTTCAACCTCGTCTGGGGAGTGTGCGGCGGCGCGTCGTTCAGGCCATCGGCGTTCATCGCCGCGGTTGACGCGCTGCCGCGGGAAGCGAATTTCACCGCCTGCGGCGTCGGGAGCGAGGAATGGCCCGCCATTACGCAATCCATTCTGTGCGGGGGACACGTGCGCGTAGGTCTCGAAGACAACGTGAGGCTCCCCGACGGCACGCTGGCACGCGGCAACCACCAGCTGGTGGAACAGGCGGTGAAGATAATCGAGTCACTGGGATGCGTACCGGCGACGCCTGACGAGGCGAGGGAGATTTTCGGCCTGGCAAACCTACCTTAATCTAACCATGTGAGCTTCCACAAATTGGAGCTGGATTCGGCCGTTATGGCCGAATCTTTTTTTTCAGGGGCCGCTGTGCCATGTTGGTCAGAAAAATCCCCATGGATACCAGGAGCAGGGCGGCGGAGACCACCAGGGAGAGAAATTCGGTATCGATGAGGATGGTGGAAGAGAGGGCGCCCCATATCGGCACCAGGAAAAAGTATACCGCGACCCGTGAGAGGTTATTATGGCGGATGAGCAGATACCAGAGGGAAAAGGACGCGGATGAAATGACGCCGAGGTAGATGAGCAGCAACAGAGACCCCGGGGTAAACGCGAGCGGCGGGGGAAATTCAAGCGCCGCGGATATCGCGAAGAGCATGGCGGCGCCAATGAGAAACTGGAAGGCGGTAATCTGGACCGGCGATATCCTGGCGGATACTTTTTTTATGACGACCGTTCCGATCGCACCCGTGATAGAGGTGAGAAGAATGAACCCCTCACCGGTAAAGGAAAACGAGCAATCAATCATGTTGCTGTCGAGATTGACGAGCACGAGTCCGGCGAACCCCAGGAGGATCCCCGCTAGTTTTCTGAGCGATATTTTATCGCCGGCAAAAAACATATGTGAAAAAATAACAACGAAGAAGGAGCCGGAGCCGTTTATTATGGCGGCCTTCGTGCCGGTCGTGTTGGCAAGCCCGATATAAAAAAGCGTGAACTGTATCGTGGTTTGAAGCAGGGCGATGATGACCAGGTAGAGGTAATCGGCCTTTTCGCGAACAAGGATGCTCCGGCCCGACAATTTCATGCCCGCGAGCATGATCATGGCGGCGATGATGAACCTGAACGCCGCGAAGTACATGATGCTCACTATGTCTCCACGTATGCCCAGCATTGCGTATCCAATTTTTATCAGGGGAAAGGAGGAGCCCCACATCAGGGTGCATGCCACGGCGATGCCTGCCACGACGGGAGGCCTGGTAAGATGCCCGTGCCAGTCGATTCCGGAATGTTTCGCCCGGATACGCCCCCCGTCGCTGCCAGAGACCGGAAAACCGTGACGACCTGCATCACTGCCTCGGGGTGCGTGGCACCTGTTCTTCCCGGGACGTCCCGGGGCTCCATAATATGATTGATCCATCAGTCATATTTTTACGGGAACCTCCTCTCCCGTGTCAACACTTATTCCCCCCGGGGGGGGGTGCCGTTGCGACAATACCGATTATATTATCATTGACAAAATTCCATGCCGATGGGCGTATCAATACCATTCATCTGCGAAAAAACGGGGCATTTCATGAAGCTGAGCAATTCCGCTAAAGAAGAAAAAGAGGGCATTATCGTCCAGGCGGCGGTGAAAGTATTCGCGCGCAAGGGGTATTACCATAGCAAGATCCAGGACATCGCCCAGGAGGCGAAAATCGCATATGGTCTATTCTACCATTATTTCAAGAGTAAAGATGATATACTGCTTAAGATTTTTCAGAATGCCTGGCGTAACCTCGTCAAAGAGATTGACGTGATCATTGAACGAACGGCTGATCCCGTCCAGAGGTTGCGCGAAGTGATACATTACATGTTTCGCAGCTATTCCTACGACAAAAATCTTCTGAAAGTGCTCATAATGGATGTCCCGCGGCTGGAAAAGTTTTATGACAAGAAGAATCTTGTCCTGTACAAGGTCCCGTATACAAAAATCGCCGAGATAATCGAGGATGGAAGGAAGGCGGGAGTATTCAAGCAGGATATATCCCCGATTACCCTTTCGCAGGTTCTCATGGGCACGATAGATTCAATAATCCGCCATGACGTCTATGACATCATTCCCGGGAAAAAAGAAAAGATGAACATCACCGAAACCACGCAGCGAATACACGGGATACTCATTGACAGCATAAAAAAGAAATAACCGCGTGCGGGCGGGGTCACGCGACCCCGCCTCCATGCGGGGTTACCTTCCAATAATGTACCGGTGCGGGTCGACTTCCTCCCTGAGTATCCTGAGC
>CAZKPR010000141.1:8326-10420 GCA_964554685.1 uncultured Leptospirales bacterium | reverse complement strand
CAACGGAAGCATGGTCATATTTTCTCATGCTTTCATTTTCGCTGTCCACGGTCTCAACAGACGCAACCTGTAAAAACCTGGATATTTCCTCGCCCATTGAACGTACTCTTGTGCGCGTTTTCGCGTCGTGCACGTAAATCGCGATATCGGCCTCGAGGGATGAACCGATGAGTTTTTCTTTGCGTCGAATTTCGAGCTCCTTCAGGACATCCTCCTTAATTCTCACAAGGCCTTCAATCTCCTCTTCAATCTGCTGATTGTAAAATTGTGCATCAAGGGTGTGGTAGCGCTCAAGGTGTATGGATCCTTCATTGCCGGTAAAACGCCACACTTCGTCCGCGGTAAAGGTCAGAATGGGGGCGATCAGACGGGAAATGGTTTTAAGAAGCTGATCCTGGACTGTCTGGTTTGCCCTGCGGCGCATTGAATCGGCGGGCTCCACGTAGAGAATGTCCTTTGATATATCGAAATAAATAGAAGAAAGCTCGACCGCGCAGAAGTTGAGAATTCTTCGGTACACCATGTGAAACTCGAATTTCTCATAGTGCTCGATAACACGGGCAGTGAGGGTATGGAGTTTGTGGAGCACCCACTTGTCAAGGTCCGAGAGCTTTTCGTAGGGAACGGCGTCCTTTTCAGTGAAATCGGAGCAGTTGCCAATGAGGAACTTGAAGGTGTTTCTGATCTTCCTATAGGAATCGGCGATCTGTTTCATCATCTGCATGCCGATCCTGACATCGTTTCTGTAATCCTCAGAGGAGACCCACAGGCGGACGATGTCGGCACCGTAATCCCGGATGATGTCGTCGGGGGGAATTACGTTCCCCATCGTTTTACTCATCGCCTTCCCTTCTTCATCGAGGACAAAGCCATGGGTAAGCACGGTGGCATAAGGGGCGCCGTCCCTGAGCGCCACGGCGGGCCAGAATGAGGACTGGAACCATCCGCGATGCTGGTCGCTTCCCTCGAGATAAAGGTCAGAGGGCCATCGGTGGTCTTCCCAGGTATCAAGGACGGCAAAGTGGGATACGCCGGAATCGAACCACACATCGAGAATGTCGTATTCCTTGATGAAATCCTTTCCCCCGCAGGAGCACTGTGTTCCCTTCGGTATGAGTTCCTCGATGGGCTGCGTATACCAGGTGTCGATGCCCTGTTCCCTTGCGATGCGCGAGAAGAGAAGGACGGTTTCGGGGCTCATCATGTTGGTTCCGCATGATGAGCAACGGAAGGACGGTATCGGAACACCCCAGGAGCGCTGACGCGAAAGGCACCAGTCGGGCCGTGATTCAACCATCCCGAGGAAGCGGGATTGGCCCCAGGAGGGGATCCATTCGGTTTTGCTGACGATTTCAATTCCCCGTTTTCTCAGTTTGTCATGGTCAATGCTGAAGAACCATTGCTCCGTGGCGCGGTAGATGAGAGGTTTTTTGCATCGCCAGCAGTGTGGATATGAGTGGCCGATTATTTCGGTCTGTATGAGAACGTTTTTATCCTTCAGAAGTTTGACGATCCTGTCGTTCGCGTCAAATACATGGACTCCCTGCATCTCGGGATAATCGGAAGAAAAGCAACCATGCTCGTCCACGGGGCAGTACACATCGAGGCCCGCCTCCAGGCCAACAAGGTAGTCTTCATGTCCGTGACCCGGGGCCGTGTGAACGATGCCGGTCCCCTGGTCGAGGGTAACATGGGTGCCGAAGAGGACCCTGGATTCCCTGTCAATGAAGGGGTGAAGAACACGGAGGTTCTCGATATCCTGCCTGGAAAGGGCAACGGTTTCGTTACCGGTAAGCCCTGTGGCCTTCTCGAAGGAGGGAATCAGCTCCTTCGCCAGGACGAAGGTGTCCTCTCCGAATTTTGTCGCGACGTATTCAAAACCAGGATGAAAACAGACCGCCAGGTTGGCCGGCAGGGTCCATGGAGTAGTGGTCCATATCGCCACGTAGAGATGATCTGGATCGACTCCCGCTATGCGGGGTGATTGCGGATCAACTGGGAATTTGACGAATATCGATGGTGATTCATGGTCGTTATATTCGACCTCGGCCTCGGCCAGGGCAGTGACACAAAACGGGCACCAGTAGATCGGTT
>CAZKPR010000141.1:2674-8316 GCA_964554685.1 uncultured Leptospirales bacterium | reverse complement strand
AGAAAAAGCCCATTTCAAGTATTTTCCCGAAAACCTCCACGATGGTTGCCTCGTAGTCCCTGCTCATGGTGAGATAGGGGTGAGCGTAATCGCCGAATACACCGAGACGCTTGAATTCTTCCATCTGGATGGTGACGTACTTCTGAGCGAAATCACGGCAGAGTTTCCGAATATCCTCCTTCGGCATCTGTTCAGCCCTGGCGCCGAGTTCACGCATGACATTGTGCTCGATCGGGAGGCCGTGGCAGTCCCACCCCGGGACGTAGGGAGCCCTGAAGCCCATCATGGTCTTGTGCTTGATGATGATGTCTTTCAAGATTTTGTTTAATGCGTGGCCGAGGTGTATGTGCCCGTTCGCGTAGGGCGGTCCGTCGTGAAGTATGTAGAGTTCGGCGTTCCGTCGTGATTCGAGTATACGGTCGTATAGTTTTTCCTCCTCCCATTTTTTCAGCATTTCAGGCTCGCGCTTCGGGAGGTTGGCCTTCATGGGGAAATCTGTATGCGGCAGGTTGACGGTCTTTGAATAATCCATTTCTTCCTCGGAGGAACAAGATTACTACTCACAACAGAGGAGGAGGGGCATTTGTCAATGTTTTTTTGGGGTGCCTGCCAGGCGGGTATTCACGGCACGCATTCAAGTTCGAGTCCGTTGAACATTTCTTCAAAAACGCGTTTGAGCTCACCCGATTCCCAGTTGTCGACCTTCATGCCATTATTGGTAGTGAAGGCGCTTCCGTTGTAATAGACAACGGCCCAGAAGGGCGTTTCGGTACAGGGAAAGTACCGTGCCGCGATTGACCCCCGTATAATGACGGGATGCCAGGGGGGAACGATGGCATAGACCGATTGGTCGGGAAGACCCACGTATGCGCGGATGGATGAGAAGCGTCCCATGCGGGTTGCAGCAATGTCGGTTAAGGCCGCTATGGTGTCAAATGAACCCGTGAGCTTGCGCCAGGACCTCCCGTGACGGTCGGTAATATTTTCCGACGCCACGCGGGTCCCCTGTCGTACGGTGAAATGGAATTCATTTTTGAATTGTTCCCAGGAGTAGCCCTTCTTGGTTTCCATTGTTGACCAGACGATGATCTTCTGATCCAGGGCGGGGAGGAGGAGGAGAGAGTCATCATTTATATTTCCGGGATCCCCGGGCAACCCGTGGGGGTTCCTCAGGATGAACCTTCTTCCCGCGGATAGTTCATCGTCGAGGATAATATACACGCCGAACCATGCGTCCTTGAAGGGTGATAAGGGATCGAGGAAATTGGTGACCGAGGCCTCATGCCGCGGTGGGATCTTGTCATAGTTGCCAACGGTATACACATTGAAGGCATTCACGGTTACAGAACCGTCGGAAATGGTATGCAGCAAGTTGTCGAATTTAATCTTAAACGGCTTTTCGTACAGGCCATGAGGAATAGCGTTGAGCCTGAGGTGTATTCCCTTTTTTTCGAGATTTACATTTCGAAAAAGCCGCACAACATCCGCGGAGGTACAGGAAATTGTGAAAAGAAGGGAGATGATCAAAAGAGCTCGATAATTCAGCATGGTTCCTCCCCGTCTGGTATGATAAAACACCCTACGCGTTGACCTGATTTTTCTGGGTTGAACGACTTTACCGCTATACCCAATGCGTTGATGAGCGTTATTGGCGTATGAGTACAGGAGGTGAAAAAAAATGCAAGAATTATTCAACCATTGTAATACGTGAAATCCTCCTTGTCCGTTTCGCGGCGCTTCGCAGGAGTGCCGGCTTGTTTGCGTAAATGATCACGAGATTCTTTGCGCGTGTGACCGCGGTGTAGAGGAGTTCGATGCTCAGCATCGTTTCAGGCGTGGCATCGGGAATTATGATAAGTGCTTCCCCGTATTCAGAGCCCTGGCTCTTGTGAACGGTGATCGCATATGCAGTATCAAAGGGAGGAAGGACCTCAATTGGATGAACGGTCGGTCCTCCAGCGCCGCCGAAGGCGGCGGAATAATTGCCATCGTCCTTCTTAAGTATTATTCCCACGTCCCCGTTGAACAGCTCCCTGGTGTAATCATTCCGAAGAATCATTACCGGCATGCCCGCGTAAAGGTCGACCGATCCGGACGGATCAATGCGGGGTCCAATCCGTTCGCGGAGAAAAGCGTTGATGCCGGCGGTCCCTGATCTGCCGTACGTGACCGGGGTGAGAATTCGAGCTTTTTCCAGTGATACAAGAAGCGTCGAAATCACGCCAGGGTCATCGTATAACGAGGCACCGAAGGAGCCGAGGGCGATCCCGGATCGGTCAACGGCGTAGTGGCGCTCCTGCCACAGGGTGAGTAGCAACCCGAGTTCCCTTACGGGATTTGGGTCCAGGGACCCCGGTTCGATTCTCCATGCGCCACTTTCAGGGAGGCCGCCGGATAGATCTGCCTCGCGCAGCGCTGCGAGCATTCCGGGGGAGCCGGATTGCAGCGCCGTCGCAAAGGCCTGGATCTCTTTTCCAGAACGATAGCTTTGTTCGAGAATGATAACCGCGTCATCAAGGGGGTCTGTGACAGGGGAGGGCGATGCCGGGGGAGTGACTGTCGATGAAGGTGGAAACTCCACAGCGGGGTGGATCGAGTGAATGGTTTCCCTGATGAGGGGACTCAATCCGGCTCCGCGGGTTGAGGTCAGATCAGCAAGGACCGCGCCGGCATCCACGGACGGGAGCTGGTTTCTGTCTCCCATCATCACCAGCCGCGTGTCGTTTTCCAGGGCTTCCAGGAGGGCCGCGAGGAGCGTGATATCTATCATCGATGCCTCATCGACAATAACGAGATCCGCGGGGATCCTGTTCCGGCGGTGATAGAGAAAACCATTCCTTGATGGCGAATAGCGCAGGAGGCGGTGGAGCGTCATGCCTCTCAAGTCCGCGAGGGAAACGTCACAGTCGTCCGGAGAGGGAATAGAGCCTATGCCGCGATGGACCGCTTCTGTCAATCTCTGGGCGGCCCTTCCGGTGGGCGCAGCCAGCCGAATGCGATCGGCGGAAATGCCGAGACGAGTCAGGAACCTCAACATGGTGAGGGCGATGAACGTTTTTCCCGTTCCCGGGCCTCCAGAGATGAGGGTAAGTCCTCTCAGCGCGGGAAGGATGATTCCGGCCGTCTGCTCGTCGTTCAGGCGCGCCGGGTTGCCGTTGACAACCAGAGGATTCTCCTCGAGCACACTTTTGGCGGCGGACGCGAGACCCGCCGTGTTCGACAACGGTGGTATCGTTCTGCGAAGACGCGCCGCCAGTGACCTGAGAAGAGAGCGCTCAGCTTCGTAGTATTTATGAAAATAGAGGAATGAACTATTTTTTCCATGGACAAGGACCAGCGGGCGGTAGAATTCACGAGGATCCCGGCGATCATCGGCGTCGACGTCGGCAACATGAACCAGTGGCCCCAGGAAATAAGGGTTTTTCACGATTCCGGCGATGTGGACATCGCAGTCTCCGGGATCGAGGATACCGAGAATCGGGGCGAGGGATTCGGGTGAAAGTTCAAGGCATACGTTCCCCCCTGACATGGATGCGAACAGAGCCAGGAGAAGCAAGTGGGCGCGAGTATGGACGATGCCGGTCAGGTCAAGAAGATCGCGTATTGTAAGGTAATCAAGGGCCGAGAGGTCGAGGTTATCGAGCGACGCAGCGTAAATGGAATGAAGCACGGGAGGATCATCGGGCTTGATCACGGCGAGATCTAACAGTCGCTGGAATGTAATGTCTTTCATGGTGCCGTGTGCGGGGATGCGGGACCTCCCCGTGCTTCAATCGATTGGGAGCGTTTCCTTTGATTATGTCAAGTTTTAAAGAATTTTCCTTGCATAATGGCTGCGGTGTGAATTGATAGAGCGCGAGAGGGGCTTTGCATTTTTTCTATCGGGGGAATCCGGCACGACGCCCCGCGGCTTACCGCAGGGGCCCGCAGCGGATCCGGGCGAGGTCGTAATGAAACAGGTCGCTGTTGTGGGAACGGGACTCATGGGAACCGATATCGCATTTGCCTCGGTCATGGCGGGTTTCGAGGTGGTGCTTTACGATGCTGATGGAGCGCGCGCTGCGACTGCACGGGATCATATTCTCGATCGTCTTCGTCGCTACGAGCAGAGCAGGAGGCTTCAGAAAGAGGCGGCGGAGAAGGCGGGTGTGCGTATCGTGAACGGGAGGACCATCGCGGACGTCTCCGGGGCGATGATTGTAATCGAATGCGTCTACGAGGACAGGGAGGTCAAGCAGGATGTATTCCGTTCCCTCGATGCCGTCTGTAGACCGGACGCGGTTCTCTGCAGCAACACGTCCTCCATATCGATAACCGAAATCGCCTCCGCCACGAAACGACCCGAATCAGTCATTGGCCTTCATTTTCTCAACCCGGCCCATGTAATGAAGCTCGTGGAAATCATTCCCGGCATCGCCACGACGCGCGAGACCGTGGAAGTGGCGAAAACATTCGTAAAGAAGCTCGGAAAAACGCACGTCGAATCGAAGGACTACCCGGGCTTCATGCTGAACCGAATGCTCGTTCCCATGATCAACGAGGCCATCTATCTTCTCTACGAAGGAGCGGGCACGGCCGAATCGATCGACCGGGTAATACGTACCGGGCTGAATTTTCCCATGGGTCCCCTGGCACTGGCTGACTTGATCGGCCTGGACGTGCTTCTCGCCGTTATCGAGGAGATGCACAGGGGTTACTCAGACTCGAAGTACCGCCCCTGTCCCCTCCTGAAAAAATACGTGGCCGCGGGATACCTTGGGAAGAAGTCGGGCCGGGGTTTTTATATCTACAACGACTGAATCCATGATTGACGGTTTCTCTGATATCGCGAAGAGTGTCCTCATGCCGGGGTGTATGCCATGAGAGGAATGATGCGTGTTTTCATGATCTGCTGTGTACTTACAGTGGGGTGCGCGACAGACCCGAATGGGAAAGGAACAGCCTCCGAGCAGGTCGTGAATGAGCGCCAGTCAGGAGAATCAAGGGATGAATGTCTCCGGTCCATCAGGCGTGCCAGGAATGACGCCCGCGGGGGGCTCTACCGGCTTTATCTCCATCGCGATGAACGGCATGACGCGAGGTTTTCGCGTTTCCTCGTGGAATATCTTCGGGCCAGGTACGGGATCGAACTCGTCATGTATAGCGACGTCAATGCCTCTGGTCGGGACCGGTGCTACAGCAATGAGATGGAGAAGATCATCATGAATACCTTTGGCCCGGGAATCCTGAGCGAGGCGGAGCAGGAGGCGCGTGAAATATTCAACCCCTCCGCTCGGTAGGGGCGACCTCAGTCCTGGGGTCTCATGGTGGGAAAAAAGAGCACATCGCGGATCGATGTTTCCCCTGTCAGCAGCATGACCAGCCGGTCGATGCCGATACCGAGCCCCCCGGCGGGCGGCATTCCCGCCTCGATGGCCTGCACGAAATTTTCGTCCATCGGAGGCGCCTCGTCGTCAACGTCTCGGCGGAGCGACTGCTCGTAGAGGGTCGTTCGCTGCAGAATGGGATCGTTCGATTCGCTGTAGGCATTTGCGATTTCCGTGCCGTTTATAAAGAGTTCGAATCGCTGAAGAAACCGTTCGTCGGCATAGTCGGGTTTGCACAGGGGGGTGGTCTCCGCGGGATGGTGGGTGATGAAAACC
>CAZKPR010000141.1:0-2664 GCA_964554685.1 uncultured Leptospirales bacterium | reverse complement strand
AAGGGGGGTTGGGGGGGTTTTTAAAAGGTTCCTTTTAGCATTTTTTAAATTTTGTTTTTTATTTATTATATTTTGGCAGGCCACGTACGAATTCGCCCTTGATGGCCCCCCCGTGTTTTCCCACTTCCTTTTCGAGATCATGGTCGGACATTGAGAGCACGTCCAGGGAGGCGAATTCCCTGATCGCGTCCACGACCTTGAGCCTTCTCCACGGCGCGTTCAGGTTGATTTCACTGCCGCCGCAGGTAATCGTCGAGCTCCCCGTCACCGCCTCGGCGGTGGAGGTTACGATGAGTTCTGTAAGGTCCATCATGTCAGAAAAATCCGCGTAGGCCTGGTAGACCTCCAGCATTGTGAATTCAGGATTGTGCGTGCGGTCGATCCCCTCGTTGCGAAAGCATTTCCCGATTTCATACACCCGATCGAAGCCACCCACGAGAAGACGCTTTAGATACGGCTCAAGAGATATGCGGAGATAGAGCCGTATGTCCAGCGCGTTGTGGTGCGAGGTAAAGGGCGAGGCAGAGGCACCGCCGTAGACAGGCTGAAGGATCGGTGTTTCGACTTCCAGGAAACCCTTTTCATCAAGTAGCCGCTTGATCTCTTTAATTATTGCGATACGCTTGATGAATGTCTCCTTGACACCGGGCGTGACGATCAGGTCGATGTGACGGTTCCGGTAGCGGAGCTCCTTGTCGGCAAAGGCATCGAAAACTTCCCCGTCCTTTTCCTTTACCACGGGCAGGGGTCGAATGCTTTTCGAGAGCAGGACGAGCTCCTCGATAAAAACGGTAATCTCACCCACCTTGGTTTTTTTTACCGTTCCGCCCACGCCGATAATATCGCCGATGTCGATTTTTTTAAAGAGCCCATACGCCCGGTCGCCGATGTTTTTTTCCGCGACGTAAAGCTGTATTCTTCCGACGTTGTCCTGAAGTGAGCAGAAACTCGCTTTTCCCATCTCGCGTACCGCCATGACGCGGCCTGCAAGGCGCACCTTTTTCTGCGATGCCTCGTATTCAATGAAGTTGCCAAGTATATCAGTTGAAAGATCCGTGGCATCAAACCGGTACGGATATGGATTGATGCCCAGATCCTCGCGAATTTCATTTAACTTTTGTTTCCGAATCTGGATGAGACCGCTTTCTTCTTCCATTCCTGGAACAGCTCCGCATGATATGTTTCCCCGGGGGGTGTAACGGATCATTCTTTGTCCCTGAGACGCCCTGTCAAATTATTTTCTTTACATTATTCTCCTATTGCGGGTTATTGTCCGGATTTGTCGGTCGTTTAAAATTTTTTTGGTAATATATTTGACATTCCCGGATTCATGAACGTTTAATCCTTCGCGCCCTGCATCGGAAGCTTGTCCATGTCGGCGAGAAGGTCAGGAGGAACGAACGAGATGATACGACGTATGGTCCTGGGAGGACTGTTGATTTTCCTGATGGCATGCCCGTCGTTGCTCGGGGTTGCCCTACATGGGCGATTGGTGAAAGCGGTTCCTGAAAGTGAAACGGGAGACGGGAACATCGAATCCACAAACAATGGCGAGATGGTAAGGGAGTACTACCCCGGGGGTCAGTTAAAATCAGAAACACCCTACGCGTCGGGTTCCATTCATGGCGCCGTGGTCACATATTATGAAAATGGAAACCCAATGAAGCGGGAGGAATACCGGGCCGGCGTGAAGGACGGTGCATCCCGGGAATTTTATGAGGACGGCACACTGAAAAACCATGAAACCTATCAAGGGAACAGGCAGATAGGAGAGTGCTACACGAATTATCCGAATGGAACCAGGATGATGGAGGGGCATTGCGAGGATGGGAAAAAGACCGGCAGGTGGACTCTTTTCCACCAGAACGGGAATAAATACATGGAAGGGGAATACCTCGACGACGAACGGCAGGGTCTCTGGCGCATTTATTCGCCGGAAGGGTGGCTTGATTCAGAGGGCGAATACCTGAAAGGGGAACAATCGGGACTCTGGACATACTATGACAAGGCGAAACGGATCGTCATGAAGCTGACGCTGAAGGGAGGGGCGGTCGATGGACCCGCCTGGCTGTATCGCAACGGGAGGCTCGTCGGAGAAGGTTCAATGACGGGGGAAGCGCGAGAACCGGTAAAGCATGGCCCATGGAAGGCCTATCACGCGAATGGTCGCGTCGATCATGAAGGTGTCTATACCATGGGTAAGAAAAACGGCTCTTTCCGGGAGTACTATGAAAATGGCGTTCTGATGGCGCATGGAGAATATATCAATGACGAACGCTCCGGGGAATGGGTGTTTTATTTAAAGGATGGTGAAACGGTTGACCCGGAGAGAAGCGGTTCGTACCTGGCGGGTAAACTGGAGGCCGAAAAACGGTAGATCCCCTGTCATTGGGTGTTTTTTCACCCCGCGGGGTGTAACCGGATCAAGGAGACGGCTTCAAATTGTTAACGCTCTCCTGTGTCTCGCCTGGAGAGGAGTGGGAAAACACGAATCTTTCCCTGACGGGGACTATCATTATAATGCATGAATTGTTCACAGGGGGGAGGGAACCGTTTTACGCGGTGCTCCTTTTCTGCATCTATTCGTTTTTTGGATTGATTATCGATGTTGTCTACCGCTCGTCCACGAAGCGTCGGTTAATCAACGAGGGGTTCCTTCACGGA
>CAZKPR010000140.1:3232-10478 GCA_964554685.1 uncultured Leptospirales bacterium | reverse complement strand
GTGGAAAGAGTCGCTTGCCGATCCGGATGCCTTCTGGGCGAAGATCGCCGAGGAGTACGTGACCTGGTTCAAAAAATGGGACAAGGTCCAGGACTGGAAATACGCCAGCAAGCTCGATGATTTCCAGATCAAGTGGTTCACCGGCGGAAAGGTCAACGTATCCTACAACTGTCTCGACCGTCACCTCGAGAAGCGCGGCGACCAGATCGCGCTGATCTGGGAAGGAAACGACCCCAGCGAAGACAAGACCTTCACCTACAAGCAGCTCCATGAGCAGGTCTGCAAGTTCGCGAACGTGCTCAAGAAAAACGGCGTGAAGAAGGGCGACCGCGTCACCTTCTACCTGCCGATGATCCCCGAGCTGGCGATAGGCATCCTGGCCTGCAGCCGCATCGGCGCGGTGCATTCCGTCGTCTTCGGCGGCTTCTCCGCCGAGGCCCTGCGCGACCGCGTCAACGACTGCGACAGCCAGGTCATCGTGTCCTGCGACGGCACCTTCCGCGGCGCCAAGGCGGTTCCCCAGAAGGACAACGCGGACAAGGCGATCACCGAGTGCCCCGGCGTGCGGGTCCACATCGTCGTGAAGCGTGTCGGCGACCAGATCAAGTGCAGCTGGAACGACAAGCTCGACAAGTGGTGGCACGAGGAGATGGACAAGGTGGACGCGAAGTGCGAGCCCGAGCACATGGACGCGACGGACCCGCTCTTCATACTCTACACCTCCGGTTCCACCGGAAAACCGAAGGGCGCCATGCACGGCACCGGCGGCTACCTCACCTACGTCGCCTACACCCACAAGCTGATCTTCGACTACCATGACGGCGACATCTACTGGTGTACCGCCGACATCGGCTGGGTCACCGGACACTCCTACATCGTGTACGGCCCCCTGGCCAACGGCGCCACGACGATCATGTTCGAAGGCGTTCCAAGCTACCCGGATTTCGGCCGCTTCTGGGCCGTGTGCGAGAAGTGGAAGGTCGACATCTTCTACACCGCCCCCACCGCCATCCGCGCGATCGCGAAAGAGGGCGACAGCTGGGTTGACAAGCACAACATCAAGTCGATCAAGCTCCTCGGCTCCGTGGGCGAGCCCCTCAACCCCGAGGCCTGGAACTGGTACTACAACAAGATCGGCCGCGGCGAGTGCCCCATCGTGGACACCTGGTGGCAGACAGAGACGGGCGGGATCCTCATCACGCCACTCCCCGGCGCCATCGACATCAAGCCCGCCATGGCCACGGTTCCCTTCTTCGGCATCGAGCCCTCGATCGTCGACGATTCCGGAAAGGCCCTGGAAGGCGTGTGCGAGGGCAACCTCTGCATCAACCGCTCCTGGCCCGGACAGATGATGGGCGTCTACGGCGACAAGGAAAGGATGTTCAACACCTACTTCATCCAGTTCCCCGGGAAATACTTCACCGGTGACGGATGCCGCAGGGACAAGGACGGCTATTACCAGATCACGGGCCGCATCGACGACGTCATCAACGTCTCCGGCCACCGGATGGGTACCGCGGAAGTGGAATCGGCCCTGGTGTCCCACAAGGACGTCGCCGAGTCCGCCGTTGTCGGCTATCCCCACGAGATCAAGGGCCAGTCGATCTACGCCTTCGTTACCCTGAAAACCGGCGTCCAGAAGACCGACGAGCTCAAGAAGGAGCTTGTCGCCGTGGTGCGTAAGGAGATCGGCCCCATCGCGACTCCCGACGTCATCCAGTGGGCGGACGTGCTTCCCAAGACCCGTTCCGGCAAGATCATGAGGCGGATCCTCAAGAAGATCGCTGCCAGCGACTTCGACAAGAAGGGCATGGGCGACACCTCCACCCTGGCGGACCCGACCGTGGTCGATGTCCTTATCGACGGCGCGAAGGAAGCCCAGAAGAAGTAAGCCGTTTTACGAGAAAACAAAAAAAGCGCGGATGCGAATCAGCGCTTTTTTTTTGTCCCCTGAAAGGACGGGGCCCCGCGAGGAGAAGGCGGGACGCTAGACCGTCCTGATGAAGCGGGCCGGGTCGAAGCGTATCCTCGGCCCGTAGACCCCGCCGGGGGCCCGCTTCCCCGCGGCGATGACCATCACCACCAGGTCCCCCCGCCGGAGCCCCAGGATCTTTTTAATCCGCTTCGAGTCGTATCCCTCCATGGGGCAGGTGTCGTATCCCTCGGCCCTGAAGGAGAGCATGATGTTCTCCGCCGCCAGGGCCGTGGACTTCACGGCCCAGGTCCTCAGGTGCGCCTTCGTCACCGGCTCCCGGAGCATGGGCCGGCCGATCCCGGCGAAGAAATAGGCGGCGCGCTTGACCAGGCCCAGGAGGCCGAAGGGGCCGAGGGCATAGGCCATGGGCACGATCCTCCCGTAGTAGTCCAGGGCCGCCTTCGGCACCCCGCTCCCGAGGCCGACAAAAAGCCGGTGCATCTCCCGGGCGTGGGCGCGCCAGGTCCCCGGCCTGGCGACGACCACGATCAGCTCCGCCGCCTTCCGCGCCGCCACCTGGGAGAAGCAGGCCCGCGCCAGGTCCTTCTTCTTTTCCGTGGTCACGACGCGGTAGAACTCCCAGGGCTGCAGGTTCGACGAATTCGGGGCCAGGAGCCCGTTGTGCAGGCACCGCGTCACCACCTCGTCGGGTATCGCCGTGCCGTCGAAGACCCGCACGGAACGCCGTGAGTCGATCACCTTCTGGAATTCACCGGCGTCGATCTCAGGCACCGGCTCCTCGTAGTTGAATCCCGGGTCCGACGAGAGTATGTTCCCGCCCTTTTTTTCCGCCATGTTTCTTCTCCCGTTACTTGATGTGTGCGGCCCCGTCGTCGCGCCGGAGCCGGTATTTCCCTATCCTGTCGCTCTCGAGACTGCCCATGTAAAGATGGCCCCCGTGCTCCTTCGCCGAGGTGATGACGAAGAGCCGCTCCCCCTCCGGGTCGTGGAGGCTCCGGGTCACCCTCCCGCTCTCGTCCAGCGCCAGGACCAGGCCGTAGCGCGCGGGCTTCGGCCAGAGGAAGCGGGGGAGCTTCGAGAGCTGCCGCTTCAAAAAGGGATGCGGGTGGATGCGGTCCATCATGTCGTTCCGCACGGTGAAGAGGGCGAGCCAGAAGGTGCCCCGCCGGTTCGCGGAGATGTTGTCCGGGAAGCCCGGGAGATTGTCGATGAACACGTCCCGGGTCCCTCGCTTCGGCCCACGGAGCCAGTAGCGAATAATCCGGTAGCGGTAGGTCTCGTTCACCAGGACGAAGTCCTCGTTTTTCGAGAGCGCCACGCCGTTGGCGAAGTGGAGGTCCCGGAGGAGCACCCGCGTGGTCCCCCTCCGCGGGTCGTGGCGCATGAGGCGGCCGTGGGGCCGCGCCTCCAGGAGGTCGTAGAGGTAGCCGTGGAGGTCAAACCTGCTCGAGGCGTCGGTGAAGTAGATGGCGCCGTCCCGGGCGATGTCCAGGTCGTCGGTGAACTTGAAGGGGACCCCCCCGGCCTCCGTGGCCAGGACGGTGACCGTCCCCTTTGTATCGATCGAGATGAGGCCCCTGTAGGCGTCGCACACGACCAGGTTTCCCGCGGCGTCGAACATCATCCCCAGGGGGCGCCCCCCGGTCTCGGCGAAGGTCTCCACCCCGCCGCCGGGAAGCACGCGCACGATCCTCCCGTCCCGGGTCCCGCCGTACACGCGCCCCGCGGCGTCCACGGCCGTGTCCTCCGGGCCGTCGACCTTCCCGAGGCCCAGGAGCTCCGCCGTTGCCAGCTCACGGTTCGGCGCCAGGGGCCCGGTCATCGCCGGCTTCCGCGGCGGTTCGTAGGCCGCCGGGTCCACGGGCGCCTTCTTCACGGCAAGATAGACCGCCGGGACCAGGATGACAAGGATACTGACGAGCGCCGCCCTTTTCATGGCACGCCTCCACGCGTTTTGATCTGCATAGCTTTATCAGAGGTCACTGGGACTGTCCAGTTTTTTCGACGGAAATTGATGGGAAACCATTTGCCCAATGCGAATAATCTTGCCCGCTATCATTTCTTCCCGGTGAAATAGCCCTGGAAGAGCTCCCGGTCGATGTTCAGGAGGCGCTCCCTGATCTGGGTGATGTGGTCGAAGTTGTAGTTCTGGAGGGTGTAGTAATCGAGGAGCCAGAGGTACTTGTTCAGGAGGCGCGGCATGATGTTCGAGGTCTCCACCTGGGTCCGGTTCATCTTCTGGAAGGTGACCTCTAGGTTGTAGATGTCGCGCTCGATGGTCTCCACCTGGTGCGCGTTGAGGTTGCGCTTCACGTAGAAGATATCGTGAATAAAGCCGTACACGGGGATCCATTCCGCGACGTCCCGGGCCCCGGGGCGCTCCGTGTGTACTATTTCGACCAGGTCGAGGATCGGCTTCGCCCTGAGCACCGAGAGGTCGATCTCCGCGGGATCGATGAAGAAGGCCTCGCGGAAGCAGAGGATGCTCTTCGGCAGGTCGCCGGTGTGGAAATACGCCTCTCCCAGGATCGCCATGAGCCGGGCGTTGCTCCGGTAGGAGCTCTTCGCGAACTCCAGGGTCTCGATGGCCTTGCCGTGCTCCTCCAGGCGGAGGAAGCAGTCCCCCAGGTTCAGGAGGAACTGGAAGTTCTTCGAGGTGTCCTGCTGCTCCCGGAAGGCGTACTGGTAATGGTCCGCGGCCTTGAAAAACACGAAGCGCATGGCGGCGCGGTACGCCGAGGAGGCCGTCATCCCCTTACCCTCGGCGTACTCGCTGAAGACCTCCCACTGGCCCATCAGGTACTCGGCGGTCTCCTTTCCCTCCTCGAGCTCCACGATCTCCTTCTGCCGGTTCTGCCAGAACTTGGCGACCCGGTAGGCCTCGATCAGGCCGGGGTAGTCCGCGTCGATGTCCATCAGCTCGTCGACCATCTCCACGGCCCGGCCGAAGTCGCCACGCTCGACGAGCTGGTAGACCTCGTTGATGCCGTTCAGTATCGGGTCGTCCGAAAATGTGAGTTGCCCGTCCTTGTCCATCGCTCCTTACAGCTCGATGAAATCGCCCCAGCTCCGCTTGTCCCCCTGGTGCGTGAAGATGATCACCTGTCGTTTCAGCGCGGCGCGCGCCACCAGGTCCCTCAGCCTGCCGCAGCGTTCATCATCCATGAACTGGAACGGTTCGTCAATCAATAATGGCGCCGCGTCCTCCCCGTCGATGAAATCCGACAGGGCGAGCTTCAGGGAAAGCACCAGGGCGTGCGCCAGGGGCGGCGTGCACTCCGCCGGCGTGGCGCCGCCGCAGAGCACCGCGCGCACCTCGTCGTGTCCGATCCGCTCCCGGTACCGGTCCCCGGTGAGGTGACCGAACCGCTCCAGGGCCCCTTCGACGAGCCTCGCCGTCTGCCGCTCCTCGGTCCTCCGGACCGCCTCGTCGAGGACGCCGTCGATGAACTCCAGGGATTTCCGGTTCACCTTCCATTTCCTGAGTATCCGCTCGATCCCGTCCATTTCCTCCATGATGCCCCCCACGGAGCCCTCGGCGCCGGAGGCGCGCTGGATCTCGCCCTCGATACGGTCGAGGATCCTGTCCTTGGTCTCCACCTTCTCCTTGAGTATCGCCACCTCGGTATCGATGTTGCGCATCAGCTCCCCGATCCGGCTCGTTTCGTTCTCGATGTCGTCGACGATGTCCAGGGTGTCGATGCTGGTGTGAATCTCCCTGGTGATAATCGCCTCCTCGCGCTTCAGGGCGTCCAGCTTGTTCTGGATCCGCACCATGTACTCCTCCTCCTTCAGGGAGCTCCGTATCCTGTCCAGGTCCTTCTTCCTCTCCGTGTAGTTGACGTAGTCCTCGAAATACTGCAGCAGGAGCTCGTATATCTCCGTGAGCTTGTAGTCCTCGAGCTCGAGTCGGCTCTTCTCCATGAGGGCCGTGATGCGGGCCTTGTAGCGCCCCTTTTCCTCCTCCAGGATGGCGAGCTCGCGGTCCCGCTTCACCAGGGCGCGGTAGATCACCAGGGACGCCGCGGCCAGGAGCAAAACGAGGGCGATGCCCCCCCAGAGGATGACGTCCCGGGAGGGATCGAAGGCGTTGCGCGCCATGACGGCAGTGACCCCTGCGACCCCGCAGGCCCCCGCGGCGACGGCGGCCCTTGTGGCGCGCCGGATCCTCGAGTCCCGGCGAAGGTGGTAGTCGTCGATTTTCTGGTTGTGGTTCCTGATGCCGTTGAACACCTCCTGGAGCCTGTCCAGGGTGGTGCCGTCCTCGATGTCGATATCGCTGAACTGCGGGTAGAGGGTGTCGATCTCCGTCTTCATCTCCGCCATGGATTCGATCTTCCTCTGCTCGCTCTGTATCTCGTCCGTGATGGCGTCGAATTCCTTTTTCAGCCCCTCGACCCTGTTCAGGTTTTCGATGATCTTGACAAGGATGTCCTTCTGGCTTTTCAGGGAGGCGATGGAGCAGTTCAGGTCGTCCATCTCGCGCCGAATGGTCTCCCTCTCCCTGCGGAGCTTGTCGTGCCGCGCGCCGCTGATGTCCATGATCTGTATCTTCTTCTCGAGGTCCCGCATCTTCTCCTGGAACCGAAGCACCTCCCCCGGCGTCTCCTCGTCCCGTGGCTCCCCGTCGGAAAAGGTCCCGCGCAGGTTCAGGTGGGTGCGGAACATGCCCGAGGCGTCCTCCATCAGGAGCCCGCGTACGGCCCCGTAATCCATGAGGGGCACGGCGCCCACATCCGCCGCCGAGGGAATGAATGAGGAATGAACGAGGGCGTTCCGGTCCATGGCCTCCATGAAGGCGCGGTAATCATCACCGGGCACCGATTCACCGGCCCCATGCCCTCCGCGCGCGTCGAAGACAGGCGTCACCACGCCGTCGCGCTCATGCTCGACGCGGAACGAGCCGTCGCCGATGTTGAAGGAGCGATAGCGCCCCCCGCGCTCGAGGAAAAACCCGATATCGATGAAGAGCGAGTCCCAGGCCTCGTCGCCCAGGAGCGGCTGTCCCGAGGGAACGCCCCATACGGCGTCGATCATGGCGCGAACCAGGAGGCTCTTGCCGGATCCGTTCCCGCCGTACACGACGTTCAGGCCCCGGCCGAACTCCATGACGCGGTTCTCGAAGAGTCCACGGCGATGGGCGATGCAGGTCACAAACCGCACAGCCATTCCTCCAGGTCCGCGTATCCCTGCCGGGTAATCCTTTCAAGGGAGAGGGCCAGGTCCCGCGCATCGATGTCGGCGGGCATCCCGGCGGCGACGCGCTCCTTCAGTATCGTGTCCTGCGCCGCCCCGGCGGCGCGGACAGCC
>CAZKPR010000140.1:0-3222 GCA_964554685.1 uncultured Leptospirales bacterium | reverse complement strand
AGGGTGGGGACGCTGCGATCGTCGATATCCAGCCTGGAAAAATCCCTCGCGTATTCCCCGAGCTCGTCCCGGCGGAGCACGAAGTCACGCTCACCCGCGAGGACCAGCCGCTGTATCGCCTTCTTCGACCGGTTCCTTTCGAGGAGATCCTTGATGGGGCCCATGGTGACCAGGTCCGAGCAGTCGATCCGGTCGTGGTGGAGGCGCATCGTGTTCACGGTGAGGCGCTTGAGCTGGTAGAGCCGGTTGTCCCGGACCACGACAGACACGGCGTAGCGGTCCCCGGTCTCCTCCGGGGCCGCCGCCTCGGGGCTTCCCGGGCACACCCCGACGATGCGGTCCAGGGACTTGAACATCCTGAAGCGGTGGCTGAAGGCAAAGGCGTAGAAGTCGAGCTCCGGCTCCCGCCTCCCCTCCTTCCTGAGACGGTGCACCAGTGAGCTCCGCGCGTCTTCCTCGTAATCCATGTCGACATGGAAAAGGCCGAGATGGAAACCTTCCTCCGGCACCCTCTCCACGGAAGCGACGTCGAACCCGGAATCGGCCTGGGCGCCGTAGACGAAGAGTCGCCCTTCCTCCTTCGAGAAGGCCCAGGGCGCCTCGCACCCCGCGTCGATGAAGAGACGCGAGAGGGGCAGTCCGGATATAAACCCCGGGACGGCGCCAAGCCCCCCCGTCTCGCCCGTCCCCGTTGCGTAGACGATCTCCGTGCCGGCCTCCCTGACCTTTCCGAACTCGGCGCTGATGAGATCGGCGACCTCGCCACCCACCGAAGGATTGTCGATCAGGTCGCCGCCGACGAGGAGAACGTCATGGTCCCGCGCGAGGGAGGCGATCCTCCGGAAGGTGGCCGCCCGGGCGTTATGGGGAACGCCGGACGCGCCGTCGTCGATGCCGAGGTGCAGGTCCGAGACGAAGAGAAGCCTGATGTCGCTTTCCATGGGCGCTTCCTGTGTGCGCGGGCATAACGGGAGGGGCCCCGGCTTCGCCGGGGCATGGTACTCCCTGTCTCAATTTTCGTGAAAACGGGGAAAAATCTAAAGCAGTTTGATCCGATTCCCGGGGAACTGGGGAAAACGACCTTCCGGGGCCTTCGCTCCCGGTCCGTCCCGGGGTCCGCGCCAGGACCCCTCAGTAGGCAACGCAGAGAAGATAATTATTAAAATCGCAGGTCGGGGCACCCCAGTTGATCCAGTTGGTATCGGGAAAGTTGCTGTTTCCCATTATGCCGGTAAACGCCGCAAGGTCTGAGGTCCATTCCTGGCAGCTCGCACCGTTGTAGGTGCCCGTGGTGTTGCTGCCGTTCCACCATTCAAGCCCGGGCGGCATCACCCCGGCGGCGCTCAGGGTCATGTTAATGGTCCCGTCCCAGAGGCCCGTCCACGTGGCCGAGACTGTGTTCGTGCCGCTGTGATCGTACACCGGGAGCCCGTGGTATGCCGGGGGGACGAGGTCGGCGATCTCGTCGGCCGCGGAAACCGAGATGAAGGCCCTGACGGTCGTTACCGGGAAAGGGGGAGGGGCCACGGCCTGGCAGAGGGCATCCGCCCCCGCCCTGCCCCCCAGGTTCCCGTTCGAAAGGCCCGCGTCGTAGATGTAAATCGCGGTGGGCTCCGGGGTTTCCACGCCCTTGACAAGGAGGGAGAAGAGGTCGTCATTAGAATTGTTGTAAAGCTCATTCCGCTCACAGGTCACGAGGACCACCGCGGCGAAGAAAATTGTCAGCATGGAAAGAATCTTTTTCATTTATTTCCTCTACCCTCAATCATATGATTCCGTGATTCCCAGGGTCGCCGGAATGGCCGCGTTCTCATCCACGGGGCAGGGCAGCCGTAATGGTTCTGCGCGAATCCATCAATAATATACTGACGCATCTCCCCGCCGGTCAAATAAATTACGCGGTTTATCGCCCCAGGCGGGCGGCCCCGCGCTGTTCCTTCACTGAATCCGCGCGTACGGGGTCCCACACCGCTCTCACCGGTAGTTTCCGAGGGCTTCGTTGAGCTCTTTTCGTATTTCCTCGACAAGCCGAAGGGGCGACAGGACCCGGGCCGCGGCTCCCCACCCGAGGACCCAGCGCCTCACCTCCACGAGGGAGTTCGTGGTGAAGGAAATCACGATGCCCCCGGTGTCGAGGTCCCGTATCTCCTGGTCCGCGTGCCAGGTGCGCTCCCGCACGTAGGGGGCCGCCGCCGGGGAAAATTCCACCTCCACGCGGTGCGACTCCCCCTCCCTCACGATCCCGAAATGCTCCCCGAGATAGGTCGCGATGTCGAAGGCGCCGGGGATCCGGTAGGTCTCCTCAGTGCGCCGGGCCCGCTCGATCCGCGACATGGCGAAGGTGACCTCCTCGTTCCGCGTGCGGCACCGCGCGATGAGGTACCACTCCCCCTCGTAGCTCGCCATGTGGCGCGGCTCCACGAGTCGCTCAGTGGCCTCCTCCGCCCCCGCCTTCCGGTGGGTGATGCGGAGCACCCTGCGCGAGGTGAGTGCCGCGGCGACCTCCTCCCACACGGCGGGATCGATCTCCGTCTGGCCGCGATGGAGGAACGTTATCTCCGGGTTGAGCCAGGAGTAGTTCACCTTCACCTCGCCGGGAAGGGCCAGGACCAGCTTGTCGAATACCCCGGCGAGGGTCTCGTACAGGGGAGTGGCGCGGTACTGCTCCAGGGCGCGCTCCGCCACGCAGAGGGCGAAGAGCTCGCTCTCGCCGATGTGCACGGCGGGAATGGAGAACGACGGCTCAGTGTAGTAGTAGCCCCGCTTCCCCGCATCATATTCGATGGGGCAGTCCAGCATGTCCCGCATGTACTCGATATCGCGCAGGATCGTGCGATCGCTCACCTCGTATTCCTTCGCCAGTGAGCGTGCGTTGGGGTAAGTGCCCTCGAGGATCTTTTTGTCGATGAAATGGACGCGGTGCATAAGCGGTTTCGTCCTGCTCATGGTCCCTCCGTATCGCCGGTGCGGTATACTGTTATTATCGGCCCACGGCATGGGACGCTGAAGAATCCCCCCGCTCCGCGCAGTAGTGAAGACCCTCACCCCCGGAGACCAACCTCGTTTCAACCTCTAACTTCTGGCACTCGGAAGCAAGGAGTGCCAGGGTTGAATATTCGGAGATCCTTCATCCCCCGACCCACTCTCCCACGAGGAGAGGGGGATCTCCCCGGCGCTCCCTTCGGCTTGCTTCGACTTCGCTCAGCACAAGTCGCTCAGGGC
>CAZKPR010000139.1:0-10529 GCA_964554685.1 uncultured Leptospirales bacterium | reverse complement strand
CCGAGCAGGAGTTGCGCGCCCTGAACATCGACCCCACGCAGGCGGCAAGCGCCATGATGTCACCTGTCCCCCGGGGGAGGTCCCGGATCTTTGTCGCCATCTATTCAGCAACGTTTTCCGATACCCTCGTCGCCATGATGCCGCTCAAGTCCCACTTCCAGCCAAGGGGAGAATACACGAGGAGACCGCTGTCGCATATGCTTCGCATGAAGCTCACCAGGAAGAAGGGATTCCCATCGGTCTTTCTATGGAGCTGTTCGGCGAGATCCCCCAGATCCCCCGACTCGACCTTCATCATGTCCCCGAGAAGCTCTCCGTACTGGCTGCGGGAAAGCGGCCCCATCTCGACCCTGCTTACCCGGTCACCCATCTCCCCGAGCATTCGGTGTATCGGATGATCCGGCCCGACCTCCGTGTCCCGGTAGGAGAGGAGCAGGAGGAGATAGCTCGACTCGATCCTTCCCATGATGCTGGCAAGAATCGAAAGGCTCGCGTGGTCCGCCCAGTGGAGATCGTCAAGGAACAACACGAGGGGGTGCTCGCCCGTCGAAAAAAGCCGGACGAAATCCCCGAATACCTTGGTGAAACGGTGCAGCGTTTTCTCCGATAGTATCTCCGGAAGCTCGGGATGTATCTCAACGATCATTTCGAGCTCCGGAATCACGTCGATGACGACGCGACAGTTGTCTCCGAGGGCCGAGAGGATTCTTTCCCTCCACCGGCTTACTCTTTCAGGACCCTCGGCGAGTATCCGCAGTATCAGTTTTTTAAACGCATGAATTATGGCACTGTAGGGCGTGTTGCGCCTCACCGACTCGTACCGGCTCGAGATAAAATATCCCTTCCTTGCGACAACCTCCCCCTCGAGATGCGTCACAAGGGTTGTTTTCCCGATCCCCGGGGGGCCCGAAATCACCACGGCCTCGCACCCCCCCTGGCTCACACGGTTGAAGGATTCAACGAGGTGCGACATTTCACTTTCCCTTCCTATAAAAGAACCGGTAACCGAGAGACGATCCGTCGTGTCATAACGGCCGAGCTCAAATGGGGAGATTGATCCCTCGGCCCTGATGCGCCGCAGGCATTCCTCGAGATCGGCCTTGAGTCCGACGCAGCTTCGATAGCGTCCGTCCAGGTCCTTTGAAAGAAGCTTCATGACGATATCTGAAATCGTTTCCGGAACCGCGGGATTGATTTTCGAGGGACGCTCCGGCTCCCAGGCGAGGTGATAGTAGATGATTTCAAGGGGATAGGCCGAAGTGAAGGGCACCCTTCCCGCAAGCATATCGTACATCGTCACGCCCAGGGAATAGAGATCTGTCCGGTAATCGACGGGACGGCTTATCCTTCCCGTTTGTTCGGGCGACATGTAGGGAAGCGTTCCCGTAACGATCCCGGGATCGTAAATGTCGTTCTGGTCCCGGGGAAGGAGGGTCGAGATGCCGAAATCAGTCACCTTCACCGTGCCGGTTTCCGGATTGTAGAGAATATTGTGCGGTTTTATATCCCGGTGGATGATATTCCTGGCGTGTATGCAGGACAGGGTTTCAGCGAGCGAAATCGCGATCTCCAGCGATTGTTCAATGCCGGGGGAGTGCGATCGAAGGTACTCCTTGAGGGAAAGGCCCCTGAAATCCTCCAGCACAAGGGCGACACGGCCGCGGTCCTCGACCATGCCGTGTGTGGTGATAACACCCTGGATTCCCATCTCCCGGATGATTTCGTACTCGTTCTTGTATCGTTCGATATCCGAGGTTGAGGGACGGGACTTGGTCATCACCTTCAGCACCACGCCGAGACCGTCGGAATCACGGGTGGCGCGGTAAACGGCCGATTTGCGGCTTTCGGCTATCTTTTCGGTGATGGTGAATCCAGAGAGAATGCTCATGACGGGTATTCCGTGAATTGTATCAAATGAAGATACTCCCCACACCCCCGCCATTTTTCAAGACAATAATATTTTTTCTTTTGCACGTGACGCGTCAGGCGAAACAGGAGAGCGCCAGGAGCAGCTGGGCAGGCGCGTAGAGGCACCATACGATGACCGATTCGCGCGGATGCGGCCTTATGAAAGTGAGGAAGGCGATAAGCAGGTCGGAAACAAGGAAGAGTGTCGCGCCCGCGATGACGAAAACCGTCCTGTGGTGACATCCGTAATCACCATGCGCAACTGCGAAATAGATCATTACGCCGATCACGATAGAATAGATGAGAACGTGAATATCCCGACCGCCGGTCCGGCCTCGCACCGAACGGTTGAAGAGCAGAAGCAGTACGACAATGGAAACGGCCGGCGCGGCGTGCCATGCCGCGAAAGAATAACCGAGGCCAAACGCGGCGATGAATGCCCCGTGGGCCAGCATGAAATAGCCGATGCCGTATATCAGCAGGTCGGCTTCCTCCACCATGAGCATGGCGTCGGCAACCATGGAGAATATGAGGGCCGCCAGGATCAGTGATCGGTATAGTGTAATGCCGTCATCTGCCATGGAACAAAACGCAATGGCCGCCACGGACGCCGTTACCAGGGGCGTGAAGAAATACTTGAGGGCCCTTTTCGATGAGAATGCCCCCCACTGCCTGAGCACGAACGATACGAGGAAGATGGTGACCAGCGTCGGGATGCCGGTGATCGAGAAAGCATGCATGGTCGGACTACTCAGTTTTCCCGCCGCCCCTTCCCTTTTTCAGGAAATCGGACAGCTCCTTAAGTTCCTCCGGCCTCACCCGGGAGTCTCCGGCGGCGATATTTTCACTCTTGATCTCTTCGTATATCTCTTTCCGGTGAACCGCCACGCGTTTGGGAGCCCGGATACCCAGTTTTACCTGGTCACCCTTGATATCGATCACGACGATCTCGATATCGTCGCCGATCATAATGCTTTCGTTCAATCTTCTTGCAAGTACCAGCATGAGCTTACCCCTTGGCGGCCTTTTTCATCTCCTCGAGTATGCTGTGCCTTACCCGGTAGGTGTCGCTGAGGGATATCGCCTGCCGCCCGAGTCGCGTCGCGGGATTGATGATAATGGGACCCTGGAGATTTGCGGTCATTTCCGCCGGGTTTTCCGGGATGGTGACAATGGCGAAGACGAGGAGTCCTTCCGGATTTTTCGTCCCCACCGCGTCGAGATCCGCCGATGAGACCAGGAGCTTGTAGCTGCCCATGAAATCCGATGGCCTGATGATGACAAACGCCAGTTCGGGCTCGCCGATGGCCTGGAGCCATTTAAGGGGCGAATTATCATTCTGGGTGTCCAGAAGCGCGAACTGTTTCACGTAATCAAAACCGAGTATGCCGTCGGGAAAGTCTATCAGCTGGCGCTCCAGGATCTCGATTTCGCCGAAGGGCCTCGTCACTATGGTGATACCCAAATCTCTGCTCCTTTTCCGGACTTTTTTCAAAAATTACCCGGTAGCGGCCGTTCCGGTGCCTTCACGCAAGGCGATTGCTTTCACTGACGCCCATGACGGATGGTGCCCATCAGGTTCGCCAGCGCAACAACTTTTTTCAGCGCCGCTCATGCCGCCCGAGGAGAGGCGCCTCAGCGAAGGAAGTCCATGAGCGTCGGCATGATCGTCTTCGCGCCAACGGCCAGGGCGTAACGATGCACGCTCTCGAGCCACTTGAAATTCATTATGGTTTCCGCGTAATCTATGCCCTCCGATGCGGAGAGCATGGCGAGGACGTTCCCCTTGTCATACTCGGTTCTCTTGGCCAGTTCGTCGACGCGGCTCGTTTTGGCACCCACCGCCGCGATATGCTTCAGTAAGTTCTCGAGGCCCATATCGATGAGGCCCAGGTCACGCCCACCCACCAGTTCCTGGTCGCCCCGGACCAGGTCGTCACGGAGCTGGATCACCATCTCGAATATCGACATCCCCCCGATGGTGACGGTGGGATCGATATTGTTGGGCGGATTCGGGAACGTGGCGTTGACGAGTCCCAGGTCTTTCATGACCGTGCCGCTCCCGACATCCTCGAGCCATATCTGGTGCGGCGTCGTCGTTTCCATTATAAGGTTGTTTCTCCCCCCCTTTGAGGCCCGCAGGCTGAGCCCCGCGTTGTTGATCTTGTCGATGATGATATCGAGATTGTCCCCCGCCGATATCCCGATCTCCACCCCGTCAATTCGGATCGCCTGGTTCGCGGGTGCCGTGTAGGCCGCGGAATCCCTGTTGGATGTCAGGATCTGGTTCGTGGCCCAGAACACCTTGTTTCCCGGGACGCCGACCTCCATGTACTCGCCCTTGGCGACCTCGCGGAGAAACTCGCCGATGGTCCCCCGGTACTCGACACCTATCATGGCATCCCCCTGGTTGCCCGCCGTGAGTGTCTGGTAAATCGGCACGAAGGGGTTGGGCCGGTCCTCCGTCCCCGTCTGGTGGCCGCCAAAGATCGATCTACCCGTCGCCCCCTTGGTATTGGCGATGTTTACCAGTTCCTCAAGGAGCTGGTTTATTTCCGTTGCGGCGGCCTCCTTGAGCTCAAAGGAAGTGTAAATGCCGTTTGCCCCCTGCACCGTGAGCACCCGGAGGCGCTGGAATATTCGAAGCGTTGACTGGAGCGCGGTATCCACTTCGTCAAGGCGGGACTTCGATTCGCCGAGGTTGCTCAGGTACTGCTCTACCTCGGTAAGCCTGGTCCGGTAGAGCATCTGGTTGGTCGCGGCGATCGGGTTATCGCGCGGGATGTTCACGTTTTTTCCCGTGGCCAGGGAATTCTGAATTTTATCCATCTCGCTCTGGTGACGCTGGAGGTTATAATTCATCGTGTTCTGGATCATCTGGTTGGTTATGCGGTTCATCGCTTACACCCCCATCCTGTTGATAATGGTATCAAGCATCCTGTCGATCGCGGTAATCACCCGCGCCGCGGCGTTGTAGCCGTGCTGGTACGCAACCATGTTTGACATCTCCTCGTCGAGGTTGACGCCGGAAATCGATTCCCGCAGATTCGCAAGGTTTTTCAGGAGGGTTTCCTGGTTCCTGACCCTGTCCTGCGCCTCCTCTCCCTGTGCACCGACCCTGGATATGACGGCGTTGTAAAAGTCGTTGAAGGTCGCGCTGACGTCAACCATGCCGTTCCTGTGGCGAAGGCTCGCGATCAGGAGTGCGTTGCCGCCGTCACCGATGCCGTTCGATGTGTTGTAGTCCCCCGTGCCGCCGATATCCATCCCCCTGGCGGCGCTGATGCGGTCCACGTCCCGCTCGATCGCCTCAGATATCGAGAGGTACGACGCCGGATTGAACTTTGGCGTGATGGTGATATGCTCTCTCCCCGGCAGGAACTTCGCGATATCGTCCGTGCGCCGGTAATCGAAGGACCCCTGGGGGCCGCTCTGTTTCAGTATCCCGGCGAACCCCACGAGAAAGCGACCCGAGTCCTCGAGATGCCGTATCATGAAATTCTTCGCGTCGTTGTCGGCCGCCGTGGTCGCCTTCATGGCCAGGTTGCCGTCGTGGTTCATGTAGGCCACGACGCCGAGGTGCGCATCGTTGATCTTCTTGATCACGGTCAGCGCGGTGTCGTTCACGTTGTAATCGACCTGTACCGTCGACTCAAGCTCGTTGTTAACCACAAATGTCAGGGTGCCGGTGATGCCGATGGCTGCCGACGCGTCGATCCTGTTGTTGCCCGTTACCCTGAATATCGCGCTCACCTCGTTGATGCCGTCGTTGTTAAGGTCGAAATTCCCGTCGGGATTATCGCTTGCCGGCATGTGCCGGAAAAAATCAATATTGGTCTCGTTTCTACGGCTGAAGCCGTCGCGGTGCACCTCGTTGGTGAGATCCGCGAGGTTGATGGCAAAGCTGTTCATGTCGTTTATGTTCTCGCGTATCACCCTGTCGCGGACCTCGATAAGGCTTCCCAGTTCCCCCCCGCTGTTCGTGATGTCGCGGCCCGTATCCCGCCACACCACCTTGAACATGCCGCCGTTGTCCGGGTCCATGACCGCTTCGATGGGACGTATGATCTCCCCCTGGACGAGGTTCTCCCCGGCAATATAGACGATCGTCTCGTCCCGATCGCTCCTCCCGACGGTGATGTCCACGAGCTCCGATAATTTCTCTATGAGGGCGTCTCTCCGGTCCTTGAGATCGTTGGGATTGTCGCCGAGCGCCTCGGCCTTCAATATCCGCTCGTTAAGGTCCCGGATGTTCGTGGCGTAGAGATTGATCTGCTTTACGCGGTGCTCCACCTGGGCATTGGCATTAAGGCGGAGATCGTAAAGCTGGCGGTAGGTGTAGTTGACCTGGTTGGAGAGGTTAACCGCCTTTTCTTTAACCACTTCCCTGGTGGAACGCTCTTCAGGGTATTTTGAAAGCTCCTCCCACGCCTTCCACAACTCGTCAAGCTTCGACCGCATGGACTGGTCGCTCGGCTCGTTGTAGACGGTTTCCACCTGGTGGAGGAACTCGTTGCGCACCTTCCAGTATCCCGTGGCGTTTTTCTCAACCACTATGCGATCGTCGATGAAACTGTCCCTGATCCTCTCTATTGACTCGACCACGGACCCCTGGCCGATATTCCCCGGCACGTTTGCCCGGGAAAGGCTCGGAACGTAGAGGGGATCGGCGGCGGTTATGACTACCCGCTGTCGTGAATACTCCTTGTTCTCCGCGTTCGATATATTGTGCCCCGTGACGTGGAGCGCCTGCTGGTGGCTTGACAGCCCCTTCTTGCCTATTTCAAGACCCATGAACGTTGAGCTCATCGTCATCCCCCTTTACGCCGTTTGATTGAAGAGGATCGAATTCTTTAGGCCGTCCTCCTCCTTGCCGTCTCGTCCGTACCCCCTTTCCCGGGCGGACTCCCTGCGAAGACCCGTCAGGAGAATATCGTAATACTCCATGTTGTCGCGGATCAGAGAGTGGTTTTTCTCGCGCATTCTCCCGAGCTTCCCCGCGGCGTTGCGCACCGCCGCGCGCCGTTCCCTGAGGCTCGCCGCGGAATCCCCGTCCAGACGGGCAATCATGTCGACGAGCGTCGTCACATCCCCTGCTATGCCGCGCGCTGCCCGTATCGATTCCATCCGCACCATGCGCTTCGCTTCCAGGGCGACCATCCGATCCAGGATCGACTCCTGGTCCCGCGATATCCGCTCCAGGTTCTTGCCGTCATGGGCCATGATCACGTGGGTCTTCTTGTCTTCAAGATCGCACAGGCCCGCGAGGCACTTCGCCTCCGCGTCCAGGATTTCACACATGTCAATAATGAGACGATCCATGGAAATACGCTCCAAAACGCTTTGTACGCAGATTACGTCACTATATGATCGGACGTTTCCGGAAATAAAATGAGTATTTATTGGGGAGCATTTTTTTTACCAGCGGCGTCTCCGGTGCGCCCGGGTCCTCCGCGGGGTGAAAAAAACATGAAAATTAAAAATTGTTATTGTCCGATTGCCCCGCGATGGATTACTTTTTCATGGTTCTTCAGGAATACCTTGATGTGACGGGTGATGACGGTGGGAGACTCCGGATACTGCGGCATTGATACGGAAACGCTGGTTACGGCCGCGAAATGGACCGTGACAATACTGATCATGGGGTTCATCACACAGTTCGGCAGAAAGCTTGCGAGCTACCTCATGGGGAAGGCGGCCGCCCTCAGGAAGGGAAAGAAATCACCTCCCGCCACCGCGGAGCCGCCATCCATTCCCGGAGATACCGCCGCCACCGACCTCGCCAGGGAAAAAGCGAGGTATAAGCTGGAAAAAAAAGCGGCAAAAACGAGGGAAAAGATTGAAAAGAAGAAGATTACGGGATAATTGCATCAGAGAGACTGGAGGAACTCATCGTATATCACCTCGCTCAACGCGTCGATATGGACGATCTCCAGGCCGACCTTGATAAACCCCCCTTCGTTGAACACGGTGTTCCTCACGACAACCCCCATTCCCACCTTGTGGCCGTCAGGAAGGGCCATGTCGAGTATCACCTGGCTGTTTTTCTGGAAGTATTTCATGAGGCGGCGATCCCGGAAGACAATACCGAGACCCTTCCCCGAAACGTCCGTCACGATGAACTTGTCCTCCGAGGGGACGAAGAGGTTGATCTTGAGAAAATAATCGTTGATCATCGTGGCCAGACGCTTGATCACCGTGAGATGGTTTTCCGTCATCTCCGAGGTATTGTTGACCTGTATGTAGCCGTAAGGGATCATGTTCCTCAGCACGAAGGGCACCGAGACCTCGGAAACGAATTCTTTCTTGCTTGAAAGCTTGTAATCCTTCGCGTATATCTCGTTGACATAGAAATTGAAACTCTTTGTTTCCGCCTCTTTCGGCTTCGCCCTCAGGTCCCTGACAAAGATCGGCGACCAGGACGTGAGAAAATGTTTCATCCGCACATCGATCCTGGTTTCGTTGATGAACACCACCCTTATTATCTTGAAGCCGGTCTTCAGCTGTTCGGTGATCCGTTCCCTGACCTGCGCGACTTTCTTTTCGTTCGAGTCGAGATAACCCTGCAGCATGGATTGTGAAATTATATTGCTGACGAAAAGCACCTTCTTGCTGCCGGCCTTTTCCAGGCTGGTTCTCTCCTCTCTTCGCTTCTCTGAAACGACCTGGATTTTCAATGGGAGAAAAATAAAAGTGTCCTCGTTGCGCTCGAGGGTCTTCAAACTTGCATAGACCGTGCTGTCCCCGGTGTGGGTCAGGGTCACAACTGTTTCCGGAGCGTTCTTCACGCGGGGGATCCTGAAGGCCACGTTCCCCTCGCCATAACCGAGGAACTGGACCTTGAGATCCCCGCTTTTCGTTTTCAGGTAGACGTCACGGTTCGAGAAATATTTTTTAAATAATCCCTCGAATTGACCGCTGTCCGTTATGGTTGTTATCGATTCCGCCATGCCCGGTCCATCAAGAGGCCTCAGGGGCAATTCCGGCCATAGAAAGCTTTCACCTTTTGGCCATCGGTACAACCGACCCCGGGGCGCCATCGGCGTTCGTGCGCGCTGCCATTCATCATATGCTATTCGATTATCGCCCAGCTGTCAAGCCATTCATGGAGCCCGGACGCGACGGGACTCGGGGGACCGTCAGTCGACTATCGCGCCGTCAATAAGCGTCACGGTTCTCCCCGTGCGCCGCGCGATATCCCGGTCGTGGGTGACGATAACGATGGTGGTGCCGCCGTCCTTTCCCAGTTCCAGAAGCATATCGGTAAGCATCTTTGAATTCTCGCTGTCGAGGTTCCCCGTGGGCTCGTCTGCGAGAAGAATGTCCGGCCTCCCGACCATGGCGCGCGCGACGGCCACGCGCTGGCACTCTCCTCCGGAAAGCTCCGCGGGCTTGTGGTGCGCCCGTTCGGCAAGATTGAGCTGTTCCAGGAGGAACATCGCTTCCGCTCTCGCTTTCTTCATCCCCACCCGGCGTATCATCAGGGGAAGCATGATGTTCTCCAGGGCGTTGAATTCTGGAAGGAGGTTGTGCGACTGGAAGATGAAGCCGATATGCCTGTTCCTGAAGCCCGACAGGTCCTCCACGGAAAGGGCCGTGACGTCCTTCCCCTTTATGTACATGGCGCCTCCCTGGAATGAATCCAGGCAGCCTATCAGGTTGAGGAGGGTTGATTTACCGGCCCCGGAGGGCCCCACGATCGAAACAACCTCCCCCTGCAGTATCTCAAGGGAGACGCCCCTGAGGACCTTCAGGGCGCTGCGTCCGAACCCGTATATTTTTTCCACGCCCCGTATCTCGATAATTGCCCGGGATTCCATCATTCTCACCTTATTCGTACCTGATGGTCTCTACCGGCTGGAGACGCGAAGCGTTCCAGGCCGGGAAGATCGCCGCCACGGTGCAGAGAAACACCGCGACGATGGCGATGAACACCACCAGTTCCGGCTTCACCTCCGTGGGGATCCCCTCTATGTAATAGACATGGCTCGGCACCAGGTTTACGGGGCTGAACAAGCCCAGGTTCAAAAGCTCGTACAGGAACCCCATGACGGCGTTGATCCATTCTTCCACGTAACGTATAATCGCGTCAAGGTTAAGAGCCGCCGCGACCCCGCCGATCACCCCGGCGAGGGACCCGATACTACCTATGAAAAAGCCCTCGAGCACGAATATCACCATGATCGAATTCGGCCGGGCCCCCATCGACTTCAGGATGCCCACGGCCTTCCTCTTCTCCATCACCACCATGACCAGTGTGCCCATGATGGTAAAGCCGGCCGAAATGATCACAAGGAAAAGGATGATCATCATGATCAGTTTCTCGAGCTGCAGGGCGTAAAAGAGATTGCGGTTCTTTTCCTCGGCGGTCATGGTCATGAAATCATAACCCAGGGTGGCGTTGATGCGCGCCGCGACCCTGTTCATCCGGTAGACATCATCGATCTTGACCCCGATACCGGAGATGGCGTCACCCACCTCGAAGAGCCTCTGGGCCTGCGGCAGGGAAAGTATCACGAGCTTGGTGTCGAAATCATAGTACTCCGTCTTGAAATAGCCGATTACCCTGAATTGCTCCATCCCGGGAGTGAGCCCCGTCTTCGCGGTGAGGGAACCCCTGG
>CAZKPR010000138.1:0-10775 GCA_964554685.1 uncultured Leptospirales bacterium | reverse complement strand
AAGGGTCCTCCGGGAACGCTCCTCCGTGAGGGAGTGGTGCTGGACGTGCATCGCCAGGAACTGGTTGACGAGGACGGGTATGTCCGATTTTTTCAGGCCCTCCGACTTCTGGACGCACGAAATGATGAGGAAAATCGTCAACAGCGGGATCAGGTATTTTCTGGACATGGATCGGTCTCTCCGGTTCTGTGTCGCAGGCGGCCTTTCGCGGGCAATGACGCCGCCCTTTTGCCGGTTATCCGGGGAAAACGGGCAAAAGGGATGACGCGCTGCTGGGGGCCTGCGGGTAAATTCGAAACGGCAGGGGGAATGACGGTACCCGGTGCCTGTCGTTGCACCCCTATTCAGGGCGGTTAAAGGAATAAGTCAATAAAAATTTCAAAAGGTTACTTATATTACTACTATCTCCCTCACCGGATAGCGTCCGGGGCCGCATCGTCTCCGCAGTCGCCTTCCCCGATCTGGAGGCAGGACGTTTTTTTTATTGACACGCATGGCGCCGCGGTGTGTGTGAAACAGGGTATGTCCAGTGACGAAGAGCCTGGTATTCGTTGCCGTTACGGCGGTCCTCATGGGCGGGTGCGTCTCCTACCGCCCCCTCGAGGTCGAGAGAAGGCATTATCTCGGGACCCTTCACTCCGGGGAGGAACCCCTGACGGCGGCAACGCCGCACTTCCGCACCACCGTGGCCGTCAGGTATCTCGCCCTGGTGCGCCGTGGGACCCCCGTCGCGTCGATCAACAACCGCGCCGTGTCCCTTGCCCTCGAAGGCCGGTACGAGGCGGCGCGGATCCTCTTTCGCGAGGCCCTCGGAGAGGGCGGAGCCACGGCGGAGATACTGAACAACCTGGGGGTCGCCAGTGAGCTTGCCGGTGACCGCGCCGGCTCAGTCGAAATGTACGCCGGGGCCTGCCGCCTTGACCCCGGCAACCCCTACTTCATTCATAACTTCCGAACCGGCGTCGATTACCGTCCCGGCGGGGGATGAAGAAAACCGGATAGGACCGATGCTGAAGGATTCATTCCAGCGAAGGCATGATTATCTGCGGGTTTCCATAACCGACCGGTGCAACCTCCGCTGCCGTTACTGCATGCCCCCCGAGGGCGTGGAGCTCCTTTCCCACGACGAGATACTCCGCAACGAGGAGTTCGTCCGCCTCATCGGCGTCTTCGCGTCCCTCGGCGTGATCAAGGTGCGGTTCACCGGCGGCGAGCCCCTCCTCAGGAGGGGGATGATCGACATCCTGGCGCAGACGAGGGAGCGCCATCCCTCCCTTGAACTCTGCCTCACGACGAACGGGGTGCTCCTGGGGAAGTATATCGGCGAGCTGAAGCGCCTCGGCGTGATGAAACTCAACATCAGCTGCGACACCGTCTCGCGGGACGCCTACCGGGAAATAACGATGTGCGACGCCCTCCCGGACGTTCTCGACGGAATTGACCGCGCCCTGGGATACGGCTCTTTCGATATCAAAATCAACGCCGTGCTCTCCCGGGAAACCATCGACGGCCTGGAGTCCTATCTCGACTACTTCAGCGGCCGTGACGTGACCCTCCGCTTCATCGAGATGATGCCCTTCGAGGGAACGGAGGGCGCCGTGGATTTCATTTCCTCGGGCGAGCTGGTCGAGCGACTCTCCTCCCTCGGCGAGCTCGCGCGGAACGTCGATGGCGATACCTCCGTTGCCGTGATGTACGGGTACCGTTACCGGGGGTCCGTGCCGATGCGGATCGGGATCATACCCCCCGTTACCCACAAGTTCTGTTCATCCTGCAACCGCCTCCGGCTCACCTCGGACGGCCGCCTCAGGACATGCCTTCACTCGGTCTCGGACCACGATCTCAAGGGGCCCCTCAGGGGCGGCGCGGACGACGAGACCCTCGGACGGATAATCGTCGATGCCGTGAAAACGAAGCATGAGGGGCACGCCCTGGAGTGCCGTCCCGAAGGGGGAGGCTGTTACTCCCTTACCCGGTCGGGCTTCATGTCGAAGATCGGGGGATGACGGGGCCGCGGCGCCCATGAGCCGGGAATACAACCGTGGAGCGGATGAAATGAAAAAAGCCTGCCTGATCTTTATGCTGACGATCACTGCCGCCGCCCTGGCGACGGGGTGCGCGAAACAGGCGCGCGAGGCGGAGAGGGACGACGCGTTTTCCATCGAGTGGGAGTTCAGCAGGGCCGACGACGGCGACCTGGTGAGGACCGGCGCGGTCCTGGTGATAAAGGGAAGGAGAAACCACCGCCATCCCATCGGGATCTATGACGGGCAGGTGAAGAGGATATTGAGCGCCGGGGAGATCCCCCGCGAGATGACGGGGGGGACGATCTCCGGATTTGTCACCGTTGCCGGGGGAAGGGGGCACGAGGTGATCGTGCGGTACGATGAACGTCTCCGGCGCCTGATCATCATGGAGAGGCCCTGGCATGACAGGCTCCCGCCGGGGCCCTTCAAGACAGTCCATGCTATCGCGGTTCCGGACATGCATAACGAGGATACCGGTTTTTGATCCCCCCGTGAGAAATTACTTGACATCGATCCCGAAAGCATTTCTGGTGATAGGCCTGTCTGAGGGACGGCCCTTCCGGCCCGCCCCCCCGGGGGAGCGGGCCGCGGGACAAACTGGATTCCGGGTTCGTGATGCTCTTTAATTCATGGCAATTTTTCGTCTTTTTCGGCGTGGTGGTGGCGGTCTTTTTCTCCATCCCCCAGCGTTACCGGTGGATGCTCCTCCTCGCCGCCAGCTATTTCTATTACATGTTCTGGAACCCGAAGTACGCGCTCCTGATCGTCACCACGACGCTGGTCGTGTACGGCACGGCCCTCATGATGCACGGGAAGACGGCCCGCGTGAAGAAGCTCTGGCTCGCCCTGAGCGTGATGACGAACCTTTCCATCCTCTTCATGTTCAAGTATTTCAATTTCTTCAACTCCTCCATGAAGGGGCTCTTCGCGCTCCTGGGGGTCCCTTACGACGTCCCGGCCCTGACGCTTCTCCTCCCCGTTGGCATATCCTTCTACACCTTCCAGGCCCTGAGCTATACCATCGACGTGTACCGGGGCACCAGGGAGCCGGAGCGCCATCTCGGCTATTTCGCGCTCTTTGTCTGTTTTTTCCCCGTGATCCTCTCGGGGCCCATCGAGCGGTCCACGACGCTTCTCCCCCAGTTCTTCGAGAAGAAGGAATTCGACTACCAGAGGATCACCGACGGCCTGAAGCTCATGGCATGGGGGTTTTTCCAGAAACTGGTGATCGCCGACCGGCTCGGCATGTACGTGGGCACGGTCTACGACAAGCCCGAGTTCCATACCGGGCTCCCCCTCCTCCTGGGCACCTACCTTTTCGTGGTCCAGGTCTACTGCGATTTTTCCGGATACACGGACCTGGCGATCGGCACGGCCCAGGTCATGGGATACCGTCTCCTCCCGAACTTCAGGAGACCCTATTTCGCGAGTTCCCTGGCGGAGCTGTGGCGGCGGTGGCACATCACCCTTATCTCCTGGTTCCGCGATTACCTCTATATCCCCCTGGGGGGGAACCGCGTGCCCCGGTGGCGCTTCTACCTGAACATGATGATCGTCTTCAGCCTCTCGGGCCTCTGGCACGGCGCCCAGTGGACCTTCGTTATCTGGGGATCCCTGAACGGCGTGTTTCTCATCATCAGCCGTATGACCCGGGGCATGCGTGAGTGGATGCGCGGGAAGGTCTTCGGGGCCCTCGAAGGGGCGCCGGCGGTCCTCTTCTTCATCGTGGCCCTCGGGGCCGCCGTCGCGGCGGTTCCAGGGGGACCCGTGGCGGCCGGACCGGGCGCGAGGATAGGCGCCGGGACCCTGGCGCTTCTCCTGGGGGGAATCGGCGTCCTTCGCACGAGGAAGGCGGCCTACGGGCGTTTCATCGACCGCGCGAGGACCTTCTGGATGGTCGCGGCGACCTTCCATCTCTTCGTGTTCGGCGCGGTCTTTTTCCGCGCCCGGAGCGTATCCGACGCGTGGTACATACTGACGCATTTCCCCGGGACGAACGTGGGGCGCCTGATGCTCCACTACGACGCGATCCAGTTTTCCCTCATGCTGCTTCTCGGCGTGTTCCTCTTCGCGGTCCATTACGTGCAGGAAACCCGCGGAAGCATCAGGGATCTGATACGGAAGAAGCCCCTCGTGGTGAGGTGGACCCTCTACGCCCTTCTCGGGGGGAGCATCCTGCTCCTGGGCGTGCGCGGGGCGGACCAGTTCATTTATTTCCAGTTTTAAGCGCAGGGTGGCCCTTTGAAGCGACTAGTCATCAAATTATTCGCAATCGCCGTTCTCTCGGCGCTTCCCCTCCTGGGGTATAACTTTATTTTTGATCCCCACCGGGTCCTCCGAAAGAACTACGAGTCGCTCTACGTCTGCCCACACGAGAGGTTCGTGAAGGTCGACCACGTTCTCAAAAATCCGAAGAAGTATGATTCGTTTCTTTTCGGCTCATCGCGGGTAAGCCAGTTGCCGGTGGAGGCCATCGACCGCGCCGTCGGGGGCAGGCACTACAACATGACCTTCGTCTCCGGGGTCGTGGGGGAGTACCTGCGGGTTCTCGAGATCTTTCTCGACAGGGGGATCGAGGTGAAGCATGTCGTGGTGGGCATCGATTATTTCTCTTTCAAGATGCTCCCCCTGGAAAACATGGTGCGCAACAGGATGTATCCCCTGACCCTCCGTGACAAGATCGATTTTTATTTCACGTTCCTCACCATGGAGCCCGATTTTTCCCTCTTCAAGGAGATCAAGTTCGACGGGAAGGAGGCGCGGTACGACCTCACGGGAACAGGGGAATACGTGTTCATCAAGAGGGAAATGAAGATCGATGCGGACCCCGCCTCGCATCGCGCCCGCTTCAAGCAGCCGATCTTTACGATATGCGCGAAGCGCCTGGATGAGACGACGGCGGAACTCAGGGCAATGGCGGACCTCTGCCGAAGCCGCGGTATCGCCCTGACCGTCTTCATCAACCCCGTCAATCTTTCCTCCTATCTCTGCGAGGACATCGCCTTCATGAACGAGGTGAGGGAACGAATCGCGGGCATCACCGATTTCTGGGATTTCAGCGGCTACAACTCCGTGACCGCCAACGACATGAACTACGTCGACATCATACATTACCGGAAAAAGATCGGGCCGCTGATTGTCGCGAGGATGTTCTCCACGCCGCTTCCCGTACCCGCAGATTTCGGCACCAGGGTGACGAAGGCGGCCCTGCCGGCGTATCTCGGTGCCTGCCGAAGAAACTACGAGGTCCAGCGCAAGCGGCTTAACCCGCCCTGCATGCCCTGCGTATCGGTGAAGTGAGGGGTTATCGGCCCCCGCCTTCTCCCCGCGGGGCCCCCGCGTCCTTCGCCCTTCGCCGGCGCCATGCGTCCCTCCCGTTGAGGGCGAGGCTCGCCGCGGCGCAGGCGAGGAAGATCCAGAGGGTCGCCGTGTCCACCATCTTCTGCGGCGGATCGAGGCCGGTCAGCTCCATGATAAGGAAATGGATGTAGGATTCCGAGGTGATGGGGCGGCCCAGGGCATCGCGGACCTTCCAGTGCCAGTCCGTGCAGAAGCAGTAGCCCCAGCCGTACCAGAACCCCATCACGAACCAGGAAAAGGCCGTGACCAGCACCGTCACCAGGTGGATCCTCCTGGTCCGGCGCCATATCCATCCCGCCATGTTGAAGAGGGTGAAGAGGGTATGGAATACCAGGAAAAAATGATCGAGAAATGCCGTCGCCGTCCTCCTGTGAATGAACTGGTTTCGATGCATCGTATTCCTTCCGGGGGCCCTGTCAATTGTTTTCGCCGTGCAACAGCCCGTTTGTCCAGACGGGGATGCAAATCTATACAAGAGGGAACCACGGATGGACACGGATGGACACGGATGGACGCGGATGAGCAGGGAAATTGCTTATTAAAAAAGCATAAACCTGATGGAAATCGGAATGCAGGGAATGGAGCGAGATTCTCATTCTTTTTTGTGATGTATGACGCGGGATGCCTGCCTTGTCCAGTATGGGATACACATCATTATAAAAGGGAACCACGGATGGACACGGATGAACACGGATGGACGCGGATGAGCAGGGAAATTGCTTATTTAAAAAGCAATAATCCGACGGGAATCGGAATGAAAGAAATTGAGCGTGATTCTTTTTTATAATGTTGTGATGTGTGATGGGGTGCTCCCGCCCGTGTGACCAGATTGGTATGCATATCATGATAAAAGTGAACCATGGATGGACACGGATATGCAGGGTAACGTGATAGAACTGCAAAAAAACAAACCCATTGAAAATCTGGACACAGGGGGTTTTAAAATGATGCACTTTTATTCAAATAATATAGTATATCCGGTTATTACCTTGGTTCATCAATACGCCTGATCCGTGTTCATCCGTGTCCATCCGTGGTTCATTGATTATTCTGTTTATAATGAGATCTCAATGGAGATCAGAGCCTTTTGTCTGCACCCGGGCGACTATTGGTTTGACCTTCGGCGCATGTCATGGTATATTGAACGTATTGTGCGACTGTCGCGGCGGCCAGGCCGCCAGGCATGACGCGCCATGAAGGAGGTGACAGATGGAAACGATCGATGCCATACGCTCCCGGAGGGCGATCAATTTCTTCGACCCGTCCCGCGGGGTCCCGGAGGAGAAGCTCCTCGAGATCATCGGGCTCGCGGGACTCGCCCCCTCGTCGGGGAACCTCCAGCCCTGGGAAGTGGTCCTGGTGACGGACCCGGAGAGGAAGCGCGCCCTGCGCCGCTGCGCGAGCAACCAGGCGAAGGTTGAGGAGGCGTCGGCGGTACTCATTATAATTGCGAACCCCGGTGCCGTGGAGGAGAACCTGGAGGCGGTCATGGCCGACAGGATCGCCACGGGATACGTCAAGCCCGATGCCGAGGAAAAGCAGAAAGCCTATTATCTCAAGGCCTACGGCGGGAGGGACAGCGAGCAGAGGAGGATCTTCGCCGTGAAGAACACATCCTTTTTCGCCATGAATTTCATGATCGCCGCCGCGGGCCTGGGGTACGCGACCCATCCAATGGACGGCTTCGATCCCGAGGCGGTGAAGCGCGAATTCGGCATTCCCGAAGACCGGGTCCTGCCGCTCCTCATCGCCGTGGGCCATCCCGCGCCGGATCTGAAACTGCTCCCGCGTCCCGGGCGGCGCGGAACGGGAGAGTACGTCATGATGAACGGATTCGGGAATCGCCGGGGGCCTTCATGACGAAGAAGAACCGCTTGGCGGGGCAGAAGAGTCCCTATCTCCGCCAGCACCTACACAATCCCGTGGAGTGGTATCCCTGGGGAGAGGAGGCCTTCGCCCTGGCCCGTGACACGGACCGCCCGGTATTTCTCTCCATAGGCTACTCCACCTGCCACTGGTGCCACGTCATGGAGGGGGAGTCCTTCGAGGACGAAGAGGTGGCCCGCGTGCTGAACGGCTCCTTCGTGGCGGTGAAGGTCGACCGCGAGGAGCGGCCCGACGTCGACCGGGTCTACATGGCCGTGTGCCAGATGCTGACCGGCAGGGGGGGGTGGCCCCTCACCATACTCATGACTCCCGCCCGTCGCCCCTTCTTCGCCGCCACCTACCTTCCCCGGGAGAGCGCCGGGGGGAGGGTGGGGCTCCTGGAACTGCTGAACCGCGCCGCGGAGGTATGGAGGGAGAAAAGGAACGAGGTCGAGGAATCCGCCGCGGCCGTTGCCGCGGCCCTGAACCGGCCCGCCGCGGAGGGGAACGCCGCATCCCTTCCCGGGGGCCTCCCTGACCGGGCCTTCCGTGAACTTTCGGATCGCTACGACCCTCTTCACGGCGGCTTCGGTGCGGCGCCGAAATTTCCTTCGGCCCATAACCTGGTGTTTCTCCTTCGCTACTGGCACGCCACGGGGGAGGAGCGCGCGCGGGCCATGGCGTGTGAGACCCTTGCGGCGATGCGGCGCGGCGGAATCTTCGACCAGCTCGGCCGCGGCTTCCACCGCTACTCCACGGACGCGCGGTGGCTTCTTCCCCATTTTGAAAAGATGCTCTACGACCAGGCGATGATCGCCATGGCATCCTGCGAGGCGTACCAGGCCGGCTGCGGCGAGGGCCATGCCGCCGCCGCCCGGGAGACGTTCGAGTACGTGCTTCGGGACATGACCTCGCCCCGGGGGTTCTTCTATTCCGCCGAGGACGCGGACAGCGAGGGGAGGGAGGGCCGCTTCTATCTCTGGTCCGCCGGGGAGCTGCGGGACGTCCTGGGCGCCGACGACGCGGCCTACGCGGGTGAGATCTTCGGGGTGCGCGGGGAAGGAAACGTCCATGATGAAGCGACGGGGGCCCTCACGGGAGAGAACGTGCTGCACCTCGGCGGTGCCCCCCCCGCGGACGGGCGATACGAATCGGTGCGGCGGCGTCTCCTCGAGGCGCGGGACCGGCGACCCCGTCCGTTCCGCGACGAAAAGATTCTCGCGGACTGGAACGGCCTGATGGTCGCCTCCCTCGCGGTCGGGGCGCGGGCCCTGGGGGACGATCGCTACCGCGCGGCGGCGGAGCGCGCCGCCGGGGCCATCTGGGAGGATATGGTGCGGGAGGATCGCCTGGTCCATGCGTGGATCGACGGTGAGGCCACGGGTGAGGGCTATCTCGACGACTACGCCTTCGTGGCGTGGGGTCTCCTGGAACTCTACGCGACCGCCTTCGACACGCGCCATCTCGATCGCGCCGTGCGCCTTGCGGGAACGATGCTTCGCATCTTTTCCCGCGGCGCCGGCGGCCTCGGATTTTCCCCCGGGAACGGCGAGGCCCATATCGCGGACTTCACCGATTACCATGACGGTGCCTATCCTTCGGGAAACGGCGTCGCGGCCTGGGTGCTTACCAGGCTGGCCCGCCTCACCGGGGATCCTTCCTGGGAGGAGCGGGCCGGTGAGATACTCCGCGGCGCGGGACCTGGCCTTGCCGAACACCCCTCGGCCCATGTCACGCTCTGCGCTACCATGCTTCATCTCGGCGAGGGAGCATCCGAGGTCGTGGTGGCCGGGGACGAGGAGGACCCGGTGTTCCGGGAGATGACGGAATTTCTGCTGAGCGGATATTTACCCCATTGCGCCGTCCTGGTGAAGGCGCCGCGCCGCGAGGGTCCTTCCCTGGATGACCTGGCGCCCTTCACGGCGATGATGTCGCCTTCCGGGGGAAGGGCCACCGCCTGGGTCTGCAGGGGTACACGATGCGGCGCACCGGTTCATGCCGTCGATGACCTCGCCGGGCTCCTTGGAAAAAGTACTTGATTTATTTCTCTCGCTGTCGGGATTATTGTGATACACACACGGTGGTATTCGAGAAAGGACCGGGGCGCCCGTTCCAGGCGGGGGCCCCGCATCATGCTTGACGTGCCCTATTACCGAGCCGCCGCGGCATGCGTATGAGTGAAGAACGGATGTATGACAACGTGACGGTGCTCCCGCGGGGCGGCTACCTGGTCGATACTTCGATCGGCTACATACAGTTCGGGTCGCCCCCCGAGACGATCAAGGACACCATGGGCATGGCCAAGGACGTGCCGCAGGTTTTCGTCCTCACCGCCGAGCTTTTCAACTGGATCAAGGGCATCAGCATCGCCGAGATCGAGTTCCCCATCTACTACAACTTCTTCTTGAGGAAACGGCGCACCACCATCATCTGCCGGGAGCACCAGTTCGAACAGATGAAGAAGGTCCTCCAGGAGTCGCTCTTCGGTCCCGTGGAATTCGATATCGGCGCGGACTACGGTGCCGACGAGGAAATGTCGTTCCCCGACATCAGGAAGGAGATGGAATTTTTCAGGAAGAACCTCAGGTTCTCCGATCTCCTCTCCGTCGGCATTTTCAAGAACGACCGCTTCACCATCCGGGGGATCACCGTGGAAATACTCGGGAACGACGGTTTCCGCGTAAGCGAGGGGGAGCGGGTGATCGCCGAGGTTCCGCCCCGTGTCGAGTACAAGCCGACCTACCTCATCGGCAAGCGGCTGCACGAACCCTTCCGGCCCCCGCTCTTCGGGGTCACCTGCCTGGGGCCGAGCCACGGGTTTGACCCGGAGGAAAACACCTCGGGCTTCATCGTCTGGCTCAACCACAACGGCATCATGGTGGACCCCCCGGTCAACTCCACGGAATGGCTCGTGGACTCAAACGTGAACCCGAAGTTCATCGACAGCATCATCCTCACCCACTGCCACGCCGACCATGACGCCGGTACCTTCCAGAAGATACTGGAGGAGCACAAGGTGACCGTCTACACCACCGGGACGGTCATGCACAGCTTCCTCAGGAAATACTCGGCACTGAGCGACATGCCGTCGTCGTACCTGATGAAGCTCTTCAACTTCCATCCCGTGAAAATTGGCATACCCACGTTCATACACGGCGGAAGATTCGACATGTTCTACACCCTGCACTCGATCCCCACGATCGGGTTTAAAATCAACTTCCAGGACCAGACCTTCGTCTATTCCTCCGATCACAACAACGATCCCGCGGTGCATCGCGAGCTCCATGAAAAAGGCATTATCGGGCGCGGGCGCTACGAGGAGCTGACCAGATTTCCCTGGGATTCGAAGGTTATCTACCACGAGTCGGGCATCGCCCCCCTCCACACGCCGATTTCGATATTGAACACCCTGCCGAAAAAGGTGAGGAAGAGGATCGTGGTCTACCATATCGCGAAGAAGGATTTCCCCGCGAAGACGGACCTCACCCTGGCGCGCTTCGGCATCGAACACACCCTCTATTT